>CAZIPZ010000050.1:0-21041 GCA_964541075.1 uncultured Solibacteraceae bacterium | reverse complement strand
GACCTGCAGGCCGGTATTGGCGATGTGCTGATTTATCTTCCTCAACGCGTCAAAGCAACCGTCGAGGCGGCGGTCGAAAGACCAGCCTTTGAAGCACAACGCATTTTTTCGGATTTTCCGGCAAAATCGGCGAGTGGGAACCGTGCTCAGGCTTTGGCGCCCTCAAGATTCCTCGCAACTCTGCGATCAGAGACAATTCTGAACGGCGGCGGCAACAGAATGAAGTTGCATACTTCGCTTGGCAAGATTGAAATAAGAAAACAATAGATCCGACGCCGTATTCCATCCCGCCGACAGAAGTTTATCCTGTTTGAAAGTTCGTCTTATCTCTCCAAGAGTCCGGTTTCTGTTTTGCAAACTCGGTTTTATGGACCAGAGAATTTGCTTCCGGTTTCAACAGTTGGTCTTGCCAACATTCAAACAGAGTGCGCCATTTTCGAAACTTCGTTTCGCGGCTTGAACACGATCGCGTGACTTTTCAAAGCCTAGATTGTTTTCTGGGGGGCTGGTCATAGTTTTTTGAACAGACCCTTGAAGTTTTCAAAAGCTGGTTTTCCTGCCAGCTGAGTTCCCTTTCATTTTAAGAACATTGGCTGCAGTTTTTTTTAAGTCGTGGAGACGGTCTCGCCAGAGGACGGCCGTCCCGGATCTATGTCTGACCGGAAAGCGACGGCGGTCCCACCTTTCAATTGGGCTTATCGCCGCCGCGTACAACGAGGATGCGGGAACTTTGGGGATCCAGGTAGAGCCCGACGACCGTCTTTACTTGCTCAGGGGTTACGTTGCGAATCAGTTGGCTGTAATTTTTAACGCTTTCGGGGCCAGCGCCGGCATAAATGGCTCGAGCATATTCCAATACCGTGCCCGTTCGCGTCTGCAGCCCAATTTCATGTTCGCCAATGGAGTATGCCGCAGCTTTTTCCACTTCGTCGCGCGTAACGCCGTCTTTGCGAAGCCGTTCAATCTCCCCTTCGAGGGACTTTCGGACTTCACTTTCCTTTTCCGGTGAGAACGCGGTGTAGGTGTAGATTGCGCCGGCCTTGGCAAAGAATGCGGCGCCTGTATTCACCGTATACGCAAGCCCCTGTTTTTCGCGAATCGCGTCAAAGAAGCGACCTCCGAGGCCCGAAACGATATTTCTCAAAAGGATCAGGGGATATCGCTCCGGAGCGGAACGGTTGACGCTCGGGAATCCGTACACGAGTGCGGTCTGACGTCGCTGGACCTTTTCGATGGCTTCCTTCCTCTCGGGTTTTGGCTCGGGGGCCGGCAGAGAAAGAATATCGCGTTGATGTAGGTCTTCGTTTGTCAGCCTATCCGCAATTGACGCAACGAGGCCGGTGCCTTGAGTATCTCCCACGATGACAATCAACGGAACCAGTGGACGCTGGTTTGTCTTGAACCACTGTTCGAGATCGTCACGTTTCAAGCTCTGCAGTGATGCTTCTGTCCCTACGGACGGCCGCGCATAGGAATGCTCTCCAAAAACCGTTTGCATGAAGAGTTGTACGGGATAGGCGAAGTTGTTCTCGCGCAACTTCTTGATGCGGGCAACCTGCAGAACCTTCTCTCGCTCGACCTCGTCTTCCTGAAACGATGGCTGCTGCAGCACGTCCATCAGGACATCCAGAGGCTCCTCCATCCTGCCGCGAATACCACTGAGCACATATCCGAAGAAATCCTGCTCATTCACGACCTGTATCCGGGCGCCGGAATTTTCCAATCGCCGAGCGATATCCGATGAATTGAAGCGCTGCGTTCCGCGCAACGCGGATCTCAACATAAGTTCGGTGATGCCGGTCGTCTTCGCCGACTCGTAGAGGCGGCCTCCCGGATAGAAGATTCCGAAGGAAATCAATGGAAGCCGATGATCTTCAAGAACATAAACCTCCGGTCCGCGAAGAATAGACCGTTTCTGAATCGGCTTGATCAGATCGTGGGTTACGGCTTCATTGATAACAGGAATGTCGGTGACGACAGGCAATTCTTGAACCGACCTCTGTTCAGTTGCGCCTGCAACCCTCTGCAGAACCGACTGGGTGTACTCCGCATCGGCGAGTTGTCGTCCGATAGACTGAGGAAGGTACTCAAATACACTGAGATTCTCGAACGTCAAATACGTGCGCGCTACACGGACGACGTCTTCGGCGGTCGTTTTTTGGATCTCGGCAAGATAGACGCCGGCCTTTTTCCAATCTCCGAGGGACTCGAAAAATGCGAGATCTTCTGCCACTCCATCGACGGTTTCGAGCTGATGGAAGTGGCTTTGCGCAATAAGAGTTTTCGCTCGCGCCAAAGCTTCCTTGGTCACGCCCCATCTCTTGATATTCTCGATTTCCGCCAGCACCCCAATCTGGGCCTCGCCGGGGACGCTGGTTTCAACATTGATCTCGAAATATCCAAGGTCTTTGAAACCATGAAATGAAGCCGACCCGTTCGTGATCAGGCCCTTCTCGTCGCGGACGAATTCGTTCAGGATAGACGCGCGCCCTTGACTGAGAATTGCGGCCAGCACTTCCATTGTCCACGCGTCAGCCGAAAACAGGCTCGGGCCGTGATAGCCCAATGCAACGTGGATCTGCTCGATGGGCCCGTTCTGCCACCCATATCGGAGTCCTGTTTGAGCGGGTTCTTCGGGTGAAAAATCACGTTGAAGGTTCTTCGGTTCGGCGCCGCCATAGAGTTTAGCGATCTCCTCGATCATGGCTTCGCGATCCATACGACCGACAACAGCGAGAATGATGTTGTCAGGTCCATAGTGTTTAGTGACGTAGGAGACAAGATCGTCACGCGTGAGAGCTCTTAGTCCTTCCGGGGTTCCAATCCGCCAGCGCTTCATGCGATGAGCCTGAAATGCCGTCGCATAAAGCTTTTCAGAAGTCAGAGCGGAAGGATTATCGAGCTTGCGATTGTTCTCCTGAAGGACGACCTCGATTTCCCGCTTCAGTTCACTTGCATCGTAGGTCGAATTCCACAACGCATCGGCCTGAATATCGAGCGCCTTGAAGGCGTTTTCCGCCGGGACAACCGTCCGGTACACGGTTCGATCGTAGTAGGTATACGCGTTCAGATAGCCGCCGAGCGCCTGAGTTTCACGAGCAATCGCGCCCACCGGCCTCCTTGTGGTGCCTTTGAAGAACATGTGTTCAATAACGTGGGATATCCCGGAAATGCTGTCCGTCTCGTCAAAGTAGCCGGCCTTTACGAAAGTCGTAATGCTGGTCAGAGGCACTGCTTCCTGTTCGCGCAGAATGACCGTGAGGCCGTTCTTGAGGATGACCTTCGTTGTCTGTCCGACGTCTTCACGAAAGAAATAAGGACCCTCGATCTTCGCCATGACCTCCGGCTCCGGTATCCGCACCGTGGGATACAGCTGAAAAAGAAGCATTAGTGCTAATAACATAGTCTTATTTTACGAGAATGGTCATTCACGTAGGAGAGAAATACCCTCGCCGCGCCTGGCGTTTCGAAACGGCCGAGACGCTCCGCCCATTCCACGATGACCGCAGCATTGGGCTCATCAAAGATTTCTTCGAGGCCCAGACCTGTGAGCGCGCCTGTTTCAATACGATACAAGTCAATGTGATAAATCCTGACACGTCCGGAATACTGATTGATCAGCGTAAAAGTGGGACTCGATACTTCATTCACATCTGAAACGCCAAAACCATCAGCCAGCCCTTTGGTGAACAGCGTCTTGCCTGCCCCCAGATCGCCGTGCAGGAGAATGTGCGCGGGAATCTTCATTCCTGACGCCAGATTCTTCGCGAAGTGATACGTCTCAAGTTCCGATTGAGAGACTAATTCCTCAGTTGTAGCCATGCCTTTGGTAAGAATCGAAGCAGGTCAGTGGCCACCATGGACTCCTCACCAAGTTCTTCGGCGGCGAGGTCGCCAGACAGTCCATGCAGATAGACAGCCAGATTCAGACGCTCGATGAAGGCGCCTAGATCCTCCTGCCCGAGAATGCCGGCGATGATTCCGGTCAGGACATCGCCGCAGCCGGCCGTAGCCATACCAGGATTTCCAGTTGGATTCACATGAATGGCGCCATCCGGCGTCGCGACCAACGTTCGAAAGCCTTTGAGCACGACATACAACTGATGACTCTCTGCGAAGACCTGCGCCACTTCAATTCGGTTGGCGGTCACATAGCCGACGTCCTTACCAATCAGACGCGCCATCTCGCCTGCATGAGGCGTAATAATACAACCTGCAGGCAGCTCAGAATCATGACCGGCAAATGCGTTCAAACCATCGGCGTCGATCACCAAAAGCGATTTCGCATCCTTTGCCACACTCCGGACAAACGCTGTGGTTTCGGCGAATGTTGTAAGACCTGGTCCGAGCGCCAGAACTGTTTTCCCCTCCAGCAAAGCGGATATTGAGGTGTTGGCCGCAAAGCCCTCAGCCGTTTCTTCCAGGGGTTCAGTCATGAGTTCGGGCATGGAGGATGCGATGACCGGAAGTACGCTTGCCGGAGCCGCGACGGTCACCAGTCCGGCGCCTGCGCGTAAGGCAGCCTGGCCGACCATTGCGGCGGCCCCGCTCTTTCCACGAGAGCCTCCAACGACGAGAACGTTTCCAAAGACACCTTTGTGCGACTCTTTCTGCCTTGACGGAGGAACTGAAGCTTCGATGAGGTTCAGTTTGAACTTGTCCGACCTCAGAAGCTGTGAAGGATTCCCGATTTCGACGACGATCACTTCGCCTGCCGCCGCACAATCCGGAGGAAAAATCAGCGACGGCTTGGGCGCGGAAAACGTCACCGTCAAGTCGGCCTCGACGCCAGGCGTGGGAACGTCCACCGAAAGAATAGTTGCACAACCAGCTTCTTCGACCAGGCTCTCAACCACGGCCTGGTAAAGACCCCGGACCGGCGTCTTCGCTCCGGTTCCAAGCAATGAATCCACAACCACATCCGCCCCAACTAGCGACGATTTCTCGATCTCCCACTCCGCCTCGTTCCTCACCACGGTTGGGGGATAGCCGATGGCCTTGAGCATAGTCAGGTTCGTCTTCGTGTCGCCGCTCAGTTCGTCCTCGCCGGCGAACAGAAAGGTCAGCGGAAAGCACCCTCGATTCACCAGCTGCCGCGCAATCACAAGACCGTCCCCGCCGTTATTGCCCTTTCCGCACAGGATAACGATTTCAAGCTCAAGCAATTTTTCGAAGCGAGCTGTCATGATCTCCACGACTCGCATGCCGGCGTTCTCCATCAGAATGATGCTCGGAATTCCGTACGCTTCCGTCGTGAGACGATCAACCTCGCGCATTTGCTCAGGAGTAAGGATCTTCATAATGGGCGCTCAATGCCAAGTTGGAGCGATGCCAGCTCTTCATTATGCTAGGATTCCGACATGACGCAACTGGCAGCCGTAAAGGAGCTGGAAAAGAAACATCTCCTTGGAACCTATGCACGGTACGAGGTTCTTATCGACCGGGGCAGCGGCGCCTATCTTATCGACAAGTCTAACAAACGATACCTGGACCTGTTGGCTGGCATTGGAGTAAACGCGCTCGGTTACAACCATCCTCGAGTAAAGCAGGTTCTTCGCAAGCAAATTAAGAAACCGCTTCATGTATCGAACCTTCTCTATCATGAATACCAGGGAAGACTGGCGCAAAAGCTTTGTTCACTTTCAGGCCTGGATCGTGCGTTTTTTACGAACAGCGGGACCGAATCTGTTGAAGGGTGCCTGAAATTCGCGAGAGTGTATTCGAAACCGAGGTTTCGCATTCTCGCTCTGGATCAATCCTTTCATGGACGGACCTTTGGAGCTCTTTCAGCGACAGGACAGCAGAAGTACAGGGACCCGTTCGAACCCCTGGTTCCCGGCTTCGATTTCGTTCAGTTCAACGATGTCGACGACCTGAATCGGAAGTTTTCGGAAGACGTTTGCGCCGTGATCATTGAAACGATTCAAGGCGAGGGAGGAATTCGTCCTATTTCCGAAGCCTTTTATAGGCGAGCCAGAGAGCTGACTGCAGGCCACGGGGCGCTGCTCATTGCCGATGAGATCCAGTGCGGGCTGGGAAGAACCGGCCGCTGGTTCGCGTTCCACAAGTTCGCGTCTGTCGATGACAAGCATCTGCTCCCGGACTTGGTCGCAAGCGCTAAGCCTTTGGGACTGGGCATTCCTCTCGGAGCAATACTACTCAACGAGAAAGTGGCCGGTGCGGTTCAGGTGGGGCAGCATGGCACGACCTTTGGCGGGGGGCCGCTGGCCTGCCGCGCCAGCCTTGAATACTTCAAAGTATTGGAGGAGGAGAGGCTGCTTGAACGGGTTGGGAGCGTAGGCGGCTATTTCATGCAGCGCTTGAGAGAGCTGAGCGATCTCCCCGTCGTTCAGGATATCCGGGGTGAGGGCCTGATGCTGGCCGTTGAGTTGAAAATTCCCGGAAAGGACATCGTCCGCCAGCTCGTAGAAAAAGGATTCATTATCAGCTGCACACACGAGACGACATTGCGAATGCTGCCGCCGTTCATCATTACGGAAAAACAAATCGATAAGTTCATGCGAACGCTGAAACCGATTCTGGAAAGCCAGCAAGTCTCTCCCGGGGACAAACATTCTTGAGCAAAGCGAAGGTCCTCCATCAGAAGACAGTCTTCGAGGGCAAAGTGTTCAAGGTTCGGGTGGATCGAATTATTGAACCCTCAGGGCAGGAGACTACGCGCGACATTGTGCTCTATCCGGGGGCCGTTTCCATCGTAGCGCGTCCGAATCCGAATGAAGTGATTCTGGTCAGGCAGTACCGCCATGCGGCTGGAATTGAATTGTTAGAGATCCCGGCGGGCGGCCTGAAAGAAGGCGAGGACCCTCGAGAAGCCGCAATGCGGGAACTCGAAGAAGAAACGGGATTTCGCGCGAGCGCTATCAGGGAACGCGGTAGATTCTGGACTACTCCCGGATTCACCACAGAATTCATGCACCTCTATGAGGCTACCGATCTCGTTCGCACGCAAACCAATCCTGATGAAGACGAAGTGATTGAAGTCGACATCATCCCGAATGCGGAAGCATTGCGAATGATTGATGACGGTCGTATCCAGGATGCGAAGTCCATCCTGGGCCTGCTGAGAATCCTGCGCTAATCCTGCGCCTTTTCGCAGAAGCTCGCAAAGGACCTCATATTCCGTTTTCCCTGGAAGGTCTCCAACGGCTGGACGGCGAGGACTGTAAAGGTTGGACGTGACCGCGGGAGACGCTGGCTGGATCTGGGTTCCCAGCGATCGCTCGTTAGGGCGTAATTGCCTGTCGGACGTCGCCATTCGCCCGATCCGTGCTAGAATCTTACGCTATGCTAATTGTAATGCACTCAACAGCCACCCAGGAAGACGTCGAGCGAGTCTGCAAAAAGATTGAAGAACTTGGACTTAAGCCTCATGCAATGCAGGGAGCGAATCGGACTGCTATTGGCCTGATTGGAAACCCGAGCAAGATTGAACCCGGCTTCTTTGAAGAAATGCCCGGCGTTGTAGAGCTTATTCATATCACGCATCCTTATAAGCTGGTCACGCGAGAACTCAAGCCGGACAACACTCAGGTCAAGGTAGGCGATGTCGTTATCGGCGGTCCTGAAGTTGTGGTGATGGCTGGACCGTGTGCTGTAGAGAGTGAAGAGCAAACGATTCGCATCGCGGAAAAGGTTCGAGATGGCGGGGCTCACCTCTTTAGAGGAGGAGCCTTCAAGCCGAGAACTTCGCCTTACAGCTTTCAGGGACTGGGACTCAAGGGTCTAAAAATCCTGGCAAAAGCGAGAGAGATTACGGGAATGCCGATCGTAACCGAAGCGATCGATGCGGAAAGCCTCGCGATGGTCGAAGAATACGCGGACGTGATTCAGTTGGGCGCGCGCAATATGCAGAACTTCTCACTGCTTCGCGTTGCAGGACGCGCGCGCAAACCGGTCTTGCTGAAGCGCGGCATGAGCGCGACTCTGGACGATCTTCTTCTGGCAGCGGAGTACATCATGTCGGAAGGCAATTACCAGGTTATTCTCTGCGAACGGGGTATTCGAACCTTTGCGGATCACACGCGAAATACTCTCGACCTTTCCATTGTGCCTGCGGTTAAGCGCATATCGCACCTTCCCATCGTCGTTGATCCGAGCCACGGAACCGGAAAGCGTCACAAAGTCGCTCCAATGAGCCGCGCGTCCGTCGCCGTCGGCGCCGATGGACTGATCATAGAAGTCCATGATCAACCGGAAGTGGCATTGTCGGACGGGCCACAGGCGCTGCAACCTGACGCCTTCAGCGCTCTCATGGCCGACCTCAGCCAGTTGGCGCCGGTCGTTCACAGAACCATCACCGCTCGCGTGAAAACTCACACGGTGTAAATCTGCTGAGAACACGTCGTAAGGCGCTCACAGCCATTCTCTTTGACGACGTACGTGTTCTCAACACCCACTCCACCCAGGCCGGGATAAAAGACCTTGGGCTCCACTGCGAAAACAGTGCCGGGCTCTAAAGGCGTATCGAACTTAGGAGCGATTACTGGAGTTTCATCCAGTTCCAAACCGACGCTATGGGCGACAAACTTGACCTGGTTTTCTCCGGCGCCCATAAAGTGAGCTGCAAAGTTTGTTTTTGCAACGCGATTTTGAATCTCGGAATAGATTTCGCTCGGTATGGCGCCAGGCTTGAGCTGCTGTTCAATCCAAGCATTTAATTCGAGAATGAAATTGTGGGTGTCGCGCATTTGTTGGGACGGCGTCCCGACACAGTATGTGCGCGACCCATCAGCGATGTAGCCTGCATAGCCGCCGCAAATGTCGACCATGACCGGCTCGCCACGTTCCAGCTTCCGAAGCCCGCCCATTATGGGAACGGCCGCGTAGAGGCCGCGAATTCCAACGGGGCCGTCAAACGCATGCGGGTAGGCAGCCGTTTCCCCGAAGGATACGGCCCCATAATGCATTTCCATATTGAACCGGCGGACCCGCAGCAATCCTTGATGGCCCGCCATCCTCATGAAGTATTCGATGTGCGCGGCAAGTTCATATTCCGGCAAGCCTTCGCGCAGCCGTGAAGGAATATCGAGAAAGACTTTGTCCAGTTGTGCAGCGGCCTTGCGTATACAGTCGATCTCATATGGCGTCTTGACGCCGCGAGCATTGCGGATGCACGTCGATCCGTCGACGATCTTGCTTTTCGGAAAAAACTTCGTGACTTGCTGGTATGTGGATACGGGAAGAACGTCGAGCTCGAAACCTACCGTCTCACCCGGATTCGGAATGAGCTTTGGCAGATCGGAATAGGACTTGAGCGGAACGATGTTTCGGACTGCGGACTCCACCTTCGCGCGCTCAAAGCTTTTACGGACGGCAAGAATGGGTTCCCCGTCTCGTGGAAACCAGAGAACGCCTGTCTGCAGCGTTCCTGAGAGATAGAACTGATCGACGTTTTGCAGGACAACCAGCGAATCGCAGTCCATAAGGCGCCGGACGCGCACCCACCGGCGCTCCAGTTCATCTCTTGGAATGATGTCCGTATATTCCATTGCTCCTCCGCGTTTATTTGTGCTTATCAGCCGATTCCCGAATCGTATCCCAGGCCAGCCTGACATGGCGCTCCGTTGTCCGCAAGTTCCCAACTGCAAATCGGATCGTGAATCTATCGTTCAAACGGGTGTGGGATATGAAGATCTTTCCGCTGGCATTGACACGATCCATCAACGCTTGATTCGCCGCATCATCCGCCTTGAGACGGAAGCAGACAACACTGAAAGGCGCCGGAGCGACAACCTCAAACCGCGTATCGGCTTCCACCCAACCGGCGAATAACCTGGCCAGGCGGATGTGCTCGCGGATTCGGTTTTGCAATCCTTCAACACCGAAATACCGCACTACCATCCAGAACTTGATCGCGCGAAAGCGTCGCCCCAGTTGAATGCCGTAGTCCATATAGTTCGTGACGCCCGTTCCCTGTCCTGTCTGCAGGTACTCCGGAGTCAGACTGAACGCCTTTTTCAAAACGTCCGGACGCCGGCAGTAGAAAGCGCTGAAATCGATAGGAGTGAACAGCCATTTGTGAGGATTCATGACGAATGAATCCGCGCGTTCGCATCCCTCTAGGATGAACCGCATCTCCGGAAGAATGGCGGCTGCTCCCGCGTAAGCTGCGTCCACGTGAAGCCATAGCTTATGCTTCTGGCAGACGTCGGCTATTTGCGGAATAGGATCAATGCTTGTCGTGGACGTTGTTCCAATCGTAGCTGAAACACAGAAGGGACGCATTCCTTCGGCGATGTCGCGCTCGATCGCAGCTTCAAGCGCATGGACGTCCATTTGAAAACTAGAGTCCACACCGATTTTCACCAATCCTCGCCGGCCAATTCCTATGGCAATCGCCGCTTTGTCGACAGAAGAGTGCGCCTGGGTTGAGGTGTACATTCGAAGCATCGGCGCGCCTGGCGCAGACAATCCGTATTCGGCGACATCATAGTCTTCGACAGACTGACGCGCCGCGGCTAAAGCGTGGAACGTCGATGTCGAAGCGGTGTCATACACCACGCCTTTGAAAGCTTCCGAAAGCCCCAGCATCTGGCGAAGCCAATCCAGAACGTGCTCTTCCAATTCGGTGAACGCAGGCGACGTGCGCCAAAGCATTCCGTTCACGTTGAATGCTGCGCTGAGCAGTTCGCCCAGAATTCCTGGGAATGAGCCGGTCACGGCAAAGTAAGCAAAAAAAGCCGGATGATTCCAGTGAGTGATGCCCGGGAGGATGACGTTATCGATATCCCGGAGCATGGAATCGATGGACTCACCTTGTTGCGGTGGGTGCATCGGCAGCTGATGTCGAATCGATCCTGGCTGTACTTGAGAGAGGACTGGATATCGATCGGAGTGGCTCAGGTAGTCTGCAATCCAATCGACGAATTTATGTCCTGATTCCCTGAATTCATCAGGACTCATATCCAAGCTCGGTTCGTGCTGCATCGTTGAACACTCTCCTCTCAATCGTTGCGGAGGAATATTGCAGCACGAAGCGGCTGGCCTGCAAAACTTCATTCACGGATATATCTTCGAGACGAGGCTTCCAGATGATGCGGGAGCGCCGGCCAATCGGCCCCCAGATTCGCGGATCGGTTGGACCAAACAGGGAAAGAGTCGGAACTCCCAGGTAGGCCGCAAGATGCGTGATGCCTGAATCGTTTCCAATATATGCGCGAGCGGACTTCAATGTTTCCGCAACCTCACTCAACGTTAGATTGCGCAGCACCCGCGTAGGCTCCAGATCGCTAAGCCATGCTCCGTCAGGGGGCGTGACCGGCCCGATAAGAATTTTGGAGTCCGGCTGCCGACGCATCAACGCTGAAAAGTAGGGCCAACACTTATGAGGGCTGCCGCTGGTCGGATGAAGAATGACTGCGTTGGAAGCTATTCGCCAAAGGTCGGGCAGCCTCGGTTGGCGCAATCCTAACGTCCTCAGCAGGTGGTTCGCAGCATGTCCGAAATTCGGAAAGGGTTCGAGTTGCAGGACGTTAGGTATCCCGGAGGCCCGGATGTTGTCTGCAACCGATTCAGCCTTCATCCACACAATGGCGTCGTCGAAATTTAGAGCTTCAATCGGCTCGTAGAACAGCCGCCGCCACGGCGTAACTTCAATGGAATGAATCGCATCAATCGTAATGAATTCTTTCGCCAGCTCCAACGTCGCAGGGTAGCCGACTAGCGTGAACACGGTATTCGGATATACGTTCTGGAGAGCGCGCAAAGCCTGCAGATTTAGCACAAAGTCGCCAATGGCGCATGCTCGAACAACCAATGTTTTCTTCATACTAGGCGTCGAACATTCTCGAAACCCACGTCTGACGGGCGCTTTATGCCAATACAAGCTTGACCGACCAGCGTCACTGCGCGTACAATGTCCGCAGTTTTTTCCGGTGGGATATGGAGCTATTTGAAATAGGCGACAAGGTTGTATACCCTAATCATGGAGTAGGCATCATTGAAAAAATATCGAATCGCCTAGTTCAGGGCCGATTCGAGCGATTCTATCTTCTCAGAATATGCTCCAACGACATCCTTGTTATGGTTCCCACAGCAAACGCCGGCGACGTCGGCCTGCGTAAAATCATTGAACGCAAAGACGTTGAGCAGCTTCTCGTATCCCTGGCCAGTAATCAATTCCTAACACAACGAGACTGGAAAGACCGATTCAAGGAAAACTCGGAAAAAATGCGTTCCGGGTCCATTTTCCATGTCGCCGAAGTCTTTAAGAACCTTGTATATCTCAGCAGAGTAAAGCCGTTGTCGTTCCGCGAAAAGCGCATGTTGGACCGCGCTCGATTCTTGCTGATTTCCGAACTGTCTACTGTCATGAATGTAGCTGAATTGGAAATTGAAGAACGAATCGAAAAGGCCATCACGAAAGCCTGCGGTAAAATACCGGTAGCTTAGTCCAAACTCCTTAATGTCAGTCCTTTTAATTCTTCCCCTGTTTGTTTTCTTCGTGCTGTCTGCCTTCTTTTCCCTGGCGGAGACGGCCATCATGGCGAGTAATAAGTACAAGATTCGCCATCTTGCATCTCAGGGAAGCAAACCGGCTCAGAAACTGATCTCATGGCTCGAGGCGCCCGACCGGCTGCTGGCCACCATTCTCCTCGGACAGAATTTCTCCAATATCGGCGCTGCCACTGTTTCCGCAGCGGTTGTTTCCCGGATGGTGCTCGATCCGGAGTTGGTCAATATCGCTCTTCTCGTAGAAACGGTCGTTTTGACGATATTGATTCTCCTTTTCTGCGAGATGGCGCCTAAGGCTTTATCAACTCGATTTCCGGAGCGCATCAGCCTCCGAATCGTTCTCCCGATCGAAATCTGCATGCGATTGTTCTATCCGCTCACGAAGCATGGACTGAAGGTAACAGGTTTTCTGTTCAAAGGTTTGAGCGAAAAACCGGATTCAATGGCTGCTTCCGCATCGGATGCGGAACTTCGGGCTCTCATTAACGGCAATCGCCAGGATCACTCGCGGATGCTTGAGCGCGTCCTCGAATTCTCTGAGCGGCAAGTCAAGGACGTCATGGTGCCCCGAATGGAAGTGACGGCGCTCGACATCAATACGCCTCTGGAGGAAATTCTCTTGGCGGTCGAGAGCACGCGATACTCTCGGTTTCCCGTGTATCAGGGGGCGATGGACAACGTCGTCGGAATTCTTCACGGGAAAGACCTAATGCCTTACTTGCACTATCCGAAGACGTTCAGGTTTTCTCAATTACTTCGCAAACCCGTATTCATTCCGGACACTGCTCGTCTCAACAATGCCGTTCGCTCGCTGCAAAACGCGCAAACGCATTTGGGAATCGTGGTGGATGAACACGGCGGAGTCGAAGGGATAGTGACGCTGGAGGATCTCATCGAGCAGATCGTCGGAGAGATTCAGGACGAACACGACTTTGAGGTCGATTCGGTTGTTCAGCACTCCGACGGAACCTTTGGAATCGACGCAAGCATATCGGTGCGCGAACTGAATGATCGCCTGTCGTTGAATATTCCTGAAACCGGTCAATACGTCACTCTTGCAGGTTTTCTGCTCGCAAAGGCTGGCAGGCTTTTGAAAGAGGGTGAGGGTGTTACGTTCGAAGGCTCCGTTTTCCACGTCGAACAGACGATCGGACGCCGAATCATGCGCGTCCGCCTGGTCAAGGCGGCTGTTCTGTCGGCTCAGCAGGCATCGTAGGGCGAAGGGAGAGGGGGGGGCCCTGCCCTTTTCAGCGGGTCATTATTTTCAGCACGTCGAAGAAGCCGGGGAATGAAATATCCACACAAGACGGATTCTCTATAGAGACTGGCTTTGCCGAAAAGAGGCCGGCGATGGCGAATGCCATTGCAATTCGATGGTCGCCAAATGAATCGACGACGCCGCCATTCAAGTCTTGCTCTCCCGGGACGTACAAGCCGTCGGGATGTTCCTCGACCTCAGCTCCCAGAGCTTTGAGTCCTGCCGCCACGGCGTGAATCCGATCACTCTCCTTCGCACGCAGTTCGCCCGCACCGCGGATCCGAATGCCCCATCGCGTGCGCACACCCAGAACGGCGAGCATCGGCAGTTCGTCAATGACGTTTGGAACCCATTTGGACCCGATTTCCAGGCCTGCCAGATCCGATGCTTCAGCCACAATATCTCCGACCGGTTCGCCCCCCAAAATGGACGTTCGCTCTACAGTGATGTTCGCCCCGTTCTCTTGCAGCAATTCAATGAAGCCCGTTCGGCTTGGGTTGAGCCCAACCTGCGAGATCTTCAAGCGGGAGCCGGGAACGGCCAAAGCCGCCGCGATAAAGAAAGCCGCAGAAGACACATCGCCGGGCACAGTAAACGTTTTTCCACTTAACGGGCGTCCCCCGCGGACTTCGATGGCTCCAGATTCGGTTTTGATGTCGGCGCCGAATTCGGCCAGGGCGATCTCGGTATGGTTGCGCGTCGTGGCGGGCTCCTGAAGTCGCGTTACTCCATCAGGATGGAGCCCAGCCAGCAGCACGGCAGATTTCACCTGCGCGCTGGCAACGGGGGTTATGTAAGAGATCGCGTGAAGATTGCCTCCTCCGATGCTCAGCGGCAGATAGTTGTCTTCCCGAGCCTCGATTCGTGCTCCAAACTGCCGGAGTGGTTCGATGATGCGTTTCATCGGCCGCCGCGATAGCGATTCATCGCCCACAAACGTCGCGTCAAATGGAAAACCGGCGAGCAGGCCGCACATCAAACGCACGGTTGTTCCTGAATTGCCGGCGTTCAGTCGTTGCGACGGCTTTCGCAGCCCTTTCAGACCGCAACCTTGAATCGTCACCACTGAGCCGACTCTCTTGATGGGAGCGCCCAACTCTCTCAGACAGTCCAGGGTCGACTGGCAATCTGCACTCGTCGCAAAGTTTTGGATTTTTGTTTCACCTTCCGCGACGGCGCCAATCATGGCCAGTCGGTGACTAACGGATTTATCCCCCGGAACAGATACCTCTCCCCGCAGTGGTAAAGCTGGGACGACCTCCAGGCGATCGACATGTCTCATGCCTGCAAGGTTAGCATGGTCATTGACTTTGCAAAAAATCTCATGTTACTTAACGATAAATGACTCTGAAGGAGCCTAGGAGCTTCGAGTTGAGGATACCGAGCCGGCTCGAAGAGATGCACGCGGTCCACACTTTGATTGAGGAGGCCGCGAAAGAATACAAACTTAGCCAGGAAATGGCGCATTGGATGGAGCTGAGCATCAGCGAGTCAGTGATCAATGCAATACGTCATGGCAATGAAAGCGACCCCGCGAAAGAAGCAAAACTTTCGATTTCATTTGTGGGCGACGTCATCGAAGTCGTCGTCGAGGATGAAGGCAAGGGCTTTCGCCTCGATTGCATCGCCGATCCTACGGATGTTGACAATCTACTTAAACCCACAGGCCGTGGAATCCTTATTATCCGTTCGTTCATGGACGAAATCGTCTTGTCGAAACGAGAAGGCGGTGGAAGCCGTCTGCGGATGATCAAGCGCCTGAGAGGAGACGAGTGCGGATTATGAGCATGATTCTCAAACCGCGCCGATTAGACGATGTGGTCATCCTCGATCTAGGTGGGCGCATCACGATCGGTGAAGGCACGATTATTCTTCGCGAAAAGATACAGAAGATGTTGGATGCCGGCGACCGAAAGTTTTTGCTGAACCTCGCGGATGTGGATTACATCGACAGCTCCGGTCTCGGCGAACTCGTGACGTCCTTCACGACTGTCCGGAATCTGTCCGGACAGCTGAAGCTGCTGAACCTTACCCGCCGGGTGCAGGATCTCCTTCAAATCACAAAACTGCTGACGGTATTTGAATCCTTCACCAGCGAAGCTGAAGCCTTGAAGTCGATGAAGTCAAGGCCGGAAACCAGCACCTAGAGAGGTTCTATCGGCGGGTAGGGCCGCAACACCTCAGCAAACTCCTCCGCAATGCGTCCGAAAGCAATCAGAGTACGACGCGCGCTGGCGATGGCTGCGTTCTTGAGAAGCTGCCTGTCTCGACTCATGCGCTCGACTGGAGGCTCATCCTCCTCCGGACAAATCGTCGCGATGTTCACGCTTGAAGGCGTTGGCGTGCGTCCAAACGCAACGTCTCGCAGTTCGTTCGAGTGGGTGTAGCCCTGAATGAATCGCTGCATCAACAAATCATTACCGCGAGCACAGTTGCTTTCAAACAGGCGCCGCTCGAAAGCAGAAGGACTTTCCATGCGAAAACTTTCCGGACGGGTGAGTAGAACGAGCAAGTCCGTACAACCGTTCTCCACCGCTTGGTAGATGGGGAGAGGATTGATGAGTCCGCCGTCGAAGCATTCCCTTCCCTGTACAACTACAAGGCCGTTATAAAGGAGAGGCATTGCACCACTAGCCTTGAGGAGAGTCAATAAAGGCTCCTGACTTTCCTGAGCATTCGCCAGGAATCCTTCCCCAGTCTTGGCATCAGCGATTGAAATGTAAAACTGAGAACGCGAATCAAGTACTTTCTCGACGCGGAGCCGGCGCTCGCGAGCAATGACGGTGTCAAACAGGTAATCAAGATCCACCAATCGCCTGCGCCACGGCGGGCGGATGAACCGACTCGTGTTGATATCTTGATAATAGATCGTTGTGGCGTAGGCGGCTTGCCCCGCAAGGAAGTACGCGGCATTGATTGCTCCCGCCGAAGCTCCGTAGACTTCCTCAAAGGTCTCGGTGAGACCAAGTTCCTCGAGAGCCATCAAAGCTCCGCAGGAAACAACACCTCGCATCGCGCCGCCCTCGACAATTAACGCCAGCTTTCGACCATCGAGTTGAAACTGGCCCGCTCGCAAAGCCTGAACCCGTTCCTTCAACAGCTCAATGACGGCTTCAGGATTGACCCCGCGGATTGCCTGTATTACAGCGCTCATTATTCCTACCTACAATTCTGCATGAAGGTCACGCCATGTAAGCCCAAGGAAATTGTTCAGGGCTGCAAGGAGTTCCGTGCCACCTGGGCTTCGTCCGGTCTAAGAGTGACGCAGATTATTGGACGCGATTTCGCGAAGATTGGGAGTATGGCGAACGATCACTATAGCCAGAGTGATATAGGCGAAGAGGCCAGCTTCCATGCCAGCCAAGCTGAACACGAGCGTGGCAATGACGAACATCGTGATAAGGGAAGAAATGGCGCCTTCCTGGCGCCACCGCATTTTTCGGCCGATGAGCCGGAGAACAATGTAGAGAGGAAGGCAGATCAAGGTGATCGTGGGTTCCAGAAAGAGCAAAACACCAACTGTAGTAGCGACGCCTTTCCCGCCGTTAAAGCCCAGGAAAGGACTCCAGCAGTGGCCGGCCACAGCTGCGATTCCGATAAGCCACAGGACCATCGGCGATGTATCTTGATAACCCAGAAGGACGAGAGCAAGAAACCCCTTCGAAATATCTCCTATGAGGGCAATCGCGGCCCGCGGCCAACTCGCAACCCGAAGGACATTGTTGAAGCCAGGATTCCTTGAACCCACCTTAGTGATATCCATTCCCGTTCCGAGCATCGCGACTTTTGCGAAGGGAATGGATCCCAGAAAGAAACTCGCCAGAATTTTTGCGATTAACATCATTTCAGCTTGTAGCCGAACGACCTCAACATGGCCTTCCGGGCGGCTTTGTCGGCCTCCTTTTCAACGCCCTTCGGCGATGAACCATCGATGACCCCCATGATTCCGCGTCCCTGCTCGGTCTCGGCAACGACAACTTCAAGCGGATTCGCCGTTGCACAATAAATGCGGCAGACCTCAGGACACATCTTGACGGCGTTCAAGACATTGATGGGGAATGCATCGCGCAGCAGAACGGCGAATACATGGCCCGCCGCAATGTTCTCAAGTATCCCGACGGCTTGTCGCGCCAGTTCCTCATCGTTGCCTTCGTAGCGGACCAGGCAAGGCCCTGATGCTTCCGTAAAGGCAACGCCGAATTTGATGTGCGGCGATGCGCCCGCAAGAATCTCGTACAAGTCTTCAACGGTCTTAATGAAATGCGTCTGCCCCAGGATGATGTTTGAGTCGCTTGGAATGTCGATTCGGACGGTCTTCAAGTCCATTGCGTTCTCCGCGTGCTAAAATTTTCGGGACCTGGTTAGGGCGAAGGCCTAAACTCACAGTAAGAGGAAAATGATACGTCACTACACCGCGATGGGTCTTCAATTGCTCGGGCTTATTCTGACCGGAGAAGCTCTCTTGTTGTTTTTTGGTCAAATGGGGCCGATGATGAAAACTGCGTCCTTGGGCGCTGGTTTATTTTATGCCGGCTGGATAATTCGGCCGCGAACAGGTAAATAGAATCGTGTCGCGTTATCGTGGATCGTTTTCGGGATTCGGCATGGGTGCGGGTTGGACTCCAGCAGTCAAAACTCTGATCATCACGTGCGTTGCAGCGTTTGTTCTGCAAATCTTCGATCAGATCGCCGGCGGGCCGTCCTTCATTCAGAAGTTCGGACTCGTCCCTGGTCTTGTAACAGGTCAGTTTTACCTCTGGCAAATCGTCACGTACATCTTCTTGCACGGCGGCTTCTTTCATCTCCTGTTCAATATGTTCGCCCTCTACATGTTTGGGTCTGAACTGGAGCTGACATGGGGAACGCGGCAGTTCACGAAATTCTTTTTCATCTGCGGTATCGGTGCGGCGCTGACCACCGTGCTCGCCAATCCAGGTTCCATGGTGAGCACCATCGGGGCGTCCGGCTCCATTTACGGGATTCTGCTGGCTTACGGGCTTCTCTTTCCGAATCGAATCATCTACCTCTACATGATCATTCCGATTCCGGCGAAGTGGTTCGTGATCATCATCGGAGCAATCACGTTTCTCTCGTCCATATCTGCAACGGGCGGCGGCATTGCGCATCTGGCGCACCTCGGTGGAATGATATTCGGCTTCATCTACCTCAGGGGCGGCCGTGTGTTTTCGGATTTCCGATGGCGATATGACCGCTGGCGCCGAGCGCGTCTGCGACGCAAGTTCGACGTCTATTACAATGAGCGGCGTCGCGACGACGATCAGGAACGTTTCCGCCGCTGGCGGAACTAGTGGCCCCGAGGCCGCTGAATGATTCGCTTTCGTTCTTACAACAAATGGCTTAAAGAAAAGTTCGGACAACGCGTCTACAAGGTCATCGTGGATGCCGGCTTCACTTGTCCCAACCGCGATGGTTCTGTGGCTACCGGCGGCTGCACCTACTGCAACAACAATTCATTTCGTCCTCCATCCGCGATAAAAACCGACCCGATACGGGATCAGGTGCGTGAAGGCATTGAATACATTCGCAAGCGGTTTGAAGCGAACAAATTCATTATTTATTTCCAGCCCTTCACCAACACTTACGCTAAAGCCGATCATCTTCATCAGTTGTACACAGACGCCATTGATCATCCGGATGTTGTGGGAATCGCTATTGGCACACGCCCCGACTGCATTGACGAAGAAAAAATCGCGATGATTTCGGAGATCGCTCAACGGACTTTCGTTTCTCTCGAATACGGCGTCGAATCGATTTATGACGATACGCTGCGCCGCATCAATCGAGGACACGGCTATCAGGCCTTTCTCAACGCGATGGAAATGACGCGCAGCCGCAATATCCACATCGGCGCCCATATTATTCTCGGATTTCCTTGGGAGACTCATGCTCAATGGCTTGCGATGGCCGATGAAATGTCGCGAGTCCGGGTGAATGCCCTCAAGATTCATCACCTGCACATCGTTCGTGGAACCGCTCTAGCCGCGGAATATGCCCGACAGCCGTTTAGAACTTTGGGCTACGAAGAGTATCTGAATCTTCTTTGCGACTTCATTGAACGCCTCGAGTCCGACATTGTGATCGAGCGTCTCTTCGGTGAAGCACCGCTGGGACTTCTGGTCGCACCAAACTGGCAGCGAAACAAAAACGACCTTGTGCTGGATATCCAACGGAAGTTCGAGGAAAGAAATGTTCGGCAGGGATCGAAAGCCTTGAAGCAGGACTACTCAGTGCTGCGCTCCACTAATTGACCCGCACAACGAAGGTGTCAAAGTCCTTTTTGCGGAGTTCTGCGGCCAGCTTGTGCGCCGTCTGTATGTCATCCCGCCCGATGCGGACGCGATAAATAACTTTGTTCGATGAAAACGTTTGTATCGTCACGCCCGGATACGTTTGTTCCAATTGGCTCTTGAGACCTTGCGCCGCTTCGAGCCGCTCAAATGCTCCAACCTGAACAGCGAAAACGGCGCTAGCGGGTGTGCGAGTTCTCGCCTCGCCGTAGCTGATGATTTCCAGTCTTACGGGCGCCAGCCCGGCCCGAACCATGTCCAATTCGCGAGCAGCACGCAGCGAAAGATCAATAACTCGTCCATCCACAAACGGACCCCGGTCATTAATCCGCACCTCAATTTCTTTTCCGTTAGCCCTATTCTTCACCCGAACGATTGTATTGAACGACAGAGTGCGATGCGCGGCAGTCATGGCCTGATATGTGTCAAATGTCTCACCGTTCGCGGTCTTTCGCCCATGGTACGGCTCCGCGTAATAGGAAGCTAGACCCTCGAGTTCAGCCGAGGCTGAAGGAGTTGCAGGAGCCGGATTACCGACTTGAACCTTTTTTCCGCCGCAGGCGGTGAAGAAAAGAAGGGCGCTGAGGAGCAGAACCAATCGACGCACGGAGACTGTAATAACACAAATGTTGGGATACCCACAATGATTTGGCTACCTTCGTGTCCATCTATCCCATCTATAGTTGTCTGTTAAGAAACGGCGCGGCGTAGAGAGCGATGTTTCGCCGCGCTTTTCACCAAAGTTCGCATGATAGAATCAGGTTGAAACCGGCAGGATTCGCAGTCCGTTTTCCGAGGTTCGAAGTCCACACGTTATGGTTTTGGCTCTTCTTACAGCATCCTTGCTTTCAATCATCAGTTTTTGCGTCACGGCTGTGTTGGGATTCTCCATAGCCGGCCGTGTGGGTGTGGCGAACCACTTCCTTTTCGGTTTTTTCACGACCTTCCTCGTGACTCTGGCCCAAAGCATGACGATGTTTTACTTCATTGGCACTGGCAAG
>CAZIPZ010000049.1:0-21048 GCA_964541075.1 uncultured Solibacteraceae bacterium | reverse complement strand
CTGGAGGCGCGGCTGATTCTTCTCGAACGCAGACTGGCTGAGCGCAATTCTCCGATGCGGATAGAGAAGACCGGCCGTGGAAAATTCCGTCTTCGCATCGACCGGCCATTCCGATTAGTGGAATAGTTCCTTCACCGCTGCGACAACACCATTCGACTGAGGAATAAATGCTTGTTCAAGAGCATAGCTTGACGGAGCAGGCGAATCCGGGCCCGTTATGCGGATCACGGGCGCAGTGAGTGAACGAAACGCTTTTTCTGAAACAATCGCCGAAACCTCCGCACCAACGCCACACATGCGGCTGGCCTCATGCACGATCACGACCCGCCCAGTCTTCCTCGCCGAGGCAAGAATGGCCGCCTCATCCAGTGGTTTCAATGACCGCAGTTCGACGACCTCTGCTGAGATTCCCGAGGATGCCAGCGTTTCCGCTGCCTCCAAGCAGGCGAATGTCGTCTTCGCATAAGAGATCAACGTGACATCGGACCCTTCACGCCGCGTGGCCGCAGTTCCCAGCGGAACGACGACGTCAGCAGGCGGTGCTTCGCCGGATTGATATCCCAGCACCATATCGATGAAAAAGACCACCGGATTGTCGTCCCTGATGGCGGCCTTCAACAGCCCTTTGAAGTCTGCCGGGGTGGACGGCATGACAACTTTCAATCCCGGGGCATGAACAAACCAGGATTCAAGGTTGTGATTGTGCTGCGCGCCCACCGTCCATCCGCCGCCGGTCATTGCCAGCACCACCATGGGGAAAGAGAACTGCCCGCCGGAGATGTACCGCAGTTTCCCAGCACTGTTGACGATGGCGTCCATCGAATAGGAAAGAAACGGAGCGAACAGGAGGTCCACCACAGGGCGGAGTCCTGTAGCCGCTGCTCCTGCCGCTGTGCCGGCTATGATTGCTTCCGATAACGGCGTGTTCCGGACACGTACGGATCCAAACTCTGAAACTAGATCATGACGCTTTGTTGCGACGCCTTCACCGAACATGACTACGCGCGGGTCGCGGCGCATTTCTTCTGCAAGGGCTTCTCCGATTGCTTGGTTGACAGTAATTTCGGACATGTTAATCACCTCACGCGTAAATGTCGGTTGTAAGTTCGGACAGTTCGGGCGCTGGAGACGCGCTGGCAAAGGCGGTCGCGCGCTCAATTTCAATTTGCACACGCTGCTGCATCGCTGCAACATCAGCGGGTGTGAGGACGCCTTTCTTCATCAGCGTTTCCCGCGTTCGCTCAATCGGATCCTTCGATTTCCATTGGGCCAACTCTTCTCGCTCGACATAAGACTGGTCGTCGGGTTCGAAGTGCCCACGCTGACGGTATGTGAACGTTTCGAGAAAGACGGGACGTCGGGTCTCGCGAATCTGCATAACGGCTTTCCTTGCGGCGGTGTGTACGGCTTCTACGTCGTTTCCGTCAACCGTGATGGCTTCAATTCCATAACGATCCGCCCATTTGCTGATCTGGTTGGTCTTCATCGTTTCCTTTCGATGCACGAACGCCTGCCATTGGTTGTTTTCACAGACGTAAAGGATTGGAAGGTTCCAAATAGAAGCGAGATTGATTGATTCGTGGAAAACGCCTTCGCAAGCAGCGCCGTCTCCAAAGAAGCAGGCAACCACGCTTCTCTTTCCCAGCACGGATTGGGAAAGACCCACACCGGGCGCCAGCGACAACTCGCCGCCAACAATTGTCGACGTCAGGATTACGCCAAGTTCCTTGACGGAAATGTGCAATGAGCCGCTCTTTCCTTTGCAATAACCGGTGGCGCGGCCCATAACTTCCGCGAGCATGCGACCGGGGTCTGCACCGCGCGCCAGCAGGTGTCCCGCGCTGCGGTGGTTCGTGAGAATCAAGTCTTCGGGAGCGAGCGCCTGAACTACTCCGACGGCGGCGGCTTCCTGTCCGACGGATGTGCAGGTGCCCGCGGCCTGTCCGGCCTGCTGTATGGCAACGTTATTCAGTTCGTATGCACGGATGAGCATCATGGTTTCGAGCATGGATTGCAGGGATGCGTTGGTTTGTATTGAGTTCATAAATTCTTCTCCTTATTCGGTCACGCCTGGTGTCGTAATGATTGCGTCCGGCACGCGATTGCGCACAGGCGGTATCGTGCGTAGATAAGCGAATAACGCTCGAAGGTCCTCATCCGTCATCGCATTCAGGTTCTGCCACGGCATCGGCGGCAGAATAGGGCGAGAGGTTCCCCAGTGGCGTCCGGTGCGCATCGTCTTAATGAAAATGTCTTCAGTCCAGATGCCGATGCCAGTGTGTTCATCCGGAGTGAGGTTGAATGTATAGCTGACTCCCCAAGGACCGGCGAACGCTGTGTTCGTGATGGCTGCGCTCCAGGCCCACGGTCCCGCAGGTGATGGTGGTGCAGGCATGGCGAGATTCTGCGGATGGCCCGACAGCATGCGGCTCATGTCTGGCTCCGGTCCATTCGGTCCAAGTTTGTAAGGAGTATGACAATCGTTGCAGCCTGCAATGTCGACGAGATATTTCCCACGCTTCACCACATCAGCGTTAGCGCCTGCGTTTCCTTGAGCAGCGCCTTGTGAGCAGCCCGCGAGGAGAAGAGTTGCCAGGACCAGAGTAAGCGTTGCTTTCATTTTCATTGCTCCTTTCAGTTCGATACAAGGAGCAATATAAGGGAGGCCCCAATCGGTCGTTCCTAAATGATGGCTCAAAAAATCCTAAAAGAATCTTAAAGAGCGGAGCGCTAAAATACTAATGAAGCTCTAAGTGTGGACGTTTTCGAGCTGGTCTTCATGCTTTTTCACATTGCAGAAGATCAGCAGGCTGGCGAGCTATCGTCAAGTACGACGAAACCGAGCCTTCATAGAATTATGTATTCAATATCCTCAATGGCTTTCCTCTCACGACCGTCTGAGGTCCTCAAGCCAACAAGAAGATCTGTGTGGGAAAATAGCCTGCGCTTGAATCAACACGTGCGGTTCGCACCAAAGGCAGGTATTTTAGATTGACCGGTCTCAAGAGGAACAAGTCGAATCAATCTATAGCGAACGAATTCTGATCGACGATGGCGAACAGATTGGCCGTTATTGAACCGCCGAACTCCACAGGTGCGCCTTTTGCGAAGGCGGCTTCTGCTTGCTGTGGTCTCAAGGTTCCTAGCGCGCAATTTGCGCGCAGTCGTTTTCCTAGCAAAAAGGCTACTCGATCTGAAGCAAGCTTATCTGGTCGCCATTTGGACTCGGACACTCGCAATGTGATGGAGTCGCGCTTTGGTCACGACTTCAGTCGAGTTCGAATCCACACAGACGCTCAGGCGGCCGCCTCGACCGCGTCTGTCGGAGCAATCGCCTACACGGTTGGACGAGACGTTTTTTTTGGAGCCGAACGCTATCGGCCGCAAACGGCTGGCGGCCGCGCCTTACTTGCGCATGAGTTGGCGCATGTTGTTCAACAGCGAAACGCGAATCCGGCGCCCAGTACGTTGTCCGATGCGTCACCGGCCATGGAGGCTGAGGCGGGACTCGCCAGTTCGTCATTTCTTGGATCCGCGGGCCCTATCGCCGTTCACCAGACCAGCGAGGTTGCATTGGCTCGGGCGGAGGAGGAACCTTCTCTTTCAAAAGAGTCTACGACCGTCATCAACATACAGGAAACGATCGACACGATTGAAGGGTGGCAACTCGGCCTGGCTGGATACACCGCGGATTCGAATGTTGCTTTTCAAATCGCAACCTTTTTCCCCTTCTTCTTTCTCGAATTGCTTCGTCGTGCAGTGCAACTGGGAAATCTGCTATTCGGCGTTACCGAGCTTCAGTCCGTCGCGGACACCTTGTTTGACGAAGCGAAGTCCGTCGGACAGAAAATCAAAGCGGCGATTTGGGGTGTGGTGATCATCATCATGGACCTCCTGATGGTTGGGGGCATCGCAGAAAGGGTGGGAGTCTGGCTCGGGAGTTTGGGAAAAGTCGGATGGATCAACGCGGTAAGGATCGCGATCACAGGATTCCTTGACACCGTTTTTGCCACAGCTAAGGAATGGATTCCGCTTCTTCGCCGCATCTGGGTCTACGCGAAGATGGCGCGCCGATGGGTTGGCCGGCTTATCGATAAAGTTGTGACCAGCCCGACTTGGCAACGCATGGAGGAAACGGCGCTCACGCCCGTCGACTGGCGTTCGCTGAGATCTTTGGGAGACGAATTCGCAGCCGGCGTACGGGCGAGGATTGAACAGCTAGCTCCCAAATTGGAGACGGAGGTAGTGACGCAGGAAGCCATGGATGTCACCCGCTCAGCAGCCCCCGTTGATCCGTATTGGCAGCAGCTTCAGCAGGAGCGCGCGCTGGAATTTACGCCCGATCCGGCGTTTGAGTCCGCGATTACCGAGAGTTCTGCAGTCGAGGGCGTGAGTTCACAGGCTTCAACCTCCCCATTGGTCGACCTCGAGCCGACGCTTCAAGCTGAGGTCAATCTGACCAAGACACCTGCAAAGCCGCGCGGATTTAACGCAGACCTCAGCATCGGAGGCCAGGCGAAGGCGGGCAGGCAGGTCAAAGCAGGCGGAATGTCCAACCTTGTTCCAACAGTTCGGGAATCCGTCAGGCGTCCACCATCACGCTACCTCACGGATTATTTGCAGCGTTACGGACTGACATTTGGTGCTGAAGGGAAGGCGGCTCGGGAAGCATTCAACGGTATGCGGCCGTCCATCGCAGAAGCGCTGAGAATGAGAGGCGGCGACATCCATCATGCTATCGAGTTGCAGGTTCTCGATTACTACCCTGGCGTTTTCACTGCAGAAGAATTGAACTTACTGAGCAATATGAGAGGAATTCCGACTGAATCTCTCGTGGCGGGAGGCCCAACCGGTAAACAACTGCATAATTCGGTCATTCGCAAGGAACTGGATCAGGTCTACAAGACCTTGGACGATGTTATCGAGAAAGGGGGCTATCAGCCGCGCAATCCAGACTATGATGCACTGGTCCGCAAGACTCTGGAAGACGCTCGTCGCAGCATCGATCTCAAGTACGGCGAGTACTTCCGCTGGCCGTATCCGAGCACCCCAGAGCTCGTGGGTACAGGTGTCTCCGCCAGTAAAGGCTTCTTTTCGAGTGAGGACGACGAGTAGGCGAGCTTCGCCCCACAGGGGTGATGTTTGCGCTTTCAGTTTCCGGTCGGCACATTGTGAAGTTCAGGTGATATAGTACTAAACCATGCAGAATGATCCTCGAGAACAGGGCGAAGAATCGGCAGACGCGTCATTTGCCGACATTCTGGCCGAATTTGAAAAGTCAATTCGCAAGGCCCGGACGAAATCTGGTGGGCCGGCTAAGGGAAAGGGCAGGAATAGGCCTCCAGCATCGACGCTTCGCGGCGTTGTCGTGGGTGTTGCCGATGATTTTATCCTCGTTGACTATGGCGCAAAGTCTGAAGGCATGATTCCATCCGCCGACCTACTGGATGATGAAGGCAAATTGAGCGTCAAACGCGGCGACACGTTTGATGTAGCGGTGACCGGCTATAACAAGGATGGGATGGCGACACTGTCGCGCGTTGTTGGCCCGCGGCCGCGGGACTGGGACGGCCTGAAGCGCGCGTTCGACGAGAAGCAGATCATTGCCGGCCGGGTTACCGCATGCGTGAAGGGCGGTCTCACTGTGGATGTGGGCGCCCGTGCGTTCATGCCGGCTTCGCGTAGCGGAGTGCGTGGTGCGGAAGAAATGGAAAAACTGGTTGGTCAGGAAATTCGCTGCCGGATCATCAAGCTGGATGTCGACAACGAAGACGTTGTTGTGGACCGACGGTCGGTCATGGAAGAGGAAGCGAATCAGGTGCGACAGAACACCATTGCGGGCCTCGAGGAAGGTGCGACGGTGCGCGGCACTGTGCGCTCACTTGCAGGTTACGGCGCATTTGTCGATATTGGCGGAGTTGATGGCCTCCTTCATGTCGGTGACATCTCTTGGTCGCGTGTGACCGATCCCTCGACAGAACTCTCTGTCGGTGACGTGCTTGACCTTAAAGTACTTAAAGTGGACAAGCAGGCCAGAAAGATTTCGCTTGGCCTGAAGCAGATGTCTCCTGACCCGTGGAAGGAAGCTGTTGCAAAGCTGAATCCTGGGGATCGGGTTTCCGGCGAGGTTACGAGATTGACAGATTTTGGGGCATTTGTGGAAGTTTTGCCCGGCGTTGAAGGAATGATCCATGTGTCCGAGATGTCATGGACCAAACGCATCCATCGTCCTAGTGATGTTCTCAAAAAAGGGGAACGCGTTGAAGCAGTTGTCCTGAAGGTGGACAAGGAGGCTTCGCGCCTCAGTCTTGGGCTCAAGCAGGTTTTGGGCAATCCTTGGGATACGATCAAGGAACGTTATCCACAGGGGAAGGTCATCGAAGGCAAGGTCACTCGCCTGGCGAAGTTTGGGGCGTTCGTGGAAGTGGAACAAGGAATCGATGGATTGGTGCATATTTCCGAGTTCACTAGTGAGAAACGCATCGAACACCCTAGCGAAGTTGTGAAGGTCGGTCAAACGGTGCGCGCTGTAGTCTTGTCCGCGGATCCGGAAACGAAACGTTTGAAGCTAGGGCTCAAACAACTCGAGGCGACTTCCGCTGATCGGTTCGTTGGGGAGGCCTCGATTGGTGACCGAGTAAGCGGCCGCGTGTTGGACGTCCAAGGAAACGAGGTGACCGTGCAACTCGACGACGGCGTCGAGGGTATATGCGTCATCGGAGATGTTCCTGCCGACGCCTCAGCCTCCGAGGCGGGCGGGTCCTTGGCGGCGCAGTTGGCCGCTGCGTGGAGGGGCGGTCTGAGGCCGGCGGCGAATGTTGAGCCCTATCGTATCGGAGAGGTGCGCTCTTTTACGATTAAAGCGCTGGATCCTTCAACCAAAAGGATCGAACTCACTCCTGCGTAGCGAAAGGCCCATTTATCGCTCAATCATATAAGTAAACTTCCCGATCAAGGCTCGATCAATGAGCTTGCCCGAGCCTGTGTCTCGCCGTTCGTTGTAAACAAGAAAAAAGTCGCTTAGAGGGCGATGAATAATGTTGAAGCGAATGTTGGAACTCCACTGACGTGCGTCGGTGTTGCGCTGGACGAGGGCATTCAGGAACACGGCTGTCGTAAAGGCGTAATTGAATCGAAGCGCCAAAAGATCCGTATTGAAGTTGGCTTGGGGAAGACGCACATCGTTTCTTGTGAAATTCGCTGAGGCGGTCAGGTGATAGTTCAAGCGCAGTGTCGCGCCAAGCGTATACGAATCTCTTTCGCCTGAATAAAAGTCTCCGGTTTGATATCGCAGGTTCAGTCCCATCTTTGCGGCACGGCTCGCGTTGTATCCGACAAAATAATCATTGAACCAATAATCGCCTGCCGGAATTCGAACGCCGCTCTGGATCCGAAATGGATTGAAGAGACGTTCGAAGCTCGCATTCCGTCCCGCATCAATTGAGCCGCCGTCCTGAAGACTGATCGTGACGCCGCCATCCATGTACCTTGTTTCCAGCCGGTTGGCTTGAGACCAAAACATTTCGGGCGCGATGCTTGGAGTGATTTCTCGAACCCAGCGAGGCCGCCACGCCGGTCGCATTTTGATTCCGAAATAATTCGACCAATTTTTAATGCCTTTTCGCGGAACAAATCCGACTTGCGCATCAAAGTTGTTAGCGATGTCGGTATAGACACTTCGCAAATCCCAGACTCGATCGTTGTATGCGAATGCAAAACGGTACGAATCGTTTTGTGAATGGATTTCCGGAGAATCCGTCTTTGCGTAGAAGGTGCTGACGTATGTCGATGAGCCGAACCTTAAGTTGGCGTCGGCGCCGTATCCCCGGTTGAAGCGTCCGGTGGCGTGCTCCTTCTTGTTGATGAAAATTCCTCCGATCTGTGACGCGGCCAGGACGTTGCGCCGGACACGCGCAACGGTGAAATTGGTCGATGGGGTGGAAAATGCCTTTCGTGTTTGAATGTTCAACAACCCTAACGACCATGGGCCGGTGCGTCCGGTGAGACGAGCGCCTCCGTATAGCGGAATCTCTTGACCATCTGAGCTGATGCCGATTTGCCGGCTGAAGAAAAAGATCAGGTCCTCCCGACCGCCTTGCCCGCCGGACTGCCTCCCGCTGGTGGCGCCTATTGAAGCGCCGCGTCCGATGACCTCCCGAGTTCCAAAAGTGAAAATTCCATTGTTCTCGACGAAAAACTCTCGCTTTTCCGGAAAGAAGAGGCTGAACCGCGTGAGATTAACCTGCTGCTCGTCCGCCTCAACTTGTGCGAAATCCGTGTTCAGGGTGGCATCGAGAGTCAAAGCGGAACCGATGCCGTACTTAACATCCAATCCGGCATCCCGGCTCCAGTCGTGGCGAGTGCGCGTTGCTTCGTTGAACTGTCCGTAACTGGAAAGAACGTACGGCTTCAATCGAATATTAGAAGCGGGTTTGATCCCTTCCAGGTTTTCCAGAGTCCCCGCGAGGGACAGCCTCTGATGCATCGCATATATTCTGGGCATCGGCGACCAATGAGTATCTTCGTTCCGACGACGAATTCTTCTGAGAAAATTCATCCCCCACGTCTGAGTTGATGCATTCGAAAACTTCAGCGTCTTGAAAGGTATTTCGATTTCGGCAACCCATCCGTCATCAAGGATCCGAGTCTTGACATACCAGACGCCATCCCAGTTTGCCTCCAGAACACTCTCATTGAATATTTGAGCGTCCCATTTGCCGCCGCGAGGGCTTGTTACGAACTGGAATCCGTTGCGTCCGTCATGAAACGTATCCAGTGCAATGCCAAACGCATCGCTCTCAGTGGACGTGTAATCCTTCTTAATGTCGTTCACCACGAGTTTTTGTGGTTCACGATCGTAGACCATCGCTCCTATGTATAGGGACTTGGAGTCATACATCACTCGAACAATCGTCTTTTCAGTCGATGGCTCGCCTTGCGCCGGTTCTTTCTGTATGAAATCCGTTGCTATTGCGGCCTTTTGCCACTCTGGTTCATCCAGGGATCCGTCAATTTTGATCTCACCCGTAATTTTAATTGCCGGCATACGTCGTTCGAGGTGCGCTGTCGTGTAGTCGATCTCTTTACCCTGAACGACCGGCAGTGAAATGGAAAGAAAGGTTAGGACTGCTAAAAATGTAGCCTTCATTTGTTTGATGAAACGCATCCTATGCGCAGAAAGGGTGCGAGGTAAACAGATTTCAGTGGGAGGGTTCTCCCGTCGTCGCCATCCAGCGACTCCACAGATGTACAGTTGACAAGAACGCAACAGCATAAACAAATTTGCAGCATTGGGTGGAGTCCCAGTCGTCCGTAAAGAGTCGTATTCCGGCCGCCTGAAGTCGGATCTCTCGATCAATTTCCTATCCGAGAGAACTTTTCCGTTTAAAGCTGCAGCTGTTATTCAGCGTTTCTTGTGCGCAGATCGCATGTTCCCGGTGGATAATCCGTGTTCCAAGGAGAGATTCAGGATGATGCCTCGTTTCGTGGTGGTTGCACTTCTTTGTTATCTCATCAGCGCAGCCGTGTCCGGTTTGGCGCAAGGCACAAACGTGATCCTGTCGGGGTCGGTCTTGGACCCTGACGGCGCAGTCATTCCTAATGCTCAGGTGACAGCGCTGAACGTAAAGACGGGCGTGTTAACGACCGTAACTACGAATGATGCGGGAGTCTACGTATTTGCCAGCCTTCAGCCAGGTCTCTATCAGCTGAAGGCGGAGGCGCGGAACTTCCGCATGTACGAATTAAACGACGTCACACTCGAAGTAGGCGCGCGCATCGACATCAATTTCTCTCTGGTGTTGTTAGCTAATGCAGAAGCTGTGAACGTGGTCGAGCCGCTCGAACCGGCGTTGTTGACTGGTACTGCGTCCGTCGGCGCGGTTATCAACGATCAGCGAGTCACGGATCTGCCGCTTCCCGACCGGGATGCTCTCGGGCTTGTTTTGACGCAGCCTGGTCTGTTTGGCGACAACGTTGGCGGTTCGCGAACGGGCGCGGTGAACGTTACGATCGATGGCGTTAGCGTGGGAGATCAGTCGCTCGACACCGGAATCAGGTCCCTCATACTGCCCAGTATTGACATGGTGGAGGAAGTCCGTCTCATCACGTCACCTGTAGACGCGCAACTGGGACGCGGCTCGGCGCAAGTCCAGGCTTCGCTTCGTTCGGGGACAAATGAGTTCCACGGCAGCATTTTCGAATTCCATAGCAATTCAGCGCTGAATGCAAACAACTGGTTCAACAACCAGCAAGGCATACCGCGGAACGGGTTGGTGCTGAATCAATTCGGCGGCCGGCTTGGCGGTCCAATAAAGCAAAACCGCACATTTTTCTATTTTCTTTATGAAACCATTCGCGAGAGAAGCGCGGCGCCGGTGACTGCACTTACGTACACGGACTCAGCGCGACAAGGTGTTTTTAGATTTTTTCCGGGCGTTGAGAATGCAAATGCGAACGGCGCAATCCCTACAGTTGATGCTTCGGGCAGGCCAGTGAGGCCTGCCGGCGCTACAGGAGATCTTCAATCAGTAAACCTTTTCGGACTCGATCCGAACCGCCTTGGGTTCGATTCCACAGGAACAATCCGGCGGCTTTTGAACCTGATGCCGCTTCCCAATGACTTTCGCTTCGGGGATGGGCTTAACGTTGCCGGGCATACATGGAGGCGCAAGGCCAGCTCCGATCTAACCCAGTATTTCGGAAGAATCGACCATACGGTGAACAGACGCAACCGGCTCAGTCTTGATTTGGTCAATCTGGACGTCGATCTGCTCGACAATTTCATGCCGCGTCCCTTTCCGAATTCTCCTGGCGGTTCAGGCAGCGTGCAAGGGACGTACTCTTCGTTCAGAGCAAACTCCAATCTGGCGTCGACGATGTCCAATGAATTTTTCGCCGGGGCTCAGCGAGTACGGTACCGCTTTAGCGCTCCGTGGGAACTGCCGGGAGGTCGTGCAATGCTTCCAACTGCTAGCGGACAACCGTACCTTCCAGTCTTTCGTCTTGTGGCTGATCCCATACCGTCGGATAACGATCCACAGGGGCGAATCGCACCTTTTTATACCTTTGGGGATACCATGCAGGTCTTTCGCGGCAGGCACTCGTGGAAGTTCGGTGGAGATGTGCGGCTTGTCAGCTTAAACGGATTCACTGCGTTTAATGTTATGCCTCGCGTGCTGTTTGGGTTAGGTGATGGACCGGACGTCGTCGGCGTCAACAGCTTCCAAATTCCTGGTTTGGAAGCCAATGAGGGCATCGCTCAGGATTTGTTGATGGATCTCAGCGGCTCTGTAGGGGCCGTAGTGCAGACGTTCAACGCCTCGTCGGGTCCGAATCCGACCTTTCTCAACGGGGAAACAAGGCAGAGAACATGGCGGCAACGAGAATTCAGCTTCTTCATTCAGGATGATTTCAAATTTCGGCCGACGATCACGCTGAACCTCGGACTGCGATATGAATTTTACGGTGTGCCCTGGGATGCGAATGGTCGTGCAGCCGGTCTCGTTGGAGGGTCGACTGGTTTGTTCGGGGTTTCAGGCAATTCATGGTCTGACATGTATCGGCCAGGCCGGTATGTCGGCAATTACACCCAGGTGCAACTGATCGGACCCAAGTCGCAAAACCCCAATGTCAATCTGTACGCAAACGATTGGAACAACTTTGCGCCGGTTATCGGTATGAGTTGGGCAATACCGTATTTCGGAAAGGACCAGACCGTACTACGCGCGGGCTACAGCATGAGTTACACCCGGACCGGCCTGCGGCTAACAGACATCGTTGCGGGTGATCAACCCGGCTTGCAGACGCAAACCATTTTTACGTCGGATAGCTATCTAAGCCTTTCGCAGGTCAGCTTGCCTCTGGTTCCCGAGGTTGAACCTTTAGAAATCGTGCCGCTCACAGATCGAACGCAGGTAGTGCGAGCTTTCGACAACAATCTGCGAACGCCTTATGTGCAGAACTGGAACCTGACGATTCAAAGGCAGCTTCCTGGAAAATTTACACTCGACGTCCGTTACGTCGGCAGTAAGGGCACAAAACTTCTTCGCACTGTGAATCTCAACGAAGTTAACATCTTTGAGAATGGAATTCTGGACGCCTTTCTGGTGACGCAGAGGGGTGGAGATGCACCGCTGTTCGACCGCCTGTTCAGCGGTTTCAATCTTGGCCTCGGGACGGTCAATGGACGCACAATCACAGGATCCGCCTCCCTTCGCGCGTTTTCAGGCACGCGAGAAGCCTTGGCCAACAACAATGTCGGTGAGTTTGCAAATTTTCTGAACACACTGACGCTTTTTGGCCAACGTGGAGGATTGCTGCGCTGGGCAGGGCTTCCCGAGAACTGGATCGTCGTAAATCCACAGTTTGGAGGAGCCAACTTCACAGGAAACTTTTCGAACTCCTCGTACCACTCGCTGCAGCTTAACGCCGATCATCGGCTCGCAAGCGGATTCTCCCTCCAAAGCAACTACACCTGGAGCCGAACGCTGGGTGATGAGGAAGGCGATTCGGAGAACATTCTGAACAGCTATCGAAACGGACGGGACCGGAGAATCGACAAACGGCTGCTCGCCTTCCATCGCACGCACGTCATTCGCAACAGCGGTACATGGGAACTTCCGTTCGGCCCCCGGAACAGATTTTTTTCGGGCTCAAGCGGAATTCTGGCGCAACTGCTGAACGGCTGGAAAGTTAGCGGCATCCTCAATGTGTTCTCAGGTCAACCGATCGGCTTCTATGCTCCGGTGAGTTCCTTCAATCAGCATTTGGATAACACACCGACCCAAGTCGGGCCGCTTCCCAAAAGTGCAGGAGAAGTGAAACGCGTTGGCGATGGAGTTGTATATTTTGACGGCCTTAGACAGGCGCCTGATCCTTCAATTGCCGGTCTCACAGCATCCCAACTTCTCAACACCAGAAGCATGCTGAAAGCTATTGCCGATTCATCCGGGCGAGTCATCGCGGTCAATCCCAGACCAGGAACGATTGGTTCATATTCACAAACCTACTTGGAAGGACCAGGTTCCCTCCGTTTTGACGTGAACTTGACAAAGACTTTCTCATTTAAAGAGGGTAGGGAATTGCAGCTGCGCGCGGACGCGATCAATCTGTTGAACACGCCGCAGTTTGGAAATCCGGACGTGAATATCAACTCCAACACCTTCGGCCGTATCACAACCGCTAGCGGCGAAAGGATCGTCGTCTTAAACGCCCGAATTAGTTTCTAGGATCTACTGCTCGATAGTTGCGAGAACATCCTCATAAGCTGCGAGCAGCACGCGCTTCGGTCTGAAACCCAAGGGAATCGTCGAGTCCTGGTAAGAAGCGCCAAGCAACCGAACGACGCCGAGCTTGGACAATTTTTTGTTCTCGAGTTCAAGGTAAACGGGCACAGCCATTCGAAAACTGTCTGACACTCCGCTTTGGGTCACGCGCATCTTGAGAACCGTCTTCCCTTCCGATGTATTCAATTGGTAGGTCAGCTTATACCGAGGAATTTCGATACCGTAGACGAATTGGTTAAAGAACCAGTCCATGTTTCCGGCGGCTGCGATATCCATGTCCGCCGTCATGTGTTTCTCGACGGCCCGTTTGAAGTCCTCGGTGGAAACGTTCTTGTTACGATGCGTCTCTACGAAATCGCGCATCATCGCGATGAACCGCTGATCGCCCGTCCGATTGTCGTACATCATCATTCGGATCATGTGCAGGATGAACGCACCTTTCGGATAGATGACGTTTTGTGCGACGTTTCCTGTGCGGCCGTTGTCTCCGCGGTATCCCATGGTGACTGAAGCAACGTCACCGGGCCGCTTGCCCATCCGGTTTTTTTCGATGATGCGATCCCGTTGATCCTTCCAGAATTCCAGAAATTGGTCGTCACCGTAAGCGAGGTGTGCGAACAGCGAGGCCGAAAATTCAGAGAATCCCTCACTCATCCATTGATCGCGATAGGATTTCCAACCCAAAGTGTGACCCCACCACTGATGAGCGACTTCATGCGGTGCGAGGATTTTGAAAAAGTCCTCTGCTCCAACGAAATTAATGCTGTTCCGAGTTGTTGAATCCAGGTATGCCGTAACCGGCATGTAGACCAACATGGGCCAGGCTTGGCCGAAGTTGAAGAATGGCTGTTGAGTCATGGCCAGACGGTTATAAGAGGCATTCCCAAAGTATTTTTGATAGATGCCTATCGCCACTTCTGCTTCGTTTCTCGCCTTTTCCATCAAACGCGTTGTATCAAAGTTCGAAGGAAGCACAAGTTCTTTGACCTCCCGAAAGACATCCATTACTCCAGTATTCGCGTAAGACTCAATGACATAGCCGAGCTTGTCATTCCTCACCTCGGTTTTCTTGAACAGACCGAAGTTGAACCCCGCCACAGGCAACGGTAGATCACTTTTCCATCGGGTGACCAATTCATTTCCTATCTGGCTCGACCCTTGGGGGAATCCGCTGGCAACCATTACAAAATCCTTCGGAATTCGAAAGGTCATGTCATAGGTCGAGCGTTCTCCGAATGTCAGACTCGGATACCAGCTAGCGCGGGCGACGAGCGTGAAGTTCCCGGCGCCGGCCTCAACCAATGCTCCGCCGCCCTGATATTCAAATCGAATCTTGTGTGGTCCCTTACTGAGTGGTTGGGGAAAGACGACCGCGAAATCCGGATCCCCGCCTGGCTGCTCCTGGATGAATTGAAGCGCTTTGTCGCCTTCGGAGACGCTGGTGACATGAAGCGTCGGATGCAAGGCGAAGTTCAACACGCGACGTCCGTCCGCCAAAACATCTATAGTGGTTTCCACCTTTGCGTGGAGTTCAAGGCCTTTGATGGTCGCATCGATCTGTTGGTGACGAACGTGGAATTGGTGATGGTCTTCATCCGCGACGTCACCCTTACTCAGGTAATGTTCCTGCAGGTGAAATGAATTCCAGATGCCAAGATCGCCGTCGCTGAAGCTGGCGAGTGCGACCTCTTCGGGCTCCAGCCAAGGAATCCCTCTAGGGTCGATGCGGAACATGAGGTTCTCGAATTCCTTACCCTTGATAAATGCATTGAAAAAACCGGCGTGTTCTCTATCATGCAGATCCGCCAGGAGACGCGCAGGAAGGTTGTAATTCAACAGCGCCAAAGCGACATTGAAGTTGGAGAAATTCTTCCCTTTGCGCATGAGCATGACTCTGTCTTCAAGTATTGACGCCGCCTTGACGCTTGGCCTTCCCTTGCTGACAGGTGCGCGTCTGGTGATTTCGTCATAAGTGTTGTCGGTGAAATGCAAGACCAAGTCTGAAAATCGCTCTTTGATCGCCTTGTCTTTAGTAAGCAACTCGAGATTGAGCCGCTCCACGTCGATTGGCGGTTGCATTCGAAACTCTCCATCACCGATGAAGACCGCTGCTACGACTTTCCCGTCGACTGGTGTAGTGAAGTGAAATTCGCCGCGATAGAAGACGAATTCGCCTGCATCCCTGCGGATGGCGAGACCGTCGTTGAGGGCTGCCATATCGCCGCTGATTTTCAGGTTCCGCAAGGCCGAATATGTCGGATCTTTAACGCTCTCGGTCGTTGGTGGAGAAACCTGGCTAACTGTGCCTGGACCTTGAATATTCCTGGGAGTGGCGCTTTGAATCAGGAACAACCAAAGTGCTATCGAAGCTGCAAAAGGGAATCTCACTGACAACCTGCCGACGCATGAAGGTTGAGCCATCGTAACACGCGGGCAACCACCGTGTTCAGGAGTTTGCCTCCGCATCTGGTTTGGGTATGCTCGCTCGTGGCGCCACGGGTATATCAGAGGCGAAAGCGGGAAACTGGATTGATGATAAAGGTTGAGGGGCCCTGTATACTGGCGCCATCGACAAAAAGAAGGAATGATGAAGACTATTAATCCTGCTCTGATGGTGTTGCTGGTATTAGCTGCCGTGATTTTTGCACAGCCTGCCGCCCAGTGGCAGGACCAGTTCCCTCCCTTCAAGATCGCCGGCAACCTGTACTACGTTGGGACGGCGGATCTCGCTGTATACCTTATCACCACGCCGCAGGGCAATATCGTAATCAACTCCGATTTCGAGGAGGACGTGCCCACAGTTCGAAAAAACATCGAGCAGCTTGGCTTCAGGTATGGCGAGACGAAGATACTCCTGATGAGCCACGCACACGCTGATCACGATGGAGGCATCGGGATCATCCAGCGGCAGACCGGCGCCAAATTGATGGTGATGGAGGGAGATGTCGCGGAAGTGGAGAGCCGGAACTACGGACGCCCGGGCGCTCGCGTCGATCGCGTGTTGCACGACGGGGACGTAGTCGAGTTGGGTGGATCGAAGCTTGTGGCCCGGTTGACAGCAGGTCACACGGAAGGTTGCACCACCTGGACAATGCAAGTCGAGGACGGCGGCCAGATTCTGAATGCAGTGATCATCGGCAGCGTTAACGTCAATGCGGGATATGCACTCGTGGGGAACGACGAGTATCCGCGCATCGCGGAGGACTACGTGAAATCTTTCGCTCTTCTCAAATCGCTTCCTGTTGATTTGTTCCTCGGTGCACACGGAGGTTATTTCGGCATGAAATCCAAGTACGAAATTATGAAAAAGGGTGGAGCGAACCCATTCATCGATCCAACGGGATACCGCGCGTATATTGCAGACCGGGAAGCCAATTTCCGCAGAGAATGGGAACGGCAGAAACAGGGTTCAGGTTTGTTCAGGAGAGGTTGATCAGTCTCCGCCGTTCCCACGCGGCTGCTTAGAGATGCCTTACAGGGGCCGTTCCGGCCACAAGCCAGGCGTCAGAACTGCGGCAATGCGTTCGGGTTTGCGAATTTCTTCGCGCTCAAACCATTGACGGATTTCATCGGGTAGAGGCGTCTTCTCAAGCTGAGCTCGCCGGTAGCAGACGGCTGCTAGGAAAGGAATCATGCCGGACGCCCGGAGTAGGCGCTCCGCATCAGCCAGACTTTGGTCCAGTTTTGCCGCATCTCGATCGAACGAGGCGACACAGCAGCGAACCAGCCCGGCAAATCCACGTCCCCATTCCGGTGCTTTGCGGCCAAGGAGTCTGGCATCTCGTTCAGCAAGCCTAAGGAACCGCCGGCTTTCTCTTTCCTTCGCAGCGCAATGTCTAGCCATGGCCAGAGCTGCGCGGGCGCGCGCAAAGACTGAAATCGCAAGGGTTGGTGGAAACCACAACAGACGAGAACGGATAATCAATGGCCATTCCCGCTGAATCTTTTCCCATGCCATCGACGGGTTGCCGCAATAGAGCGCAATATCGGTCTCAGCCATCAGTGCGTTGCACTTCTGCAGGTCGTAACCCGCGTATGGCCACGAGGACACGTCGTTGCGCAGTTGACGAAGAGCATCGTCCGGCCGGTCATCAACAAGATCGGCAACGTAAGCGTTTCCGGTCATACGCAGGGCAAGCAAAGCATAGAGATCCTTGCGCGATTCCGCTTCACGCAACAATTCCGGAAGTCTCTGGCGGTTTTCCTTCCATCGGCCGGTTGCGGTGCGCCCAATAAGAGAGAAATTGATTGCTGTGGTAAGCTCCCATGCGGCTCCTGCAGGTTTGCAATTCAACATCTTCACCGCTGCATCGCCCTCTTCAGACGCTCGCTGCCAGTCTCCTTCGATATATGCGATGAAACTACTCATCACTCGTGCAAAGGCGCTGGCGTGCGTGTCCTGAACTCGTTCCGCAAGATTGGAAGCTTGTTGGAGCAGATCTTGTACTCGCTTCATATTCCTCCCGCGCGACGCGATGCTCAATTGAGCTGCTTCCGCTGCAAGAGCAATGGATATCCGGCGAGGCTCGCCGGAGTTGAGCGCGAGCAGAGCGTAACGAGTCGAGAAATCTGCGCCGCGCAGAGGGTCGGTTAGCGTGAACACCAGCACCGCCGCCCAACACACATCGAGCCGCAACAACTCGGAGTCGGAGATTTCGCTCGCGCTGCGCTCTCTGAACTTTAGTCCACGAATCTTCAGCCAAAGACGCGAGAGAGCAACCCAGGCAATCACTGCGGACTCGTTTCGGAGAGAGACGAACCGTTCACGGCGCAACAGCTCATCGAGGAGGGCGGTCGCGCGCTCGAACTGCCCGCTTCGAACCAGTTGACCGGCCGCAGCGCTCGTTAATGACATCTTCTCGCGGGCTGTTGCGCGGCTCGCAGCCTTGAGGTAAGCATCGGCAGCATCCGCACCGCGTCCAGCGCTATACAAGGCGTCGCCCATTTTGCGCCCGATAAGGCATAACTCGCTGTCATTCCAGCGGCCAAGCTTGAATGCCGATTCATACAAACGAGCTGCTTTATTGAATGCGAGAGCTTCGGCAGCATGATCGGCAGCGCGCAGGGCATAGGCGCCGGCCTTTTCATGTTGCTCCGCATGTTCATAATGGAACGAGAGACGTTCCCAGTCGCTTCCCGAAGCTTCGAGGGCTCTGGCGAGCTCTTCGTGGCGCGTTCTACGCGTATCTGCTTTGAGATTATTGACAACCGCGTTCCGAATACGGTCGTGATACACGTCGATTTCCTCGACGCCCTGAGCCGTTCTCGAACGAAGCAGACGAGCGCCTACCATGAGGTCCCGAGCCATGGACAGACTTGGCGGATCCGTGCAGGATTCGAACACGGAACAAGCCGTGGGTTGACCGGCTATGGCAATCAATTCCAAAATGCGACGTTCTTCCGGATCCAAAGCCATGATTCTCGTCTCAAGCACATCATCGATTCTGAAATCTCCCTCAAGCGAGGCAGCGTCGCGGTGGCAGGAGGTGAGCCACCAGGCGACTTGGTGCACCAGAAAAGGATCGTCTCCTGTCTGGCCGACCGCCTTGCGGAGTAGTTGTTCCTCGACGGAAGCTTCAGTGGGAGCCAGCGACCTCGCCAATTCCAAAGCGTCGCCGGCAGACAATCTGCCGAGCTGCAGCATCATCGTTTTGCCGTGGAGGGAATCATTCGCTTCATCCCGAAGCAATTGAAGCCAGGGGCAGTGTTCGGCGTCCTCGGAACGATACGCCAGAAGAAGCAAGAGAGAAGGCGCTTCAGCGGACCTCATGAGGTCTCTGAGAAATGCGCTTGCGTCAAGGTCTCCCCACTGGAGGTCATCGATAGCCAAGATGACTCTATTGCGCTCTGCCAGGCGCCCCAGCATTTCGGTAAGAGCGGCAAAGGCCCGGCTGCGCGATTCCGGTGAGAACGAAATGTCCTGCGAAACACGCCCATCGACCGGGCGAAGGTCACGCAGAACGGGGAACATTCGGGACAAAAGTGAGAAGTTGCGAGGCAGAATCTGTTCCAGCTTCTCTATCGGAAGATTCCGAAGATAGACGGAGACCTGATCCACCAGATCGTCAAGTCCCTTGTACGTGACGGACTCTCGCTCGTAGCAGCGGCCCGCGAATACGAGTGGTTTCGGGTCATCGAACCGCACCCGCTCAAGAAACTCTCTAATCAGGACGGTCTTGCCGATCCCCGACGCACCGAATATGTGTACAGTCGCCGGCGTGCCCTGTTCTGTTAACAGATATGCGGAGTTAAGCGCTTCCAATTCTGCCTGACGTCCGACAAACGCTGGACTTGTCTTAAGCGCTGCTCTCGCTGTCAGTGGAGGGTTCTTGTGCCCAATGCAGTTGACGACTTCATTGAACCCAAAGCGCTGATTCGGATCGCGTCTGAGGAGGCCCACACACAGTTCGTCGAGGTCCTTGGGAACTTCAGGCGCCAACCGGCTTGGCCGGACCGGATCATCAGTCCGTTTCTTCTTAAGTACTTCAATCCATGCACTGCCGTGGAAAGGAATATGTCCAGTCAGGGCTTCATAAAGCATCACACCGACGGCATACCAATCATTGCTGTCCCGAGGCAGATGTTCCTCCGACTGCTCCGGAGCCATATACGCGACAGTGCCGGCGAGCGTTCGGCTTCTTTGAATCTCCTCACCTGTTTGTCGCACTAAGCCGAAGTCCACGAGCACCAACTCGCCGCTCTGTGTGATGAGGACGTTCGACGGCTTAAGGTCGCGATGAACGAGTTTTCGGTCATGAAGTGCAGAGAGGCCGGTGGCAAGTTGAAGAAGAGCGTCACGCAGCCGGTGCTCGGAATAGGGAGGCCGCTCTTGATTTTGGATCGTAACCCCTTCCGTTTGGTTTCTGACGTACGCCAGAAAATCTACGCCATCCACAAACTGCATAGTGAACATCCACTGCGATTCCTGTTCTATGAAGTCATAAAGCTTCACGATGTTTGGATGGATGACATTGCTTAGCCTGCGGAACTCGCCTTTAAAGCGGCGTATCGATTCTGAGTTGGAATCGCGCAACACTTTCAGCGCGACGTCAAGGTGGGTGTTTTCATCGAAAACCTTGTACACGTCACCGAAGGTTCCGGTTCCTACCTGACGATATACACGAAAACGACCAGCGATTATGGTTGGGGAGACATCCGAGACGGCGATCCGGAGATCTTCTTCAACGAGTTTCGCGACCTCTTGAAAGAGTGCGTCATCCGGGCCGCAAGCCTGGCGCAAAAATGGAGTCCAGTCCTTCGCACCGCGCTCGACAGCCATGTGGAATAGCGGTGCGATTCTGGACCAGCGGTCGGGCGTCATTGGTTCGCGTGCGGGTGCGCCTTCATCGGTTGGATCCCCCCGCCGAGGCCGACTGGCCGCCAAGACGAAGCGATAGCCATGCGCGGGCTAGTCTCCAGTCTTCCTTGGCTGTTCTCTCGCCAATTCCCAAGACTGCGGCGGTTTCCTCTACGGTAAGTCCGCCAAAAAAACGCATCTCCACGACCCTTGCCTGCCGTTCTTCCAGGCGCGCAAGTTCATTCAGTGCCTCGTCTAATGCCAAAACGTCCACCGGGCGCTCGCGAGAGTGAATGAGAGCATCTTCCAGTGGCACTCTATTTTTAGGCGAGGGCCGCCTTTGAGCGTCCGACGCTCGTGCATGATCCACGAGAATCCGACGCATGGTCTGTGCGGCAACGGCGAACAGATGCGCTCGACTCTGCCAGTCAACGTTAGAGTTCCTCAGCACCCGCAAATACAGCT
>CAZIPZ010000048.1:0-21262 GCA_964541075.1 uncultured Solibacteraceae bacterium | reverse complement strand
GGGGAGGATTCGAACCTCCGTAGCCCGCAAGGAGCGGCAGATTTACAGTCTGCTGCCATTAACCGCTCGGCCACCTGTCCGCACCTTTGCATGAGCTGGCGAAGGGACTTGAACCCCCGACCTGCTGATTACAAGTCAGCTGCTCTACCAACTGAGCTACGCCAGCATCGACAAATTTACGACTCTAGCACATGTACTATGGCGTTTCAACGGGTTGGGGGCCAAAAATCTTTCAACTTTGAGACTTTAGAACCCCTTCCCGATAGGTTTCCCAAAGTTTCGACAACCCTCAAGAACCGGTTAGGGAGCGCCGCTGGCGCACGGCCTCGTACAACACAACCCCGGCTGCCACCGAAATGTTCAGTGATGAAATCTTGCCCGCCATCGGAAGCCGGACCAAAGCATCACAGTTTTCTCGGACCAAACGCCGAAGGCCACGATGTTCGCCTCCAAGGACTATAGCGACGGGCTGACGATAGTCGAATCCAGTCCATTCGGCGCTGCCCGCCATGTCCACTCCCACGATCCACAGACCGTGCTCCTTTAGTTTCTCAATGGCCGAAACCAGATTTCCTACACGCACGACTGGAACATAAGCGGAGGCGCCCGCGGAAGACTTTGCCACCGTTGCACTCAATGGTGCGGAATGCCTTTCAGGAACCATTACTCCAGCAACCCCGCATGCTTCCGCAGTGCGGAGAACAGCTCCCAGGTTATGTGGATCCTCTACTCCATCGAGAACGACGACCAGCGGCAGGTCAACACTCAATAGAATGTCAAAAGGCGCATACGGGGTCTCGCCAGAAATAGCAATGACGCCCTGGTGAGCTTCTCCTGGAACCATCCGGTTCAAAACGGCTCGATCTTCCCTTCTTACTGGAACGCCGCGTTTTTTCGCCAGATCGAGAATGCCTTTGATCTTGGCTGACAGGGACTCTCTTGCGATGTAGATCCGTTCAATCGGCCGGCGTTCCGAATCGAGCGCTTCATATACAGCGTGGACTCCGCAAATTCGGTTATCCATAGCGGGCGAGAAAGGCTTCGACTCGTTTCTGGCAGCTTAAGACTCCCTTGATCTGAAGACGCGCTGCTTCTTCAATCAGCGGAATCAGCTTATCGAGCTCCGGGCCAGACGACTTCGCAGTCAATGCGGCTCGCAATGGGTGAAATAGCTGTTTGCCTTTTCGCTTAGTCGCTTCCTTCAGCGCTCCAACCATCACCCGATAGTTGTCAAACGTCAACACGCTCGTACCTTCCAAAGCAGCTGAGAACCGGCGAATGAGATCAATGGCGCCCGGATCTTCCAGCGTGTCATGTATTTCGTCCCGTTGGTCCAAGCGAAATGAAAGAACCTCCTCCAATGAAGCGGGCGCCTGGCTCGCAACATCAATATTCGCCAACACGGTGTTCATCACAAGATCCGTCCACCGTTCTCTGTCGACTTCCGGCATCCATCCCGCAGCCTCCAGCGCACGTGCGATAAGCTTCGGAGCTGCAGAGCTGGATTTCAGATATGCGCGATTAATAAAGTTCAGCTTTGCAACGTCAAAAACGGCAGGACTCTTGTTCACGCGATCAAGGCGAAACTCCTTCACCAGCTCGTGGGGAGGAATAACCTCGCTGCCCTCGCTCGTCGGGGACCACCCCAGCAGCGCTATGTAGTTCATAAGAGCTTCGGGTAAATAGCCTGCATCACGAAAATGCGCAACGGCCGTCGCGCCATGGCGCTTGCTCAATCTGGAATGGTCCGGCCCAAGAATTGTCGAAAGATGTGCAAATTCAGGGAGCGGACGTCCGAGGGCTTCATAGATCAGGACCTGCTTTGGGGTATTCGAAAGGTGATCATCACCGCGAATTACGTGGGTGATCTGCATAAGTGCATCATCAATGACGACGGCATAGTTATAGGTAGGCCATCCATCGGACCGAAGCAAAATCGGATCACTGATGACGTCGCTGGAAAATTCCATTCTGCCATGAACGATGTCATTGAAACGGATAGCGCCTTCCCTCACCTTCAAGCGAACAACTGCCGCCTCATTTGCTTGTAGTTTGGACTGAACAACTGCATTTGAAAGACCTCGGCATGTTCCCGGATATTTCCAATTCCTGTTTTCCGAGCGAGCCTGCTCCGCTTGATGTTCAAGCTGCTCTTCCGAACAGAAGCACCAGAAGGCATACCCGCTGTCGATCAGGCGAGCAGCGTGATCCTTGTAGATTCCAAATCGTTCAGATTGCCGGTAGGGACCGAACGCGCCGCCCACATCGGGCCCTTCATCCCAATCGATGCCAAGCCATTTGAGGTCCGCACAAATCGCTTCCTCGTGCTCACGCCTGGAGCGTTCCTGGTCGGTGTCTTCAATGCGTAGAATGTATGCACCTTTATTTTGACGGGCAAAGAACCAAGCAAACAAACCAGTGCGCACATTGCCGACGTGAAGAAGTCCTGTCGGACTTGGGGCAAAGCGGACGCGCGGCGTCATTCTAAAAACACCAACGCCACGGCTTCGGCGGCAATCGCTTCCTCGCTGCCGACAATCCCTAGATGCTCCATTGTCTTGGCTTTGACATGGACGTTGTCGGCGGGAATGCCAAGCACCTCCGCGATCTTGGCCTGCATTGCAGGAAAGAAAGGGAGCAACTTCGGACGCTGCGCGAGAATGTTCGAGTCGATGTTTCCTATTTCGTAGCCTTTTTTTCGGATAAAGTCGGCGGTCTTCTTCAAAAAGATCAAGCTGGAGACGCCTTTGTACCTGTCATCTGTATCCGGAAACATCTCTCCTATATTTCCCAGACCGCAAGCGCCCAGCAGTGCGTCCGTGACGGCATGGCTAAGAACGTCTCCATCTGAGTGGCCAATAAGACCCTTTTCGTGAGCGATCTCGACTCCTCCCAGAATAAGTGATTTGGAGGGACCTAAGCGATGCAGGTCGTAACCAATCCCTATGCGAAATTTCACCCTGCAAATCCCTCTTCTTCCAAGAAAACCTCGGCGAGCTTCAGATCGGACGGCCGGGTAATCTTGATGTTACTTTCTGAACCGCGCACGATAGCGACTGCATGGCCAAGCCTCTCAACCAGACTCGATTCGTCGGTGCCGTAATACTCATCTTTGCGCGCGCTCTCAAAAGCTTCCAGCAATACCTCCGTGCGAAATACCTGAGGCGTTTGCGCGAGCACGAGGTGCTCGCGCGTCAGCGTCGATTCGACCAAATCCCTTTCAACCTGTTTAACCGTATCCACAATAGGTACGGCGAGAATGGCCGCTCCCTTCTCCGCGGCTGCGGAAACAACCTTCTCGATGTCTTCGATCGTGACAAAAGGTCGCACTGCATCATGGATTGCAACCAAAGTTGTTCCTGCCTGCAGGTGTTGCAGAGCAGTCGCAACGGAATCCTGACGCCGTTCACCCCCTTCAACCACGACGACGGGCTTGGAAAAACCCGCGGAGCCAACAAGACTAGTAATCTCTTTCACTGCTTCGCGGGGAGCGGCGACAATCACGTAATCTATGACCCTACACGCATTGAACTTCCGAACGGTGTGAATCACAATTGGGGTTCCGCTCAGCGTCAGCAACTGTTTCGGACGGTCTGCCTTCATCCGTCGTCCTGCACCGGCGGCGGCAATGATAGCGGCGACTTTCATACATGCGAAAGGAGTCAGCGATCAGCAGACGCCGGCCAGACCGCTAAACCAAGCCTGACTGCAGTCCGCGTGCTGACTCCCTGTTAGTGAGATACCTCTGTGTGCGCAGGTCGTTCGGTCCGCTCGGGTCTACCTTCGCGGTCCGGAGTTCGTTCATGTCCTTCACGGCCGGGATGGTGGGTCGCTTCCCCGCGCTTTTCCTCATACCGACCAAAAATCATCTTACCAGCAGTTGTCTGGAGAACGCTGGTAACGGAGGACTCAACCGTCTTGCCGATCATTTTGCGAGCGTTGTCGACAACAACCATGGTGCCATCGTCAAGGTAGGCGATGCCTTGATTGAATTCTTTACCTTCCTTAAGTATGAACACCTTCATGGTCTCGCCAGGCAGATAGACGGGCTTCAACGCATTCGCAAGTTCGTTGATGTTTAAAACTTCAACGCCGCGGAGTTGTGCAACCTTGTTCAGGTTGAAATCGTTCGTAACGATTTTCGCTTCGAAGTCCTGAGCAAGTTCAATCAGCTTCATATCCACTTCACGCACATGCGGATAATCATTTTCAACAAATTGAACCGTGATGCCCGACATTTTTTGTATGCGCTGAAGAATATCCAGGCCGCGACGCCCACGATTCCGTTTCAGACTATCGGCCGAATCCGCCACCTGCTGAAGCTCACGCAAAACGAAATGCGGAATCACCAGAATTCCATCCAAAAAACCCGTTTCAGAGATGTCGGCGATCCGTCCGTCAATGATGACGCTGGTGTCTAAGATCTTAAACGTCTTCTTCTGCGGGCGCTCACCACCAAAAATGCCGCCCAAAGCCGACAGGTTCAGGAGGTCTCCTTTGTTGGCGCCGACCACCAGTCCGACATATGTCATGAGAAAGAGAACGAACACCTTGATAAAAGAAAGAGAACTGGTGTCGAAGACGGTCTCGGTAAGAAGGTCCGTGATCAGCCACGCGCCGGTAATGCCCATGATCGAGCCGACGGCCGCACCAATCAGACGTTTGAGGGTGGCGCGCTTGAGTCTGTGTTCGAAATAGATAATGCCTAGCGCTCCAGCGAGGCCAATCAGAATTGTGTAAACGCCAGTGAAGCCGAAGGGGCGGATAAAGTACGCCGAAAGCGTCAATGTGATTGCGAAAATGGTTCGAACAACGATGATATCGACTAAGTAGTTCTGCTCCTTGCCGGGGTCCACCACAGCCTTCGTGGTTGGTGGTTTGGTTTCTTTTACTGTCATGAAGCCACCTGGTTATTTAGTCGTTACATGGACTGAGCCGCTCTTTGGGCCGCAGATTATAAATTACTGATAGACATAAATATACTGAAATGTCCGTCCCAGCGGCCATCTTAGACGCCAAACAGCGCCTCTTGAGCCTGCCTCAGGTCCTCAACACAGTTGGTCTCAAAAGACTGTAATTCCTGAGAAAGCTTTTGAATGGGAATCACACCCCTCCTGAAGCCAAGTGCGGCCGCTTCCTTGAGTCGGATCTCGGCGAACATCGCGGCTCGCACTTCGCCCCCAAGTCCTATCTCACCAAAGAGGACAGTGGAGGAAACGATGGGTCGATTGAAAAGGCTGGATAAAATAGCTCCGGCAATGCCCAGATCCGCTGCAGGCTCCTCGACTTCCAATCCTCCCACGACATTCAAATATATGTCCTGATCCCATAGATTCACGCCCAATCGTTTCTCGAGGACCGCCGCAATAAGCGCCAGGCGTTGTGGGTCAACGCCCGTGGCTAAGCGTCGCGGCGCGCCGAAATGGGTTCTGGAAACCAGCGCCTGAATCTCGACCAGCAGCGGCCGCGTACCCTCCACACAACAGAGCACGGCTGACCCGGGACTCATGACCTCACTTCTCGAGAGGAACAGCCCTGAAGCCTTCTCGACGGGCTTCAGGCCCACAGACGTCATCTCAAAGATTCCGAGTTCATTCGCTGGACCAAATCGGTTCTTGATTGTCCGTACGATGCGATGGGGGTGTTGGCGAGGTCCCTCAAAATAGAGCACAGTGTCAACAAGGTGCTCCAAGGCTTTCGGACCTGCAATCGATCCATCCTTTGTAATGTGTCCAATAACAAAAACTGGAACGTTCGCCCTTTTGGTCCAGAACAAGAGCTGAGAAGCCACCTCGCGAATTTGACCGACACTTCCAGGAGCCATTTCGAGTTTGTCGCTGAACGTCGTCTGAATGGAATCGATGATGACAAACTGCGCGCCAAGCTGCTCCGCTGCGGTGATGATCTTTTGAACCGACATCTCGGCGTACACGTGCAGGCGCGTCGTGGCGATGTTGATGCGCTCTCCGCGCAACTTGATCTGTTGCGCCGATTCTTCACCGGACGCGTACAAAACCACGGCGGTTTCAGCAAGCCTCGAGCCGACATCCAACATGAGGGACGACTTACCCACACCGGGATCACCACCCAGAAGAACAAGCGCACCAGGAACGACGCCGCCGCCCAATACGCGGTCGAATTCTTCAATCCCCGTTGGAATGCGTGGGGTCTCCGCTCCTGTTATTCGATCGAATGGTACGGGAGTCGAGTCCCAAGAAGGTAAGGCGTCTGTCCCATTTCCTGTTCGCTCTTCAACTAGTGAGTTCCATTGCTGGCACGACGGACATCGACCGATCCATTTTGTCGAGATATAACCGCAGCGGTGACATGCGTATTGGGTCTTGGCTCTCATGTGAAAAGCCCGCCGATCCGGGCTCCAATTCCCAATGTACGACGGCGTGAGACAACGACGGTCCCGGTTTTGGAATATTCTCGCGCTATTGTTGAAATATTCGGGCGCTACTGGACGTCCAGAAGATTCTCGAAACGGGTGAATTCGCGGAGGAAGGCAAGTTTCACAACGCCGGTCGGTCCATTTCGCTGTTTGGCGATGAGGAGTTCGGCCAGGCCTGCGTTTTCCTCCGATGGCCTGTAAACCTCCTCGCGGAAAATAAACATGACCAAATCGGCATCCTGCTCTATGGAACCCGACTCGCGCAAATCTGAAAGTTGAGGTTTGTGGTCACCTTGACGTTGCTCCGGCGCACGACTCAATTGGGACAGAGCAATGACAGGAACGCCGAGTTCTTTCGCCAGGGATTTGAGTCCACGCGATATTCCGGAGATTTCCTGCGTACGGTTTTCCGAACGTGCATAACCCGACATAAGTTGCAAATAGTCGACAATAATCAAGGCTAGACCTCGTTCAGCCTTCAGGCGGCGACATTTGGCCCGCATTTCCATGACGGTCAGGGTCGAGGAGTCATCTATAAACATGGGGGCTTCAGCGGTTCGGCCCAGAGAATCAATCAGCTTCCGGAAGTCCTCTTTTCCCAGGTACCCGGTGCGCACCTTATGAGCATCAACTCTGGCTTCGGCGCACAGCATGCGCATCAAAAGCTGTTCCTTCGACATTTCAAGACTGAACATTCCGACGGGAAGGTTTTTATGCAACGAAACGTGTTGTGCAATATTCAAACATAGAGCGGTCTTACCCATCGATGGGCGGGCGGCAATGATGATCAGATCTGATGATTGAAGCCCCGAAGTCATCCTGTCGAGGTCTTTGAATCCGGTCGCCACACCGGTGATCATCTCCCTCTCGGTGTACAGCTTCTCGATAAGACGAGTCGTCGGTAGTTCCAGCTCCTTTACCGACACAAATCCCACTTTGATGCGCTTTTCGGAAAGATTGAAAAGCGACTGCTCGGCGCGGTCCAGAATCTCCTCGGCCGGCTCCGCCTGGTCAAAGCATTCCGCCATGATCTTGTTTGCGGAGTTGATCAGTTGCCGCATGAGCGATTTTTCACGGATGATCTCGATGTAGTGCTCGACGTTGACCAGGTGAGGAATGCCATCGAGCAGACTCGCAAGGTAGGAAATGCCGCCGGCGCCTTCCAACTGAGACGCCCGTACAAGCTCCTCTTGAAGCGTGATCAGGTCAACGGCCTTTGAACGGTCAACCAGGTCGACCATCTGACGAAAAATCACCCGATGAGCATCGAGGTAGAAGTCCTCAGGCCGTATGGTTTCGACGACGCGATAATAATATTCGTTGTTTACAAGAATTGCGCCCAGAACGGATTTTTCAGCGTCGGTGTTGTGTGGAAGAGTGCGTTCGAGCGATTGACGAGACATAGAAAGTTGTTTCCGCGAAGGCGTACATTAACACTGTTTCTGCGCGCCCTCCGCTCCGTGCGGTTTTCTCATTGCTGGTTCTTGGGTTACGAGGTGAAATTTCAACTTGACGGCGCCGAGGCTTGTTTCTGCGGGGGTTGAATGGAGATACCGTCTGGAAACCGCGTCCGTAAAGGTGAGGCCAGAGTTCTCTAAACCTCTGGCCAAGTCTTTACTGTTCGGGTTCCGCTTCGACCTTCAGTTTGATATGAGCAGTCACTTCTTTGAATAGTCGGATGGGGATGGAAAACTCGCCGATCGATTTGATGTGGTCGTCCATGTGGATCTTGCGCTTTTCGATTTCGTACCCTTTTTTCTCAAGCTCCTCAGCCACGTCGGCGTTCGTGACAGACCCATACAGTGCATCCTGTTCGCCGACTTTACGACGAATCAAGATCTCCACCTTCTCGAGCATCTCCTTAAGTTTCTCAGCGTCGTCCTTTTGCTTGGTTTCCTTCTTCAAAAGAGCCTGACGCTCGAATTCAATGACCTTCACATTTCCTGGCGTAGCAAGATATGCAAGCTTTTTGGGCAAGAGATAGTTCCGGGCGTATCCGTCCGCCACTTTCACCGTCTGGCCGGCGCGGCCGACATTGTCAATCGTTTCGCGTAGGATGACTTCCATTATGGTTCTCCTAATCCGTAGCAAAAGGCAGCAACGCGATGTTGCGGGCCTTCTTGATCGCGTCGTTCAATTGTCGTTGATGCTGCGAACAGACACCCGAAATTCGTCGGGGCATAACCTTGGCTCGCTCCGGAACGAATTGAGAGAGCAGTTTGACGTCCTTGTAGTTGATGACGTCAATGCGTTCGACGCAGAACTTACAAACCTTTTTCCGGCGATAGTATTGCTTTTGGCCGGGTGCGCGCTTATCTCGAGGCGCCTTCATCACATTGCCTCCTCTGCAGGTTGTTCGCTGGGCGCAGCGCCTGCGTTTACTCCGCGACGCGCCGCACGCTTTTCACGATATGCGCGTATCTTTTCAAATCGTCTCGTTTCTTCATCAACTCGAACCGTCAGATATTTAATGACTGCGTCCATCACTCGCAGACGACGTTCGCATTCGCGGACAATGTCGCCATTGGCGCCGATCGCGAATAGAACGTAATAGCCTTCGCGAAACCGCTGCACCTCGTATGCCAAGCGCCTTTTGCCCATCTTCTCTATCTTCTGAATCTCGCCGCCGGCCGAGGTGACGATATTTTCGATCTGGCTGTTTATCTTGTCGATCTCGTCTTCCGTCGTATTCGGGTTGACGATAAACATGATTTCGTAATTTCGCATCTAGTTGTCCTTTGAATCTTCTTTCAAATTCATACCGTTATAAGCCGCCATGGTTTTCTCAATCCCATTGGAAAGCAGGCTCTCAACTGCTTTCACCGCGACGTCTTCCGCTTGCTCTAATAATGGCCGATCGGATTTGGCGACACGTGAAAGTACAAAGTCTCGAACATCGCCAACTTCCCGATCTGGGAGAATGCCAACGCGGACACGCATGAATTCATCGTCGCCGGCGCACGAAATGAGTGATTTTATCCCATTATGTCCACCCGCCGAACCTTTTTGCCGCACCCTGATCTTTCCGATGGGAAGCGCCAGTTCGTCGTAAACAACAATGATGTCCTGCAGGGCGCTGCCAAAACGCTCAAACAAAGGCTTCAGTACCTCTCCACTGGCGTTCATATATGTCTGTGGTTCGACCAGGACTACGGTTTCTCCTCCGAGTAGCGCCTGATCTGATACCAGTGCTCGTCCACAATGCTGCCTCAACCGCACACCCAATGTTCGTTCCAGCTTCCTGACAACTCGGAATCCCACATTGTGATAGGTCTCGGAATACTTTTCGCCAGGGTTGCCCAAACCTATGATCAACCATGGGAACGTCCGATCTTGGATTTGAGATTCCGGCGCTAACGGGTGATCTTCCACAACGTTAACCTAAATCCGTATCGGAAATACCGAACAGTTCTATTCAGCAGGCTCTTCTTCTTTCTTGCCTTTCTTCATCACCTCGGGTTCGGCTGGAGCAGCGGCTTCGCCTTCGGCAACCGGCGCCGCAGCGCCTGGCGTAGCAACGGCCTCTTCCTTCACGGAAATGACGTGGACGACGACTTGATCCGGATCCTGAGTGATCTTGACCTTGGCGGAAACCGGCAAATCGGAAACTCTAACCGCTTGATTGATTCCAAGTTCCGAAACCTCGACGTCAATTCGCTCCGGGATATCTCCCGGCAGACATTCAACCGCGATCTCTCGAAGAATCACTTCGAGAATTCCTCCATCCACCTTAACACCGCGAGCTTCACCTTTAACTGCGATAGGGACTGTGACGCGGATTGCGACGTCCATAGCGATTCGATAGAAGTCGGCGTGAAGAAAGTTCTCCCTGATCGGATCAACCTGCCAGCCCTTCAAAATTGCATTGGTCGCGCCGGATTCCGAAATGTCCAGCTTGAGAATTGCATTGCGGCCGGCTTCGGAGCGAAGCACTCTGCTCAGAGCTTTCGGGTCGACTGCAACGGTTACGTTTTCACCTTCGCCTCCGTAAACCACCGCGGGGATCAACCCTTCTCGCCGCAACCGCCGCGCCGCGTTCTTACCTCGCCCCGGCCGGTGCTTGGCGCTTATCAGAATTTCAGCCATTTTCGTTTCCCTTTCTTCTAAATGAACAGAACGCTCACCGATGTCTCTTCATGGATGGACTGAACCGCTTGAGCGAGGAGTTTGCCGACGCTGAGCGTTCGAATCTTCTTACATTTCCTTGCATCACTGTGCAGAGGAATAGTGTTTGTAACTACAACTTCTTCAAGCTTCGAATTCGTAATGCGTTCTACAGCCGGGCCTGAAAGGACTGGATGAGTGCAACAGCTGTAGACTTTCGTAGCGCCATCTTCCAAAAGGGCTTCGACCGTCTTAACGAGCGTTCCGGCAGTGTCGATAATGTCGTCTACCACAAGGCATGTTTGGCCCCGTACATCGCCGATCACATTCATGACCTGGGCCACATTCGCCTCCAGACGGCGTTTGTTCACCATTGCCAGTTCGGCATTCAGCCGTTTTGCGAACGCTCTCGCCCGCTCAACACCTCCGGCATCCGGGGAAACAACCGTCAGATTCGGTAGATTGAGCTTCTGAAAGTATTCAACCAGAACTGGTGCGGAAAAGAGATGGTCAACAGGAATGCTGAAAAAGCCCTGGATCTGCGGCGCATGCAAATCCATCGTCAGAAGACGATCCGTGCCGGCGGCGACCAGGAGGTCGGAAACCACCTTCGACGAAATCGGTACGCGCGGTTTGTCTTTTCGATCCTGTCGAGCATAGCCAAAGTAAGGCAAAACGGCCGTTATTCGCTTCGCTGAGGCGCGCTTGAACGCATCAATCATCAAAAAAAGTTCGATCAGGTTCGAATCAACGGGCGGACATGTAGGCTGGACTATGAAAACATCGGCGCCGCGCACATTCTCGAGAATCTGAAAATAGATTTCGCCATCACTGAAGCGCGTAACTGAGGACTGGCCAAGTTCGCAATCGAGATATTCACAAATCTCGTTCGTGAGCGCTGTGTTCGCAGTGCCCGTGAAAATTTTCAGTTCATTACTCACTGTAAGTCTTGCCTATCGCTATGTAAATTGACTGGGGCGGGAGGATTCGAACCTCCGAGTGCAGGTTCCAAAGACCTGTGCCTTACCGCTTGGCCACGCCCCAATAAGAATCACTGATCAAACTGTCCCACTTGATCATCCACCATTCTGTGGAAATACTCTGAACGCGGCAATGGTTTTGTCACCTTGATGCTGAACTGGGAATCCAGTTTGGCTGCACTTCGCACAGCTTCCGATTCACTTCGAAACTGACCGAATATGGCCGATCCACTGCCTGAAAGAGCCGCGTGAAAAGCTCCCAACCTCAAAAGGTCATCCTTGATTTCCAACAGTTCGGGATGACGCTCGAAAACGGCGGATTCGAAGTGATTTCGGGCCCGCGCTTCCTCCTGGCCAGGGATTAGGTCAGCGCACAAACCCTCAATGCTATTGGATTTAGCTTTGGGCGTCAACCACGAATACGCCGCTGCCGTAGGGATCGAAATACCCGGATCCACGACAACGAGCCAATATTCAAGTCCATCCGCCAAGGCTTCAACGCGATCTCCGCGACCGGTTCCCAGAGCCCGGCCGCCCACTGAAAAGAAAGGAACGTCTGAACCAAGTCCGCGCAATGCAACAAGCACAGCTTCAATGGGAAGCGTCATCCTGAACAGCCGCTGTAATCCCACCAAAGTTACAGCGGCGTCCGCGCTGCCTCCTCCAAGTCCTCTTCCGATAGGCACATTCTTTCTTAACCGAATGTGGACATTCGCGCTTGTTCCGGTCATCCGTTCAAAGGCTCGAACCGCACGCACGACCAGATTTGTTTCATCCTCCGGACCTGATGTCGCAGAAAAAACGAATGACGGCGCATGATCGAGGACTATTTCGTCCGCCCAGTCGATTGTTTGCAGGATTGTGCGGATCTCGTGGAAACCATCGTCGCGGCGTCCAAGGATTCGCAAGTCGAGATTAATCTTGGCGAACGCTCGCAACAGCATAGAGACGGCTAAAGAAACGCGGTTTGAACAACTTCAATTTGTAAAGCAAGCGCAGCGCGTAGAAAGGGACAGATCGAGCAGAGAACCAAAATGGATAGATCGGATCCGAAGGCTCAACAGTAACGGAAGCAGCATATTCCTTGAGCAGAAGGGTCAGAGAATTAGAATCGAAAAAGTGGAGGTGGTCGGAAGAAAGCATGTGCGCATACGTGACATCGTTAGATTTCATGATTTCAATTTCTGCTGAATTCGGAACCGTAATCAGCACGTTCTTCCGGGCGATTCGAAAGGCCTCGCTAAGCAACATCCTCACATTCGCCACGTGCTCAAGTACTTCCAATATGATGACTGTCTCAAACGATCGATCGGCAAACGGAAGCACCGAATCCACCGCCGTCACCGGCACTCCGCACCGAACAGCTTTTTGCAAATGATTGAGGTTTATGTCGCAACCGATACATTCTCTTCCAGAAGATATTAGCTCCTTGGAATAAGCGCCGAATCCGCACCCAAGATCCAGAATCGTCAATCCCGCATGTTTTTTTGCGAAACGAACCAGAGCTCCATAGTGCTCGCCAGGCGTAGCGGGCAATCCTGGCTGGTAGAAGTCCTCGCGACTCTTCATCTGTTTGGTATTATCAACGCGCTGAAACATATGCGACACCGAATTCTGCTCGCGGCGGCATTCCTCTATCTCGCTTTAGCCAACATAATCTGGATTGCACGCGACACGAGACCGCCGTTCTGGGATATGGCTTATCACCAAAGCGCCGCCCTCCGCATCTATGACGCATTCGCAGCTGATGGGCCCGTCGCATCTCTTGGGATTCCGCAGCTGACTGGTTTTTATCCGCCTCTGTACCATTCCATAGTTGCTCTGTTTTATGCCATTTTCGGTAAGACCGTCGACGCAGCGCAACTGGCAAACCTGCCGGCGATTGCAATTCTCCTTGTGGCCACCTACGGCATCGGACGAAGGGTGTTGGATCCCTTCTCCGCCGTTCTGGCGGCTGCGCTCGTGAATTTTTATCCGATACTGATTTGGTCTTCCCGGGAAACGCTGATCGATTTGTGGCTCTCCGCCATGGTCGCCCTCGCTATGTGGGTGCTTCTCAAGACTGAGGACTTTTCCAAAATCAAAGAATCAGTCCTGTTCGGCATCGTGTGCGGCCTCGGCATGCTGACGAAATGGACGTTTCCTCTATTTGTCGCCGTGCCGGCTGCGTGGCTCGGCAGAAGGAACATCAAGAACGCCTCTCTGGCTGCCGCCTGTGCTGCATTGATCGCTTCATATTGGTATGCGCCATCGGGCCATATGCTGGCGCAATTCTTTCAACAGAACACGGCAGGCGGCATGACGGAGGGTGATCCGGCCGCTGCCAGTGTCCAGGCAGCGGTTTTTTATCTCCGCGCGCTCGAAGGCTATCAATTGTTCTTTCCACTTTTTGTGGCGTTCCTGGCGGGGATTGTTCTGCTTGCCCGAAATATCGACGCCAGGTGGACGCCCATTATTCTGTGGATCGTGGGAGGCTGGCTAGGTTTAATGCTTTTTCAAAACAAGGACCCCCGCTACAGTGCGCCTTTCCTTCCGGCGGTCGCTTTGATTACGGCGGTGGTGTTTCAGCGAAAAAAGGCGCTCATTTTTGCCCTCGTTCCATTTCTAATCTTCCAGCATTACCTCGTTTCATTTGGGATAGGGAGTTTGCCCAAGAACATCGTTCTAATGAAGGGGGTCGACGGCCCCCTCGCATGGGACTGGAACTTGTACACCCAGAGTTATTTCGACCTTTGGGGACGGCCGGCGCGGGAAGATTGGAAGATTGCTCATGTTCTCGAGAAAGTACGGTCTCCGAATGGACAGATTGTACGTGTCGGAATGGTTCCAGATATTCCGCGGTTCGATGCACTCGCCTTCGAGTTTTACATTTCCTTAGAAAAACTACCCATCACCATCAACCGGTTATGGAACTTTGACGCGCACGCCATTGACGACAACGACTACATCCTCGTTTCGGAAAAAGATCAGGGTTTTGCCAAGTATTTCTCCCGCGACCTCGACAGCATTAATCAATACATCCTAGGACGTCCCGAATCCTTTCATATTGTCGAGTGGTTCCCTCTCCCGAATGGTGAAGTCATCCGGCTGTATAAGGTCGGGAGTTCATGAGGGCTTACCTTCTTTTGGCCGCGGTTGTACTTGCAGCGGTTGCGCTTTTCTCAGCGCGCGCCGTTTACATGGATGAACACATTTTTCTTCATCTGGCCAAATCTGCTCAAACGAACCTGCTTTTTCCAAGCGATACACCAGGCATCTTCTTTGGTACGGCGTTTCCGAACTTTGCACCGCACACCCATCCTCCAGTTGGCGAGTACTACTTGGCATTTCTTTACGCGATGGTCGGCGATTTTCAGGAAGTGCCTTTCAGATTGCTCTTCGCACTGTTCCCGATCGTGGCCGTTTGCGCTTTCCACGCATTGGCGCGGCGATTCACGGCGGAACCTCTTTACGTCTCGCTGCTCTTTGCGCTCAGTCCTGCCTTCTTCATCTATTGCCCCACTCTGATGATGGACATTCCAATGTTGGCCTTCCTGCTATTGGGATGCGCCCTGTATTTTGGCCACTTACAGGGTAAGAGGGGATTCCTGCTTCTCGCTGCGGTAGCGTTCATCGCGGCGGTTGGCGCAGGCTACACCGCACTAGTCCCGCTGGCCTGCCTTTTCGTTGGCATGCTGGCAGCCAAGCGGCCTGCCAAAGAACTGGCTGCCCTGGCTGCAGCCCCAGCTGCCCTCGCGGTTTGGCTTCTCATAATGACGCTGCATTTTGGCGAGTTTCCGTTGCAGAAAACGATCGCCTTTTTCGCAACACAAGGATCTGTCTTTCACAATCTGCTGGCGACCTTCAGCTTTATCGGAACCGTCGCGATTTTTCCATGGATGACGGGCGTTTCGAGGCGCTTGCTAGCAGGATGCCTGTTGTTTGCAGCGGCCTTAACGATTTTTGCGCCATGGCCTTCAGTTCTTTACCGCTTCTGGTATGTGTTGGCGGCATCGGCAGGGGCGGCGCTGTGCGTGACCTTCTTTATCTCGGCAAAGCAGCTCGTTGCCGCGGGGGAGAACAGCGGAGAGGCATTTCTTATTTTATGGGTTCCCGCAACGCTCGCTTTTTTCATCGTTGTCGGCGACATGATCAATGCTCGGTACATTCTGCTGAGCATTCCAGCCCTCTACCTGATTCTGTTTCGGGATGCTTCCAGGAATCGGCTCGTCCTAATGATTGTTCCAACGGCGGCTCTATCACTGCTCCTCGCTTACGCCGACTACTCCTTTGTGAACTCCTATCGTGACTGGGTCGATCGAAATATCGCGCCGCTGCAGCAACAGGGATTTCGAATCTGGGGAGGTGCAGAATCCGGTCTCAGATTCTATTTGGAACGGCGTGGAATAGAGACGCTGACAACGACGGACACGAGGCCGCGTGGTTTGGACCTGATTGTCAGACCTTCGGGACTCTTTCGTTACTCCCTTGCCGAGCCAATTGAAGTCGTGCTGACTTCCCTTAAGACATTTACTATTGGCTCTGATTTTCCTGTGCGAACCTTTAACGTCGAGGCCGGGGCCGGGCTTCACGACAGCCGCGTCGGCATTGTGCCCTTTGCGTTGTCAAAAGCGCCGCTGGATCGTCTGGAAATTGCAGAGGTTGCTCCCCTGCCAGGCGCGGTATGGAGTCCTGATGGTCCAATTCTCAAACAAACTGAGCCTCAACTGGTATTTCCCCTGAAAATTCCATCGAATACAACAATAGAATATGAGCTCGAAGGGGAAGGCAAGGCGGATCTGACCGCCGATGGAGTACGCCTCACGAAAGGCGCTTCGCCTGTGACAATCTGGAGGAACTTCCGAATTGCGCCCAAGCAGTTCGCGCTTGAATAAACATAACGAACTGATTCGTTCGCTTCAGCAGCAGGTTAGCGCAAAGGAACGTGAACTCGCGGACCAGAAGTGGCTCTTCGAGCAGTTTCTGCAATCGCCGTCCTGGCGTCTAACGTACCCGATACGATGGTTAGCCAAACATTTCCGCGCCTTAAGCGCTTGGGTGAACGGCTCGGATGCCCACCAAGGGCCTCCCGTTGATGCACTTCCCCTAACAACGGAATCGGATCCAGTCACGTCGGTGGATCTCGTTCAGGAGCACAAGGATTTCTTCACCACCTTGCAGAAGACTCAGCTCCATGCCGTTTTGGCGTCCCAAACGAAGCTGGCGCTGCCGCACAACGTCGATCCGGAAGTGTCTATAATTCTTGTGCTGTTCAATCGTGCGGAACTCACCCTGGCCTGCCTCCGTTCACTCCAGGAGCACGGCTCACTCCGCCTCGAAGTGATTATCGTGGACAATGCGTCAACGGACGCAACATCGACACTGCTTGAGCGTATTGAGGGTGCGCGTATTATTCGCAATAAAGAGAACGCGAATTTCCTTCTCGCAGTCAACCAGGCTGCGAAGGAAGCTCGCGGTGACTACCTTTTGCTCTTGAACAACGACGCGCAGCTGCTGCCCGGCTCTTTGGAATCGGCGATTGCGACTATGAAGAGCGCCCCGGACATCGGTGCAGTCGGAGGACGCATCCTCCTGCTCGACGGCACATTACAAGAGGCCGGCAGTATTGTTTGGCGGGATGGGTCCTGTATCGGCTACGGACGCAGTGACGATCCATTTGCATCGATGTACATGTTTCGCCGGGACGTCGATTACTGTTCCGGCGCGTTTTTACTGACCCCTCGCACCGTATGGAACCAGTTGGGCGGATTCGATGAGGCTTTCGTTCCCGCCTACTATGAGGAAACAGACTACTGCGCTCGCCTTTGGGAGCAGGGCTTTCGTGTGGTGTATGAACCCAACGCTGTTGTCGTCCATTACGAATTCGCTAGCTCTGAATCCATGAAAGCCGCTACAGATCTTCAGCGCGAGCATCAAGCGCTTTTTGCAAAGCGACACGCCCGATTCCTTGCCGAGCGAGACCTGGCCGGGCATGACTCCATACTTGTCGCCCGCATGCGACCCAATCGACAAGGAAGACTCCTCTTCCTGGATGATCGCGTACCACATCAGTGGTTCGGGTCCGGTTATCCACGTTCGCAGGCCATTCTTCTATCGTTTCGACAGCGAGGCTTTTTCGTGACCTTTTATCCTCTGGATGTCGTAACGGAGGAATGGGATTCCGTCTATTCCGACATGCCAAGAGATGTGGAATTCATGATGGGACTCGGCCGGCCGATGCTGGAGGCGTTCATGAGAAACCGGCAAGGTTATTACGACACGATCTTTGTCAGTAGGCCGCACAACATGAATCTACTCCGGCCCATTCTGATCTCGAATCCAACATGGTTCGACAACGTCCATATTATCTATGACGCAGAAGCCCTTTTTGCGTCCCGTGATATTACGCTCGGCAAGTTGAAGGGAACGCCCCTTTCCGAAGAAGACGAACGTCGCATTGTGAGAGAGGAGGTGGAACTTGCTTCAGCGGCGGCATGCGTCATCTCGGTATCCGAACATGAACGATCGATGTTCGAAAAGTACGGGATTGATAGAGTTCATGTGCTTGGTCACACGCTCTCCGTATCGCCAACTCCCCGGTCCTTTGAGCAAAGAGCTGGATTCTTGTTTGTGGGCGCAATATATGAGGAAGCGAGTCCCAACGGAGATTCCGTCATCTGGTTCCTGACCGAGATCCTTCCCAAAATCCAATCCGGCCTTGGACAGAACGTGTCATTCACAATCGCCGGTGTGAACAGATCCGAGCGGATAAGGAGTCTAGCCGGACCTTCGATCCATGTTATCGGGCACGTAAAGGATTTATGGGACGTTTACAATGCTGCGCGGGTCTTCGTTGCACCAACACGATACGCCGCAGGAATACCCCACAAGGTCCATGAAGCGGCGGCGCGCGGCGTCCCTGTGGTGGCAACGCCGCTGCTTGCATTGCAGCTCGGATGGGAGGACGGGTCGCCATTCGCTGTCGGCGCCGATACTGATTCATTTGCTGCGAAATGTGTTGAGCTTTATACGAACAAAGGGACATGGACGCAATTCAGGGAAGCCGGGCTTGAACGCGTACGCGCGGAATGTTCCGACGAAGTGTTCGAGGAACGACTGACAGCGATCCTGAATGCCCAACGAGTGAGGTTTGCCGATGTTGGAATGGACCGGTGAGCGGTTTCTGCCTTGGATCAAGGAGCCGGTCGTCGCGTACGAACATCTCCACCGCTATGCGTTTGCAGGTCAATTTGTCGAAGGCAAACATGTGTTGGACCTCGCATCAGGTGAAGGATACGGCGCGAAAATGCTCGCTCGGACCGCTGCGTCGGTGACCGGCATCGATATCGACGAGGCGGCTGTTCGACATGCCGAAGGAAAGTACGGCGGAAACAATCTTAGCTTTGCCTCGGGATCCGTCACCAATGTTCCCATTAACGAGAATCACTCCTTCGACATCGCCGTATGCTTTGAAGCTATAGAACACGTCGAGGACCAAGAAGGTTTGTTGCAAGAGGTCAAGCGCCTGTTGAAACCCGACGGATTGTTCATCGTCTCCACACCGAACAAAGCTGTTTATCATGATGAAGGGGAATCCGAGAACCGGTTCCACGTCAAAGAGCTTTATTTCGACGAATTCAGGGAACTGCTGGAACGCCATTTTTCCGCAACCACTTTTCTTGGACAGCGAATTCATCCCGCATCCACAATGTGGCCGCTCGATATATCGCAAGACAAAGACGTTCGCGAGATCGTTATATCCCGACGCGGCGCCGAGTTTGAGTTCATTCGAAACAAGGACCGCGAAGCTCTGTATTTCATTGCTCTCGCCTCAAGTTCATTGCCACCCGCGTACAGCTGCAGTGTGCTAATTGATCATTCGAACGAAATGATTAGCGCTATGGAGCGAAGCGAGCGTTGGCTCGAAGAACAGGTTGTCGATCGCAATGCTGCAATAAAAGGACTCGAGGAAGCCATTGCGTGGCGAGAGAACCAGATAAGAGAACTACAGGAAGGCATTGCATGGCGTGAGCGCCAGGTTGAGGATCTGGAAAAGAGTGTTACTTCTTTAAATGAGGCTTTAACGTGGCGGGGAAGCCAGGTTGAGAATCTTGAAAACGAAAAAGCGACAGCCTTGAGCCATTTGCGACATACCCAGGAAAAGCTCTCCGGCGTGACTGGACAGCTTGAAGGGATCCAGGCAAGTTCGGGTTGGAAGCTGGTCCTCAGAGCACGCCACCTTCGTGACGCAACCTTCCCTCCCGATTCCTGGAGAGGCCGGCTACTTCAAAAGTGTCTTAGAGCAGCCATCGGGCGTTAAGTTTTGTTCCAGCAACCTGCAGCATTGAAATATTCCCTCCAGCTTTCTCTGACCGGCTTAAGGCTCATTAAAGGAGCACGTCGGACGACTGCGTCAAAATCGCGTGAGTACGGATTCGGGTGGGAATGCGCATGTGGCCGTACGTGATTGCGGTCTCGACGACTTCAATGGCGCAGGCATTATCAACCCAATCGCACATCTCATACTGGTCGAGGGTTCCGTTGGCGACAGCCGGAGAAAAGTAATAGAAGCCCGCATGCAGGTAAGGAAGGTCCATGATGAAGTCCACGGACATGCGTTCGCCAGCGTGAACGGCTGGCAAAAGTATTCCTTCAGACATGATGTTCGTTCCGGTGACGTCCTCGCCCAACCGGTTGCGCAGCATGAACCCGACATTGGGCTTTTCGACATCCTTGATGAATTCAACGGAAATTCGAATGCAAAATCGATCGCCCTGGGCGATGCCGGCCGCTGGGTCTCCTTCTTTTCCGAAGACGCCGATTCCTGTCACCCTGGCTTTCCCATTTCCATATCGATGATCGACGTTCGGCAGATGCTCGATGAATTTTGGAAGCCTTGAAATCGCTTCGTCGGATAGATCCAGTTCCGGTGAAATGTTGACAGGTTTTCCAATGACGTCGTCTTCCATTACGTCCTTCCGGCCACGGCTCACCATCGCCGCAAGGTATTTGGATACAACCTCTTCTGTCTTGCCTTCCAAACGAGGCCGTCCGTGCTCCATCCAAATCGTCCGGTCAGCGAGGCTTCGGACGGCAGCCAAATCATGAGATACGAAAACGATGGTCACACCCTGCCGCTTCAGCTGCTGGATTCTGCGAATACAGCGCTGCTGGAAAAATATATCTCCAACGGAGAGCGCTTCATCCACGATCAGGACGTCGGGATCCAGATGAATAGCCACCGCGAAGGCCAGTCGAACAAACATGCCGCTCGAGTAGGTCTTCACGGGCCGGTCGACGAATTCTCCAATCTCAGCAAATTTCTCGATCGAGGGAACGCGCGCCTTTGCCTCTGAGTCGCTAAAACCCAGAATCGAAGCGTTAAGAAAAATGTTCTCGCGCCCGGTGAATTCCGGATTGAATCCGGCTCCGAGTTCCAGCAGCGCCGATACACGGCCATGAACGGCAATACCTCCGGATGTAGGATGGATTACACCGGCCAGCATCCGAAGCAGAGTGCTTTTTCCTGAACCATTCTCCCCGATGATGCCGAGACAACAACCTCGTTCGACCGAGAGATCGACATCTTTTACCGCCCAAAATTTCTCGTGATAATGGCGCCTTCCAAAACTCAGCAATTCTTTGAGGTGGTCCGATGGACGGCGATATATCCGAAAACACTTTGAGGCCTTTGCGGCCCGGATGATCTCCATGGCGTCAATCTTACCAGTTGGGTGTTGCTGATGGCTCCGATTCCTTCCAAAGCAATCCAACGATCGCCCGTTCAGCCAGTTGCTAACTAAAC
>CAZIPZ010000047.1:0-21742 GCA_964541075.1 uncultured Solibacteraceae bacterium | reverse complement strand
AACGAGATCTGCACGATCGTGAGATGTTCCTTCGGCTGGCCCAGGAAGCGGCTAGCGTCGGAAGTTGGGAATGGGACATTGTCACGAACCGCTTGAAATGGTCCGACGAACTTGCGCGGATCCACGGTATCGACGGAGCGGAGTTCGACGGAAGGATCGAGACCGCCATAGCCTTTTGTCATCCCCAGGATGCGGAACAGCTTGCCGAAAGCCTGCAGAGCATCAGAGCCGGCGGAGAGTGGAGCCAATTCGAGCACCGTATCGTGCGGCGGGACGGAGAAGAGCGAGCTCTCTTGTTAAGAGGGCAGGTGCAGCGGGACGATCGCAACAGTGCGGTTAAAGTCTTTGGCGTCGCGATGGACACCACGGAGCACAGACAGCGCGACCTCCTGCTTGCCGCGGAAAACCGGATCTTCGAGCTGATTTCCAGAGAAGCCCCCCTGGAAGAAGTTTTAAGCGCAGTAGCTGAAGCGATCGAGTCCGTTGCACGGGACACGTTTGCATCCGTTCTCCTCCTCGACGCGGACGGCGTGCACCTTCGTTATGGCGCCGCACCGCGTCTCCCGATGGAATATAGCAACAAGATCGATGGCAAACCGAGCGGTCCGAAGGCGGGTTCATGCGGAACGGCGGTGTACCTGCGTGAACCGGTGATTGTCACCGATATAGAAACGGATCCACTCTGGGACGACTACCGCCAGATCGCTCGAGAGTATGGTCTGAGGGCTTGCTGGTCGACTCCGATTATCGATGCGCGCGGTGCGGTCCTCGGCACTTTCGCTATGTACTATCGCACGCCGCGAGTTCCCGGACCGCTGGACCGAGCCCTGATTCAGCGCGCTACGTATCTCGCCCGTGTCGCAATCGAGCGTAAGCATGCCCAGGAAGAGAATCGGAAATTGGTGCATGTTTTAGGCGAGCGGGTAAAGGAGCTTACGTGCCTTCAGGAAGTGGCGGAGATTCTTCGCGACAATCAGCGCAGCAAAGCCGATTGGCTGCGGGACATCGTGATAATTTTACCGCAGGGATGGGAGTATTCCGACGAGGCGAGAGCCCGAATCCAATTCGGTGACCTGGAGTTTGCGACCCCCGATTTCCCAATTTCGCCGTGGATCATGAGTGCAGAATTCATGGGTCCGGGAGGACTGAGGGGCGTAGTCGAGGTGGCGTATCCCACCGAAAAACCTCCGCAGTCCGAAGGGCCGTTTCACGCAGAGGAGCGCCGGCTCGTCGATTCCGTTGCCGAAATGATTCGCTCTGCGCTCATCCGGCGTCACGCGGAGGAAGCATTGTTCGCGGAGAAGCACTTCGTTGACATGCTCATGGATTCACTACCCGGAGTGGTGCTCTTATTCGATGCGCCCCAGAGGTTGGTCAAATGGAATAAGGTTCTGGAGCAAACGACGGGATACACGAGTGACGAGATTGCGAACATGTCGCCCCGGCGTCTCATCGCCGCCGAAGATTCGGAGTCTGTTGGGAGATGGATTGACGCTGTTTTCACCAAAGGCCAGGATGCGATCGAGTGCCATATCGCCACAGGCGACCGAAAGTCGATACCGTTCTACTTCAAAGGTGTTTTCTTAAAGACCAATACGCCATGCGTGCTCGTCATTGGCCTCGACATTTCGGAGCGCCGGCGCCTCGAAGACCAGTTCAGGCAGGCGCAAAAGATGGAGGCTATCGGTCATCTCGCAGGCGGCGTTGCTCACGACTTCAACAACCTGCTGACGATCATTTCTGGCTACAGCGAGCTGTTGCTCACAACAATTCCCACGGACGACCCCAAACGCGACAGCATACACGCCATTCGACATGCCGGCGAACGCGCAGCCTCGCTGACGCGACAGCTTCTGGCATTCAGCAGGCAAACGGCTCTCCAGCCGAAAGTTCTGGGCATGAATGAAGTCGTCCGAGAAACCGAAAAAATGCTGAGACGGCTTATCGGAGAGGATGTGTCTCTAACTGCGGTGCTCGACCCGAAGATCAGCCGGATCAAAGCCGATCCCGGGCAACTCACCCAGATTCTGATGAATCTCGCCGTAAACGCGCGCGATGCGATGCCGCAAGGAGGAAAACTCACGATCGAAACCCATAACGTCAGGATCGATGAAGCCTATTCCGAGCTTCATCCCTATGCGAAGCCCGGGAACTATGTTCGGCTGGCGATCACCGACACTGGCTTTGGAATGACGCCGGAAGTTCAGTCGCGCATCTTCGAACCGTTTTTCACGACCAAGGGTCCCGGAAAAGGCACCGGCCTCGGGCTTGCCATGGTGTATGGAATCATTAAGCAAAGTGGGGGGCATATCGAGGTGTACAGCGAACCTGGCATCGGCACAGCATTCAAGCTCTACTTTCCGGCGGTGGACGAAGTAGCGTCGTTTCGAGACGATAAGGCCGCGCGAGCAGTTTCGGGCGGAAGCGAAACGATTTTGTTGGTGGAAGACGAAGGCGCTGTGCGCGCGTTGTCGATGCTCACCCTGCAGGCCCAGGGATATGACGTGATTGCCGCTGCGTGCGGTGAAGAGGCGCTCCACGTCGCGGACGGTAAATCGATCGACATGCTCGTTACGGATGTCGTCATGCCCGAACTGAGCGGGCGGGAACTCGCCGAAGCGATGCAGAGGCGTTTCCCCTCGATCCGCGTCCTGTTTGTGAGCGGCTACACCGACGATGCCGTCGTGAAGCATGGCTTGCTGCACGATGGAATCGACTTTCTCCAAAAACCATACACACCCGCGGTGCTCGCACGAAAGGTGCGCGACGTTCTCGATGCACAGCCCCGTGTATTCAAATCTGGTCCTTAGATAGCGTCCATGCTTTCAGTCAGCGGCGGGACCGATCGTGAGTTTTCCTCTCAAGTAGGCCTGTTCGTAGAACTTGACGCAGGCGACAAGTAGAGCAAGAACCAGAGGGCCGACCAGCATTCCGGTAAATCCGAAAACTTTGAGCCCGCCCAGCACGCCGATGAGGATCAACACTGGGTGAACTTTCGTACGACCGCTGACGAGACGAGGCCGGATAAAGTTGTCGATATTCATCACAATCGTTGCGCCGAACACCAGAAGGCCGACGCCGCTCGCTGTTTCCCCGTCGAGGAGTTTTCCGACTGCTGCCGGAACCCAGATCAACGGGGTCCCCAGCACAGGTAGGAAGGCAAGGATGATCATGAGGGCGCCCCAGAATAGCCAATTCGGCACTCCAAAAATCAAAAGGCCAAAAGCTCCGAGCGTTCCCTGAATGACGGCTGTCATCACCTGTCCGTAAAGCACCGCTTGGGTCACGGTGCGCAGTTCATAAAACAGGGATTCCTTCAGTGCAGGGTCCAGTGGAAGGAGCACTTTTATTCGTGATAGGAAACGTTCGCCCTCCCGAAAACCGTAATACATCACGAAAAACATGATGAACAAGCCGATCAGAACCTCGCCGATCGATCCGAGAATGTCGGGAGCGAAGCCCACGATCGACTGCCGGATCTGCGCCAGACTCGAGTTCACCATTTCCTCAAAGTTCACACGATTGCCCGTAAGTCCGCTGAGATAATCCCCCACGCGCTGGAGGTTCTCCGCCTGAAAGTTGTTGTATGCTCCGGAGACCTGTTGAACAAGCTGGCTGACAAGAAAGAATGCAGGGAGCACCATCAGGATCAGGGCCAGCACGATGGACATGGCCGAGCTGATTTCTGGTCTGCCCGTGCGTCTTTGGAGGAAGTGATAAACAGGAAAAAGGATGTAAGTGAGGATCCCGGCCAAGACGATGTAAGTGAGAAACGGCCACATGATCGTCAGCGCGACCGTCGCGATGATCCCGAACACGATGCCGAAGACAACCTTTTCCAGCTTCACCTTAAAAAGCCCATCGTCTTTCGTCTTTACTGAAGCGCTTCGTAGGCAGCGTGCGCCTGAAAGACAGCCATAACGTATCTCTTGGTTTCCACAAATCCGATATCCGCCACGAAGAGTTCTGGCTCTCCATCGGGCGCCTTGCTCATCCAGCGTCGGACGTTGTTCATGCCGCCGTTGTAAGCGGCCAGCGCCATTGCCGGATTCCGGATTTCATCCATCAGCGACTTCCAATACCGTGCTCCCAATTGAATACTGACGCCGGGCTCGTACAGGCGATCGAGAGAGAATTCTTTCAAACCGATCATTGGCGCAATCATCCGGGCGGTCTCGGGTATAAATTGCATCAACCCGCGAGCCGAAGCTCCTGATCGCGCCTGCGGGTCGTATTTACTCTCCTGCCAGATGATGGCATGGAGCCACAGCGGATCAACGCTGTGTGTTTCGGCTGCGGAGCAAATGATCCGGCGAAAACCGGTTGGATAAAGCAATGGAAGCACGCTGGGTTCTGTTTTCGGAAGACGATCAGCATAGGCGATGGATCTGTGATACCGGCCCGCGGCGTACGCCATTTCGGCGCCCGTACGAGCATCCGCGCGGGCTCTCTGTCGATCCATCCAAAAGGAAGCCTCATCCCACAGGCGGAGAAATGAAAGCTCGGTCAGCGGGTCGCCTAAAACCGGAACTTCGGTGCGCAACGGACGTCGCAGATTCTCCAAATTGACCTCAACGCTGACCAGCGCCGAATCCTTCACTGCGCAAGGATTCAAATTCGCAGCAGGAGGAGCCGCCCCAAGCTTTTCTGCGGCGCGCTGAGCGTAGTACGTGCGCGATTCACGCATAAGCCCGCGCCAGATTTCTTCCGCCTGAGCTTTTCGATTCGAATTAGCCAGACAGAGAGCTTGGAAGTACTTCACCTCTTCGGTTGTTGCTCCTCCGGCGGCGGCCCGCAATTTCATTGTGCTCAGCCTTCGAAAGAGAGCTTCGGCCGCCGTAAACCTTTTCTGGACGTAGAGAATCTTTGCTTTAGTGAAGAGGAAAACCTGTCGTCCGGATACCGAGAGCTTTCCGGCCAGCATCCGATCGAGCCATGAGACTGCCTTTTGGTGTTCGCCAAGGGCGCGATAAACATCCACAAGGTCACGAACTGCGCCCTCCTGATTGCCCTTTTTGCCATAGCGCTTGATGTAAGCCAGAAATGTTTGTTCAGCGTTCCGGAAGTCGCCAAGCCGCCAGTAAGAATTCGCAATCTGATAAGTCGCATCCTTTGCCCAGTCGGTTTCCGGGAAGTCGGCGGCTATTTCTTGATATCGCTCGATGGCCTCTTGATAGTTTTCCTGGAAGAATCGCGCTCGCGCGATCTGATACATCGCTTCGGCAGCGAGCGTGGCGTCGGATGAGGCTCGTTCATAGAAGGTGATGGCTTCGCTGAAATGGCGATGCGCAGCGTACACTTCGGCGGCATCCATAAAGTCTCGAGGTGTTGCCGCCGTCCCGCCCGCGCGTCGTACGGCTTCCAGCGCCACGTCATCCGCCTTTTCTTCCCGTATCAACGACCATAACGCAAGGATGTCTTCAGTTCCGGCGGCGCGCTGCAGGCGTGCTTCTCTTGAAACCAGAGAGGCATAAATCTTCATAGCAAAGGCCGGACTCGAATTTCTCGCGAGTTGCATTTTGAGGTCGATCGGGAAGTCCAGCGGCAACGCACCGTAAGACTGTTCCGATGCAGCCTCATCTCCAAGACGCGCTGAAGCCAGCGCTGCGTGCCACATGGCCAGGCTGAAAAGGGGATTATCCGGAGCCACCTTTGAGAATTCCTGCCGCGCCCGGTTCCAGTCGCGCTGGTTCTCAGCAAACCTGCCGCGGAGATAGTGAAAATTGTTCGAGGCAAACAGGGAAGGATCTTCCACGAACGCCTGGTCAAGAGCCGCCGAAGCTCCGACCCATTCGCTGTTTCGAGCTAGCGTGAATGCTCTTTCGATGGAAGATTCGAAGAGTAAAGAGGTCAGTACGGGCGCTAGCATCAAAACGAAATTCATTTACAGTCAGTGTATGATGAATTTCTTATGGCCGCTACTCTCATTGACGGTGTAAAGATCGCGGACCAGGTCAGGCGCGAAGCGGCGAACGAAGTGGAAACGCTGAAGCAGCGGGGCATTACGCCTGGGCTGGCAGTGATGCTTGTCGGCGATGACGCTGCTTCATCGGCTTACGTCAACATGAAGGCCAAGACGTGCGAGCAGCTTGGAATTTGCAGCCGCAAGATTACCGTTCCTGCCTCCTCAACCACCCGGCAACTGCTGGATGAGATCGAGAAGCTCAATAGGGATGATTCTATTGACGGAATACTTGTTCAGCTTCCGCTGCCGAAGCATGTCGATAAGCATGCCGTTTTGGAGAGCGTCGATCCGGTTAAAGATGTAGACGGCTTTCATTCGCGCAACCTAGGTTCGCTGCTGCTCGGGCGCGAGACTCTTGTGGCGTGTACGCCGCTCGGCGTGATGGAGCTTCTTCAAAGGTCGGGCGTCCGGATCGAGGGATCGCGTGCTGTGGTTTTGGGAAGAAGCGACGACGTTGGAAAGCCTCAGGCGGTTTTGCTGATGCACGCAAACGCCACCGTCACGGTCTGCCACTCCAAAACACGTCATGTCGCAGCAGTCGCGCGGGAAGGCGATATCCTTGTGGCAGCTCTGGGCAGAACCGCCATGGTTACTCGCGATTTCATTAAACCTGGCGCAGTAGTGATCGATGTAGGAACGAACAAAGTCACCGATCGTTCCGAGGTCGAACGGCTTTTCGGACGAAACGAGGCTCGCTGGAAAGACTTCGAAAAACGAGGATATGTCTGGGCTGGAGACGTTGATGAGAGAGCCGCGATGGAAGTGGCTTCCCAATTAACGCCGGTGCCCGGCGGTGTCGGACCGATGACGATCGCCACCCTCATGAAGAACACTCTCAAGGCGGCGAAGATGCGAAGACGTGTTTCCGACCCAGGACGCTCGTAAATGCTTAAAGTCGGTCTGACTGGCGGCATTGCTACCGGCAAGACAACAGTCGGCGGCATGTTCGCCGAACTTGGATGCCGTCTCATCGATGCAGATCAGATCAGCCGCGAACTCTTTGAGCCCGGCCAGCCCGTGCACGCAGCGGTTGTTGCAGAGTTCGGTCAGCGCATTCTTACTCCGGCCGGCGCCATCGATCGCCGGACCCTGGGTGACATCGTCTTCAAGAATCCCGAACTGCGACAAAAACTGAACGATTTGGTTCATCCGGCTGTAATCGAGCGTCAGCAGCGTTGGTTGAAAGAAGTGGAGACTGTAGCTCCGGATGGCATCGCGATCGTAGAAGCCGCGTTAATGATCGAGGTCGGTACATACAGGAACTACGACAAGCTTATTGTGGTTGGCTGTTCACGCGAAATACAGAAGGAACGGCTAAGGCAGCGCACGGACCTCTCGGAAAAGCAGATCGAATCCCGTGTTGCCTCGCAAATGCCGTTTGAAGAAAAAGTGAAGTATGCCGACTATGTGATCGATACGTCCGGCGACTTGGAAGAAACCCGGCGCGAAGTGGAGCGCATCAATTCCAAACTCCGGGAATTGGTCGGAAGCACTTTGAACAAGCGCCAGCCTTGAGGTTGATCCGCAGAACTCGGAAGCCGCACCGTTCAATCACGGTTTCACCGCAACCCGGACAATGCGTGTTCTCCAGATTCCCGACCCGTCCAGTCGCATTGCCGGCATATATAAAATGAAGTCCCTCGGTCCTGCCGATCTCTGCAGCCCGTAGCAGCGCCTCGACGGATGTATTGTCTGGGGCCGTCATCTTGTAGTCCCGATGAAATGCTGTGACGTGCCAGGGGATGTCCGGAGAAACTTTCACAAGGAACCTGGCAATGTCGCGCAATTCCTCGTTCGAATCGTTAAACCCGGGAATAATGAGCGTGACGATTTCCACCCAAAACTTCATTTCGTGCAGCATCTCGATGGTGTCCAGGACATTCTTCAGCAACCCGCCCAATTTCCGGTAGTTGCTGTCGCGAAAACTCTTCAAATCGACCTTGTACAGATCGACCCATGGTCGAATGTAATGCAATACCTCAGGAGTGCCGTTGCCATTGGAGACGTAAGAGGTTCGAAGACCGGCCGCTCTTGCTTCCTTGAAAAGTTCGACAGCCCATTCGCTCGTTATGAGCGGCTCGTTGTAAGTGCTGGTGACGATGCGAGCGCCTCTGCCGAGGGATATCTCCACGAATTGCTTTGCAGTGAGACGCCTTGGGAGAGCGATCGCATTCGGATCCCGTAGCGCCTGCGATGTCACCCAATTCTGACAATAGGCGCAATGGAAGTCGCAGCCCAGCATCCCAAAACTCATTGCGAGTGATCCGGGGAGAGCGTGAAAGAAAGGTTTCTTTTCGACGGGATCGAGCTGCAAAGCTCCGACATATCCGGAGGGAACGAGCAGTTTTCCGCCGCGATTGAAGCGCACGCGGCAAATTCCGTCCAGTCCGTCGAAAATGACGCAGCGATGTCCGCAAGCAAAACAGCGAACGCGCCGGTTCTCCAGGGGTTCGTACAGTTCCCCTTCCTGTGTGTAGGATTCGAGTGCTTCCTTCAGCGTCGACGATTCCGTGGGCATAATTTCAAAGAATCTGCTTTCCAAACGCGGATAAGATCAGTTCGGTTCCGAAATGGGCGGTCTTGTTATGCTCGTCAAGAATCGGGTTGATCTCTGTGATTTCGAACGATGCCATCCGTTTGGTGTCTGCAAGCATTTCCATCGCAAGATGAGCTTCTCGATAGTCGGCGCCGCCGCGAACCGGGGTCGCCACGCCGGGTGACTCATAGGGATCCAGGAAGTCGGCGTCGAGTGTTGCGGCGAATCCATCCGTATCCTTCATGACAATGGATAGGGCCTCGTCCATGATTGATCCAATGCCCCGCCTGTCAATGTCCTTCATCGTGAAAACTCGAACACCCGACTTCTTCACCAACTCGCGTTCGAGTTTGTCGACTTCACGGATTCCGATCATGACGGCGTTCTGGGGCTGAATTTTCGGCGTGAAGTTGTAGATGCCTGTGAGTTCTGGCGCGCCATATCCCATGATCGCCGCCATGGGCATTCCATGAACGTTGCCGCTGGGAGAGATCTCAGGGGTGTTCATATCCGCATGAGCGTCGAACCAAATAAGCCCCAGCTTTTTCCCTCTGCGGCGGAATGATTCGGCCATGCCGGAAACCGTTCCCACCGCGATGGAATGATCGCCGCCCAGCACAAGCGGCATCCGGCCCTCTTCATTCACCTCGACGACCATCTTTGCCAGATGCGAGCAGGCTTCGGCAATTTCCTTCAAATACTTCGCGCGAGGGTCGCCGAAATGCTGCGTTTCCGGAATGATGACATCGAGATCGCCGAGATCGCGAACATCATGCCCGAGTTCTTCAAGCTTTTCGTTTAGATCCGCATACCGCAAGGCTGAGGGACCCATGTCCACACCGCGCCTGTCGGCGCCGAGATCCATGGGTACACCGATGATGGAAATTCGAGACATATACCGCCTGGAGTTCCATTGTATCAGGGGGCGGGCTTCGGCGACGGGACGTCTACGGCGAGAGTCTGTAGAGCATACGCGGGAAAGGAATTGTCTCTCGCACGTGCTCGAGACCGCAGATCCAGGTGACGGCGCGTTCTATTCCCATGCCGAAGCCGGCGTGGGGTGTTGATCCGTATTTGCGAAGGTCCAGATACCAATTGAAGACCTCGACGGGCAGTCCATGTTTTTGAATCTGCCTCACCAGATAGTCGTAACTCACGGCGCGTTGGCCGCCGCCGATGATTTCGCCGTAACCTTCAGGTGCCAGCACGTCAACGCAGAGGGCAACCTCAGGTCGATCGGGATCCGGCTCCATGTAGAACGCCTTGATTTCGGTCGGATACCGGTGAACCATGACGGGCTTATCGAATTGCTGGGAAATGATGGTCTCATCGCTCCCGCCGAAATCTCCGCCCCATCGTATCTCGGAGCCCCGAGCCTGGAGGATCCGGACGGCCTCGTCATAGCTGATGCGTGGAAACGGAGGCTCAATTTTCTCCAGCCGTGAAACGTCACGATCAAGCGCTTTCAGTTCGATCGATCTTTTCTCAAGCACGCGATGAACGACAAACGAAATCATGCGTTCGGCGAGGCTCATCGTGTCCTCAACTGTGGCGTACGACACTTCCGGTTCGACCATCCAGAACTCGGTGAGGTGCCGTCGTGTCTTTGATTTTTCCGCGCGAAAGGTTGGGCCGAACGCATAAACCTTTCCGAGGGCTGCTGCAGTAGCTTCGTTGTAGAGCTGTCCGGATTGGGTGAGAAATGCCTTGTCGTCGAAGTACTTCACTTCAAAAAGTGTGGTTGTGCCTTCGCAGGCTGCGGGTGTGAGGATGGGTGTGTCGCACAAGGTGAAGCCGTCATCGTCAAAAAAATCTCGAACGGCCTTAATGATTTCATGACGAATCTTCAAGATGGCCCGCTGACGCGTGGAACGAATCCAGAGATGGCGCTGGTCCATCAGAAAATCAATTCCGTGTTCCTTTGGTGTTATGGGGAACGGTTCGTCTTTCGCCACCAGTTGCTGGATCTTCAGGTCGGTTACATCGAGCTCGTATCCGCTTGGGGCGCGAGAATCTTCTCGGACTTTTCCAATGACAACGATGGAAGACTCATGGGTCAAGGCGTCGGCGTCTTGGAACACCTCTGGCGACACTGCGTTCTTGACGATCACACCTTGAATGTAGCCGGTGCCGTCGCGCACGATGACGAACTGGATCTTGCCGCTTGATCGCTTGTTGTGGACCCATCCGCGCAGCGTGACTTCCTCGCCGACATGTTTTCCGACGTCTTCTATGTAGGTGTGGGTCATGATTCCTCGCTAACCTTGGAACTGAGCGCATGTCTCAATCTATATTCGTCAAGCGACTCTTCCGCTTCATCGAACAGTTCCTGAAAGCGTTTTTGGACGTCGCCGCTTTTATTCAATTCCTCTCCCCGCGTCTCAAAAACGAATGATCCTTTGTATTCCGCCAAGACGAATTTCTCCACGAGCGCCGGCCAATTGAGACTGCCTTCAAACGGCCACAAATGATCATCCGTCCTCCCGAGATTATCGTGAATGTGAGTGGCGTTAATCCGGCGGAAATCCGGTTCTATCCGCTGCAAATGACCGTGTCCGGTATCGTAGCAAATTCCAATGTCCTGCACTCTCGTGACGGTCTTGAATTCCTCGATCCTGTCGAACGTGGAAATTTCATTCGGAATGTTCTCAATCATGATCTTCACGCCTGAAAACGTCCGAATTTGAGAGATGGCGGTGTACGCATGCTCAAACAGAACCGGATTGTATTCTTCGGAGGGGATCCCCAAATGAAGGACAGCGTAGGCGATTGGAACACGATCCGCAATTTCTAGGCAGCGCTTCATTTCATCGATCGCAAATGCGCGTTGTCTGAAGTCGGGATGGAGGGGCGTGATCCAGCGTTTTTGGGTTTCGCCAAATGTTTCCATGAACGGCAGGTGGATGGAAGGCGCCGGAAGAACGTTCTCTTGAAACCAGTTTCCGATAGCCCGAACGAGACTTCGGTTGTGAAAATCCAAGTGAGGACGATTTGCGAAAAGCTCAATCTGACGGTAACCCGCCCTCCGGATGGATTCGAGAACATCAACGGTAACGGCTTGCCGGCGATAGATTTGAGTCGAAATCCCAAATTCCATGTCCGTATTCTACAGGAAGCGGCCATGCTATGATTTTGGGCATGTTTTTCCGGTTATTTCTGGCCGTATTGGTTCTATTCCCCTTGGCGCCCAGCCTTCAGTCCCAGTCATCCAGCGGCGTTACTATTGATAGCGACCTGCGGCTTTTCACGACGATGGCTGCATTGAACGCTGCGGGTTTTGACGTTGAATTGGGACCTCAATATCACCCGGTTCGTGAAGCGATCCGGAAGTTCTCTGAAGGCGTCGACCCGGATCTGATCACGCGATTGAAGGATTACTATGCTCGGCACAAAGCCGGCGAGAGCGATGAGGCGCAGCTCGCAAAATACATATCATTGGCTGTGACGCTGACGGACCCGCCCGCTTTCAGCCTTCCTCGGCGCGAGGAACTGACGCCTCCGGATGCCAGAACCATTCTCGATTTCGCGGACTTGCTTCGGGAGTTCTATCAGAAGGCCAGAATTTCACTCCGATGGAGTGAACTGCGTCCGCAGTATGTGGAAGCGATGAATGCCTTGGCCCCCAACCTTCGCGATCTGCTGGTGAAGACCGACGCCTATCTGCGAATGCCTTTGGGTACGACGTACACTCGGACTTTGGCCATTTACCTTGAGCTAGCAGCCCCTCTCAACAGCGTGAATGTGCGGAGTTATCAGGACAATTACTACGTCGTGCTGGGCGGAGGCAGCGCGCCAAAATTCGACGATGTGCGCCATGGATACCTTCATTTCCACTTGGACAACTTGGTGGCGACGAACAGTTTTCGAGTCGAAAACAGGGATTCGCTGCTGAAGCTCCTGGGAAATGCGGAAGGTGTAGATCCGGCGTATACGTCGAACTTCAACATCATGGCCACCGAATCGTTGATTCGGGTGATTGAGTTGCGCATGGATAAAGTCCCGGCGGAAAGGGCCGCGAAGACCGTGGAGGGTCTTTATCGGAGCGGGCTTTTGCTGGCGCCCTACTTCCACGACTCCCTGATGGCGTATGAGGACAAGGGCGCTGCCTTCAGAACCGGATTCAATACCATGATGTCCCAAATCAATGTAAAGAACGAGCAAGCCAGATTTGCGGTGACATTTAACAGGATCCCCCCACCGGAAAAAGCTGAGGCCAAGGCGGAAGTGCCCAAACCGGCGCCGGCGTCTGCACCGAATCCAATGCGCGACTTGTTGAAGCAGGCCGAGGCGGCGTTCAATTCCGGGGATGGCGCCAAGGCAAAGGCTGCCTTCGGAAAAGTCCTAAGCGAGTTTGATCCGAATAGCGGTCCGGCGTTTTACGGCCTTGGTCTCATTGCCAGCCGGGAAGGCGATGGTGACGAGGCCAAGGTTAATTTCGAACGAACAATTGAAAGTCCCACGGCCGAACCGTCCATGAAGGTCTGGGCGCACATCTTCTTAGGACGGATTTTGGACCTCGATTGCGATAGAGAGGGCGCCATAGTCCACTACCAGCAAGCGAGCGTCATCGGCGATAATACGCGCGAGGCTCAACAGGCTGCTCTAGAAGGCCTTAAGAACCCGTACGGAGGGGGATGCAGTCCGTAGCTAAAGGCCTTCAAGTCCTTGACAGCTTTGGCCTGAGAAGCTACCCTTTACGTTCTCTCATCACATGAACCAAGGAGACTTGTCGAATGATCAACAGTAAGAAATCCGCATTACTGATGGCGCTTCTCGCGTTAATTCTTTGCACATCAATGTTGAGTGCTCAGAAGAAAGATGCCCAGCAGATTGGTCCCGCACCCGGATCGCAGGCGGAATATGAAGACTTCATGAAAGTACAGCAGTCCCCGGATCCAAACGCACAATTGACCATGGCCGACAAATTTCTAACGACATATCCTGAATCTCAGCTGACTGGTTTCATTCACCGAACCAGGATGCAGGCCTTCGGTCGAATGAACAAAGCTAAGGAAGCTATAGCGGCCGGCGAAGCGGGCGTCGCTATTGAAGTGAAGTACCTGGAAGATCTGGTTAAGAAAGCCGATGCCGACGAGCAATTGATCAAGGCCAAGAAGGCGAAAAAAGGTGACAAGAACGTCATCGACAAAAACGCGAACGAGTACAAAGCATTTCTTGCCGAGTCCGAAAAAGTGATCCTCTTTTATTACCAGAGCCTGATGAACAACTATCAGATGATCAACGATTCGGCCAAGACGATGGAATACGCCGAAAAGGCGATGGACCTGGATCCAGACAACCTGCTGACGCTGATGACCCTCTCGGGCGTGATGGCAGAACGACCCGCCACCGATGAAGCAGAGAAGGCAAAGCAGCAGAAACGCGCTGAAGAGTTGGCAAAGAAAGCCAAAGATAAGGTTTTGGCTTTGGTGAATGGTCCCGGCGGCGCCCAGATGGATCCTGAGCAAAAGTCCATGATGGTTTCCAGCGCCTATCAGACTCTCGGTCTCGTCTATTTGAACCAGAAGCAGTACGGCAACTCCCAGAAAGAGTACATTGCCGCGATCACGGCCCGGAAAGTGGATCCAATTCCTTACTTCCGACTTGGTCTTGCCTATGCAAACGAGAACAAGTTGGATCAAGCCATGGATTCTCTTGCTAAATCCGTTTTTTTGAAGGGACCTACACTTCCTCAGGCAAAGCAGATTCTTGAGGACCTGTACAAGAATAAGAACAAGTCCCTTGAAGGCATTGACCAGTTCATCGCAAAGGCCGGCCAGACGATCAGTCAATAATAAGACTCAGGCCGCGTAGTAGAATAGGGCTCGGAGGCACGCTTCGGGGAAATAAGGGGAGAGTGAGCGGTTTTCTGCACCTCAGAAGATTGCTCCCTCTTCCCTCATTTCCTCGAACCTCCAGGCCCTTTTTTTATGAAGATTTTGGAAGACTTGGAATTTGAGCTCGCTTATAAGTTCAGAGACCCCAGGCTTCTGACAACCGCGATTACTCACAGCTCCCACGCCCATGAAAGCAGCACGGGCATCGGTGACAACGAACAGTTCGAGTTTCTGGGCGACGCGGTTTTGGGTTTTCTGGTAAGCGATTTCCTGTTCCGGGCGCATCCCGGCTTGAATGAAGGGCAGCTTTCGAAGCTGAAGGGCTTTTTTGTGAGCGCCGCGAACCTTGTGAAATATGCCGAGCGACTTCATCTGGGTGAATACTTGCAGCTGGGTAGGGGCGAGGAAAAAACCGGTGGACGCAACAAACAGGCCCTGCTCGTTGATGCTTTTGAGGCAGTCATCGGCGCGGTCTATCTGGATGGCGGAATTGAAGAAGCCAGACGGGTCATGGCGCCATTCTTCGAGCATCAGATCGAGGAGATCAGGGACAGACCTCAGAAGATCACCGATTTCAAGACTGCGCTTCAACAGCAGCTGCAAGCACAAGGCGTGCGCCGAGCAGATTACGTTGTCGCGGCCGAGACCGGTCCGGATCATCAAAAGCTCTTTACCGTCGAAGTCGTCATTGGTGGAGAAACGGTTGCGGAGGGAATAGGCCTCACAAAAAAGGCGGCGGAACAGGCAGCCGCTCGCCAGGCGCTTGAACGAGTCGGCGCTGTTCATGAAGAAAAGATCTGAACATGTCGGAAATCGTCTACAAGAAGTCCATGGCTCGTGAGTACTTTGAGTCGCTCGTAATCACGGTGATTTTGGCGTTGTTCGGAACGACTTTCATCGTGCAGGCCTTCAAGATTCCCACACCCTCGATGGAAAACAACCTTTTGGTTGGCGACCACCTGCTGGTGAACAAATTTGTGTTCGGCTCCAAAGGATTCATTGGTGACGCCGTTCTTCCGTTCAAAGACATCCGGCGCGGCGATGTAATCGTCTTCAAATATCCCAAAGATCTGACGAAGCATTACGTGAAGAGAGCCATCGCAATCCCGGGCGATCATCTTCGCATCGTCGACAAACAGGTCTTTGTGAACGGAAATCCGGTCAATGAGCCTTACAAAATCCACAAGAGCCTGCCTGGTTCTTATTCGGATCCTTTCCGGGACTTCTTTCCGCCGAAACCTCATCCGGGCCGGATCTATCGAGGAATCGACGAAGACCCCTACTGGTACGAAGACTACCTCCAGAACGGCGACATCGTCGTGCCGCCCGGCAAGTACTTCGCGATGGGCGACAATCGGGACAATAGCTCGGACAGCCGCTATTGGGGATTTGTTCCCCGCGAGTTGATCGTTGGCAAGGCCCTCATTATCTACTGGTCTTATGAAACGGATGATGATGAATACCGTCGAACCGACATGACGGATCGTGTCCAGCAGATCACCGACCTCGCCACGAATTTTTTCAGGAAGACTCGCTGGGCACGCACCTTTCAGATTATCAGGTGACTATGAAGAAAATCGCCGTGGCCGTTGGACTGTCGGTGCTGGTTGTCGGCGTTGCGGGAGTGGTCCTGTTTCGCAACTTTACGGCGGAAGAAGCGTCGGCCAGCAGTATCTCCTCAAAGGCTGCAGAAACACTTCAGTCTAAGATCGACGCGATCAAGAAAGCGCACGAAACAAACGAAAGACGCCCAGGGAGCGATCGGCTCGAATTGTCAGAGGTCGAGCTTGAATCCTACGTTCTCTATTCAATGAAGGAAGATCTGCCCATTCAGCTCGACTCCATCGACGTGGAACTTCAGCCCGGGGCCATCGCGTCGGAGGCTCAAATTACATTCAATTCGAATGCGACGGGGAACCCGCTGCTCGATTCCTTTGTAGGTGGCACTCACAACCTCGGCCTGAAGGGAAGACTTTTCGGAGAGCGGGGCAGAGGCAAATTCGATCTCGATGAGGTGCGGGTGGACGGGATTCCGGTTCCGATGATACTTGTCCAGACGCTAGTCGAAAAATACGTCAAGCCCAAGTACCCCGCGGCCGATCTGAAGGAGCCTTTCGATCTGCCGTGGGGGATTCAGGAACTCAAGCTTGAGCAGGAAAAGGCGAGCGTTGTCTACTAGCGCCTTTTGCGGCCCGAAAGATGTAGTTGATGTTCGATCTCTCTTCGGCGAGCAGATCGAAGTTGAATCGATGCAGGCGCTCCTTTAAATCATCAAGGTAAAAGTAGCCGAACTTGAGAACGCGATCTGCCGCCCGGATCCACAGCGGAGGTGTGCGTGGTCCAAGAGTGGTCTGGCAGACGAAATCGCCGTTCGTCCTGAGCACTCGCGCAATCTCGCCGACAGCCTGATCCTGATCTTGGAACAACTGCAGCGCGCCGCAGCAGCTCACCGCGTCAAAGCTCTCAGTTCGGAACGGCAACGACAGGGCGCTGCCGCGCATGTAGTACACGTTGCGAAGGCGTTCCTTCCTCGTCAGCCGTACGGCTCGTTCGAGCATTTGCGTCGAGAGATCGAAACCGATGACGGTGGATTCAGGAAGCATGCGCGCCACGCGCCTTGTGAAATTGCCGGGGCCGCAGGCAAGGTCGAGGATCAACCCGTGACGGTGCTGGATTAAAGACGCTATGCGGTCGGCATCTTTGGGGAAAGAGTGATTGCTCGCAATGAAGTATCCGATCGGACGCCAGAGTCCTTCATATACGGCAACGACCGGACGGCTGCTAAACAGATGCTGGATCGGAGGCAGTGGTTCCGGAGCGCCTGGATGCACGTCGAGGTATCCGTCCCGGACCGGAAAGGTGGTCGAGCAACCCAGGCAAGTCAGCCGTCCTGGGCTGTCAAACAAACCTTGCGAATGATTTGATGATGTCCATCTGGGATCCGCTGCTCCACAAATCGAGCACTGAAATGCTGTGAAGATGTCGGGGAAGCGCCCTGTCATATCCCGTTTGTTCGGCCTTTCTCGCGAATTTAAACAACTCGTAATCCATCTGAAATCAAAACGTTTCCGGCGATTCAGATTAGGCGATGCCGACTCGGCTGTCAACCTTGATCCGGCGATTGGCGACGCGCTGAAAACCTGTCAGGAACACGCAGCCGCCAGCCACAGATCGGTAACGTACGCACATGCAACATGACCGTAATGCGACATGCCTGCATGGAGCGCCTTTTCGAATTCCGGCATTCTGCTTTCGCCCATGGAGCGCACGTAAGAAATGCTTCGAGCCAATCCGATCCAATCGTCAACCGTCATGGGAACACTGAAATGAAATTGCCGATGCTCGATCACTCGAAACATCCGCCCAGTCTCAATGGTTTCACCCCAGTCCTTGTTTCGATAGTCTCGTTCGTGCGACGGATTAAACCGGATCACCAGGTCCTCAAAAAATCGTATATGTTCGTGTTGAGGGTCGCGCGTATTCCAATACACCGCCAGCCAGCCCGGCTTCTTCAAAATGCGTGCGATCTCCGGCAGAGCCCGGAATGGATCAAACCAGTGAAAACACTGCGCGCAGGTCGCTATGTCGAAGGCGCCGTCGCGAAAGGGAATGGCTTCAGCCGGGCAGGATACGTAGCGAAGCTCGTGATCCGATGCAACACCTTGCTGGATCATGGCGAGGCTTGGATCCGTGGAGATGGTTGGTATGCCGCGCCGGATCAGGGGAGTGCTTCCCTTGCCGGGGCCTGCGCCAATATCAACGGCTCGAGAATTTGCTCCGATGTTGCATTGCGTGACGAGCCAATCGTAGAGCTCCGCCGGGTAAGTGGGACGAAAACGAGTGTATGCTTCAGAGCAAAGATCGAAGGGATTCTTCATGCGTCCTGACGACATCCATCAGATTGTCCGCATCCTGCGCAAAGAGATTCAACGCTGGCCGCTGCCCGCGATCGGCAACTTTGTCGAAACTCCATTCACTGTCCTTGTTTCTTGCATATTGAGCCTTCGCACCCAGGATCGGACCACGTACGCCGCAAGCGACCGGCTTTTTGCTATCGCCAGCGAACCCTCAACGCTATTGGCAACGCCGTTGAACGTTATAGAGCAAGCAATATATCCGGTGTCGTTCTACCGCGTAAAGGCGAGAACACTTCACCTGATTTGTCAGCACGTGATCGACCGGTTCAACGGCGAAGTTCCTTCCACCATTGAGGAACTACTGCTCTTGCCCGGGGTTGGAAGAAAAACGGCGAACATCGTTGTGACGCTGGCGTTCAAGAAGCCCGGCATCGCCGTCGACACACATGTCCACCGGATTTCAAATCGACTCGGCTACGTCCGCACGCGAACTCCGGAAAAGACGGAAATGGCTTTGCGGAAAAGACTTCCCGCGAAGTATTGGATCAAATACAACGATTTGTTGGTTGCGTACGGCCAGAATCTTTGCAAGCCGATAAGTCCGCTGTGTTCGAGATGCAAAATTGCAGTTTATTGCGCTCGCGTCGGAGTGAAAAAAAGTCGCTGAGGCCTATCGCCCAGCTTGAGCGGCCAATTCTGCAAGCCGTTGGAGCAACTCCAGACGCAAATCGTTTTCCTGCGCGAAGACTTGCAACTCTTCAGGCCGCATCGAGTCAATCCCGGCGTTAAGCCCGCGTGCGCAGGAATTACAGCCGTCGGTTGCGTAGAGCTTCTGGGTTTTGGACGAATAAGCCAGCATCCGTGGGTTCGGACTATCGCGAAGAATGCGGCCATTCTTTTCGTATTCGTCCGGATCCGCCAGCCAGGTTTCGGGTTCTGGTGCGCGCTCCGCACAGGCGATCTGACGAATGGAATCAGCATCGAACTGAACCAGTTCCGCCGCTCTAGCTGAGAGCGTTCGTTCGGAAAAATAGCGCAAAGTCGTGTCTCCAGTTCACGAGCGATAAGCGTTGTTACCGATAGGCCAGGTTGGAGCCCAGCCACCGTTCAACTATTGAGAGTTCAAGGCCCTTGCGGGCGCTGTACTCCTGAACCTGGTCCCGGTCGATCTTCCCGACGCTGAAGTACTGTGCGGCCGGATTCGAAAAATATAATCCGCACACGGAGCTTGCGGGCGCCATCGCAAAGTTTTCCGTGAGACGAATTCCCGTGTTCTCCTCCGCTTTGAGAAGATCAAACAAAATTCGCTTTTCCGTGTGATCCGGGCTAGCCGGATAACCGGGCGCCGGCCGGATGCCGCGATACTTTCCTTGGATGAGGTCGTCATTGCCAAGTCTTTCGTTCTTCCCGAATCCCCATTCGTCACGAGCCAGCTTGTGAAGATACTCCGCACTGGCTTCGGCGAGTCTGTCGGCAAGCGCCTTGGACATGATCGAATTGTAGTCGTCATGTTCTTTTTCGAATGCGGCGCATAGCGTCTCAATGCCTTCGCCGGCCGTTGTGGCGAACGCGCCAATGTAATCGGAAACACCCGATTCCTTTGGGGCTATGAAGTCGGCAAGAGCATAGTTGGGCTCGCCTTCAGCCTTGCGAGTTTGCTGCCGCAGCGTATGAAGGCACGTTAAGACGTTGGTCCTGGATGCGTTCGCATACACCTCAATGTCATCGCCAATGCTATTGGCCGGCCAAAACCCATAAACGGCTCGCGCCTTCAACAGCCGTTCTTTGACGATTCGCTTCAGTAGTTCCTTGGCATCCTGGAACAGTTCTTTAGCTCGGTTTCCGACGATACGGTCATCCAATATCTTTGGAAACGTTCCACGGAGCTCCCATGTGTGAAAGAAGGGTGACCAGTCGATGTAAGGCACAAGATCCGCCAGCGGAATATCCTTCAATACACGTGAGCCTGTGAAGGATGGCTTTGCGGGTTGGTCGGCTGAAGTCCACTCCATTGGCGTTCGCCGCTTTCGCGCCTCGTCGATCGTTATCAAAGGAACTTGTTGTTGGCGTCCGAAATGTTTCTCTCTGTCATTGTCCTGCTCCCGGCGGTTTTCTGCGGCGAATTTTGGCTGCAATTCAGGATTGATCAGATGTCCAACCACACCCACGGCGCGTGATGCATCCAGCACGTGAACAACGGGCTGTGTGCATCCTGGTGCTATCTTGACGGACGTGTGAATTCGGCTGGTAGTCGCGCCACCGATCAGGAGTGGAACCGCGACTCTCTCCCGTTCCATCTCTTTTGCGACATGAACCATTTCGTCGAGTGATGGAGTGATAAGACCGCTCAGGCCAATCATATCGACGTTGTTTTGCCGCGCGACTTCAAGAATCTTGTCGCTCGGGACCATAACGCCCAGGTCGATAACCTCGTAGTTGTTGCAGGCCAGGACGACGCCGACAATGTTCTTGCCAATGTCATGCACATCGCCTTTCACCGTTGCGAGCAAAACCTTGCCCTGGGACTGTCTGCCGCCTGTCCGTTGCTTCTCCTCCTCCATGTAAGGAATCAATTGAGCCACCGCCTTCTTCATGACGCGCGCGCTTTTCACGACTTGCGGCAGAAACATTTTTCCTGAACCGAACAGATCGCCGACAACGTTCATTCCATCCATCAGCGGACCTTCGATCACGGAGAGCGGACGACCATATTTCTGTCTCGCTTCCTCCACATCGCGTTCAATAAAGTCCACGATGCCTTTCACAAGGGCATGTTGCAGGCGTTCTTCAACGGGCGCTTCACGCCACGCGTCTTCTTTGATTTCAGCCTTGTCTTTCCGCCGCACCGATTCGGCAAAGGAGGTAAGGCGCTCAGTGGCGTCAGGACGCCGATTGAGTAAGACGTCTTCGACCAGTTCGAGCAAGTCCTTGGGAATTTCTTCATAGACGGCGAGCTGTCCGGCATTGACGATGCCCATGTCGAGGCCCGCTCGAATGGCGTGATAGAGAAACGCGGAATGCATCGCCTCCCGGACAACGTTGTTTCCGCGAAATGAAAACGAAATGTTGCTCACGCCCCCGCTGACTTTAGCTAATGGAAGATTGGTTTTGATCCATCGCGTGGCTTCGATGAAATTCACGGCGTAGTTGTTGTGTTCTTCGATGCCGGTTGCGACCGTCAGAATATTTGGATCGAAAATGATGTCCTGAGGGGGCAAGCCCACCTCCTGGGTGAGGATGCGATACGCCCGAGAACAGATCTCGGTCTTGCGTTCGACCGAGTCCGCTTGCCCTCGTTCATCAAAGGCCATGACGACCGCAGCAGCGCCGTATTTGCGAATCTTGGAGGCATGTTCTTTAAAAACTCCTTCGCCCTCCTTCAGGCTTATCGAGTTGACAATGCCCTTGCCTTGAACGCATTTGAGACCGGCTTCGAGGACGGACCATTTAGAGCTGTCGATCATGATTGGGACGCGCGCGATATCCGGTTCAGCCGCAACCAGATTCAGAAAACGCGTCATTGCGGCTTCGGAGTCCAGAAGGCCTT
>CAZIPZ010000046.1:4828-21853 GCA_964541075.1 uncultured Solibacteraceae bacterium | reverse complement strand
GTTTTGACCTCTCCGTCTGGGGAAAGCTTATCGGAAACGCGAATATTGTCAACGAACCCAGTTATGATCACCCGTCAGCTCCGCGATCGTAGTTGCAAACGTCTGTTGTCTTTGAAACGGAGTTGCCAAAGATCCACGGGTGAAGCGCCAATCGTCCTCGGAGTGGCGATTTCTGGTCTAAACTAGGGCGCCATGAAGGCTGTGTTGGGTGCTGTTTTGATTTCTCAAGAGGACATCCGGCGGCGAATATCGGCAATGGCCGGCCAGATATCCGCCGATTACGCAGGCAGGCCAATCACCTTGATCGCAATTCTCAAGGGCAGCTTTATGTTTCTGGCGGACCTTATGCGTCAAATCAGCCCTGAAATTCCAGTGGAAATCGATTTCATGTCGATATCGAGCTATGGAGATGGAACTATTTCTTCGGGTTCCATCCGTTTAGAAAGGGACCTGACCATTCCAATTGAAAACAAGGATGTTGTGATAGTGGAAGATATTGTCGATACAGGACTGACGCTCGCGAATGTTTGCGATATGCTTTCGCGGCGCGGGACTCGTTCCATCAGGGTCGCGACTCTGCTGCAGAAGCCGGGCGACTCAAAGCTTACATGTCCCTTGCATTATGTGGGATTCCGCATACCAGATAAGTTCGTGGTCGGCTATGGCTTGGACTATGCACAGCGGTTTCGCAACCTTCCCGACATTCGGGTGCTGGATGAAAAATGATTTCGGCCGTTACATCGATCACACATTGCTTCGTCCGACAGCTACGGCAGACGAAATCAGACAGCTGTGTAAAGAGGCAGTCGAGTACGGCATGTTTGGCGTGTGCATCTTTCCTTGGTATGTTTCCGAGGCAAAAAATGCCTTAAAGGGCGCACGGGTGAAAATCGCAGCGGTGATTGCGTTCCCTTTTGGAGTCACCTTTACCGACGCCAAAGAAGCCGAGATGCGCATGAGTGCTTCACAGGGAGCCGACGAGGTTGATGTTGTGATCAATATCGCAGCACTCAAGACAGGGCAAGAAAGGCATGTTGAAACTGAAATGCAACGTCTTACAGATAGAGCGCAAACACTCGGCGTTCGGACGAAGTTCATAATTGAAACGGCTTATCTGAGCGAAGAAGAAAAGCTGCTGGCGTGCCGAATTGCCAACCGCGTCAGACCGGATTTTCTGAAGACCTCGACAGGTTACGGTCCTTCCGGAGCGTCGGAGCTAGATGTCCGCCTGCTGCGCACCAATCTGCTGCCGGAAATCAAAGTGAAGGCAGCCGGAGGAATCCGGTCATACGCGGAAGCATCGAGGCTGATAGAGGCAGGAGCCTCGCGCATCGGAGCCAGTTTGGGAGTGAACATTGTTCAGGAGGCGCGAAAGAGTGAAGCCTAACGTCGCTCCAACCGCAACCGATCCGCAATTTCTCGCCACGCTCGTTGAAATCAATCACGAGATTACGTCGATTCTCGACCTCGACCAGCTCCTGAGAAAAATCGCCGACCTGACGTATCGCATCGTCCCTTACGAGATTTTCGCCATCTTCCTCATCGATGACGAACGTCAAGAGCTCTACCATCGCTTTGCCATTGGACATCCGCCCGAGATTGTCGGCGGGCTGCGCATCCCGATGGGCAAAGGCGTCACCGGAACTGCGGCTCTTGAACGTAAGCCCGTCATTGTTGACGATGTCAGCATGTATCCTCGGTACATCGAAGCAGTAAAGTCCGCACGTTCGGAACTAGCCATTCCACTGATTAGTAAGAACCGGGTGGTCGGGGTGCTGGATATTGAAAGTCCGGAGGTCGGCTACTTTCGTGACGAACACGTTCGCCTTCTTAACCTTTTGGCCAGCCAAATCGCCATTGCCATTGAAAATGCGAGAGTTTATGAAAGCGAAAGGCGGAGTCGCGAACTCCTCGCTCTCCTTTATGAGATCAGCCTCGATATGTCGTCGACGCTTGAGGTAGATGAACTCGTCCGCCGGATTGCGGCCGCCGTTAAGACGACGGTCAACTATCACATATTTTCAATCTTCCTCCTGGATGACCGTCAGGGAGTGCTGCAACCCAAATTCATTATTAGATCTAATGAGCGAGAGTACCGGAAACTCGCGATTCCGCTGGGTACGGGCCTGGTTGGCAGCGCGGCAAAATTGAACGAGCCGTTGCGTGTGGGCGATGTCACTCAGGATCCGCGGTACCTTGAGGTCCATGGTGAAACGCGGTCCGAGTTGGCGGTCCCGCTCACCTACAAGGGCAAAGTGATAGGCATCATTGATCTGGAAAGCACAGAATCGAATCACTTCACTGATTTTCACGAACGATTTCTAGTGACCCTTGCAAGCCGGATTGCTTCAGCGCTCGTCAACGCCGAACTTTATGCGAAGGTATCCGACAACGAACGGCGAATGGATCGCGAAATGAAAATCGCGCGGGAAATTCAGCATCAGCTCATGCCGGATGAACTTCCGTCTATGCCGCCATTGTCGATGGCGGTCCTGTTCAAGCCAGTCGCGCACTTGGGGGGCGATCTTTACGACTTGATTGAGTTCGATGACGGCCGTCTAGCTATTGTTGTTGGAGACGTCGCCGGAAAAGGCGCTCCGGCCGCGCTCTACGGCGCTCTATCCAGCGGCATCATCCGCACGCGCGCCGGCCGCAAGTATCCTGCAGGACAGATGCTGGAACTGGTGAACAAAACTCTCTATCAGCGGCCTATCGAAGGCCAGTATGTCGCAGTAACGTATTCAATCTACGACCCGAAGGAGCGTAAGATCACGATTGCGAACTCAGGTCTTCCATATCCAATGCTGGTCCGAAAGGGCGAACACACGTTTCTCGACATCGGAGGAATTCCTCTTGGCCTCTTCGCTGAGTCCAAATACAACGAAACCGAGTTGTCGCTATTGCCCGAAGACGTTCTCGTTTTCTATTCCGACGGGTTGATCGAAGCACGAAATGACATCGGGGAAGACTTCGGCTTGAAGCGCCTAGCCGACGCAGTTCGAAGTCATCATCAGAAGGCAGCCGAGGAAATCGTGCAGGCTGTTTACGCCAGCGTCGAAGACTTTATCGGCAGAACTCCTCCGCACGACGATCGCACTATGATCGTAGTGAAGATGAATGCCGGTTGAGCACGTCGACCATCTCGTCGTGGATTGCGCCATTCGAAGCGAGAATCTCTTTAGCGTAAATTGAGTATGGCTTGCCTTGGAAGTCCGTGATGCGACCTCCCGCCTCCTCAAGGATCACCACTCCTGCCGCCGTATCCCAAGGGTGAAGATCGAGCTCCCAAAAGCCATCGCATCTGCCCATCGCCGTATAGCAAAGGTCCAACGCCGCCGATCCGCCTCGACGAACACCTTGGCTCTCCACAATGAATGCTTCAAACTGAGCCATAGCTAAACGGATTTTCTCGCGAAATCCATAGGGGAATCCGGTGGTCAGGAGAGCGGATCCAAGACGGCCCAAGCTGGACACCCTCAGACGTTCCCCGTTTCTGTAGGCTCCAAGCCCGCGGCCTCCCGTAAACATTTCATCACGGTAAGGATCATAAACAGCACCGCACAAGGGAATCCCATCCAGTTCAAAACCGATGGATACGCAGAAGAAAGGATATTGATGCGCGAAGTTCGTCGTCCCGTCCAGGGGATCGATGATCCACTTCGAATGACTTGACCCGATCGATCCGTAAGCGCCGGATTCCTCCGCAAGGATCGCATGTTCAGGATAACGTTCGCGAATCATCCGGATAACGAGTTCTTCGCTTTCCTTGTCAGCGACGGTTACGAGGTTTGCCCGGCCCTTAAACTCCACCTGCTTCTCTCGTCGCATGTAGTGTTTCAAAACGTTGCCCGCCGCCCTGGCAAGTTCGATCGAAAAATCCAAATACTCCACTTCTTACGGCTTGCCTTGCGCGGTCTCGTTGGCGCTGATCAATTGGAGAAGCTTGAGGAATCGTTCGTCCTCTGCAAACGCAGCGAAAAGCGGCTCGCTCTTGATGAGCGCAAAATCTTTGAAGCCCTCCTCGACGGCCTTGTAAAGGTAGGTGATGGCGCGATCTTTGTCCGTCTTGGCAAGCATCTTGGCCATGTAGAAATTCATGGTGGGATCGCTCTTCGACGCCGTTTGAACGAGCGTCCCCAGGCCTCCTCGATTCGGATCGAAAAGGTTAGGAGAAATAGACAGAGCCTTCTGGTAAAAAGCCAGCCCTTCCTCGTATCGCTCCATCGCGAACAGGCATGCTCCCACATTCTGGAGAACAGTTGCGGACTGAGGACGTATTTTCAGAGCCTTCTGGTAGTTGGCTAAGGCCTGGCTATATCGTTCTTGAGAATACTCAAGCGAGCCCAGATTGTTTTGAGCTTCCAGGTAGTAGGGATTGAGCTTCAATGCTTCCCTGTAATTTTGCGCAGCCTCTTTGACCCTTTGCGAGAAGTGATATGAAAGACCGATCCTGTTGAACATCGACGCGTTGTAGCGATCCAGCGCGATGTATTTCTTATATTCAATGATTGCGTCATCATACATCTTCCGCACCATGAATGTATCTCCGCGCCTCTCGAAACCAGTGGCTGCCTGCAGAGTTTGCGGAGGAATCAAAATCTGAACTTCGAGCCTCTCGCCATTGCGGTCAAGGAGGAGGAGGGGTCTGCTGGACTGGAAGGTTTGCGCCACCTCGCGAGCCTTTTTCACATTTTCGCGAGCGTATTTCGCAGCACGAAGGTTGCGTCTGAAAACATTGTTTTCTGGATCCCTTTCAAGGGCGCGCCGGAATTCGCGATCTGCTTCGCCGAACTTTTGCTGCGAGTAGTAAAGAGTTCCGAGATTGTTATATGGAATGCTGTCGGCAGCGTCTGCGCGAATAGCGGATCGATAGGCGTTCTCGGCTTCTTTCAGCCGGTTTGACAGGTGATATGAAATTCCGAGCCGGCTCAGAACAGTCGCCGTTCTAGCCTGCTGAGGAAGCTTCTCAAACTCGGATATGGCCTCCGCATACCGAGACTCCTCAAATTTCGCATTAGCAGAGGACTCAGGGGCGACAACCTCCGCGGAGCCCGGGGATTGTGCGAATAGGTTGACACTGCAGAGCGCAAGCCCAAGTAGGATGCGGATCATAGCGATCTCCTAATCCGTGATCTTATCACTCTGCGATTGGGGCTCCAACGATTCTCGATCTCAGTGCGCGCGCTCTGTCCCGCAGTTGGGCCGCTCGCTCGAACTCAAACTTTCTCGCCGCCTCGCGCATGTCGGTCTCAAGCTTGGCGATGCTTTCGGCTAGTCTCTCAGGATCATCTGTTTCAATGGCCTGAGTCTCCAGATCTGGCAGCGGCACGTAGTCCGCTTCCGCGATCGCAATGAGGGTCATATCGACCGGCTTAACGATACTTTCTGGAGTAATGTTGTTTTCTATATTGAATCGCATCTGGATTTCCCGACGACGATTCGTTTCGTCTATGGCTTTCTTCATGGAATCCGTCATCGCATCAGCGTAAAGAATGGCTCGCCCATTAATATGTCGCGCGGCGCGACCGATCGTTTGTATGAGGGAATCCCCTGAACGCAGAAATCCTTCTTTATCGGCATCCAGAATCGCAACCAGCGAGACCTCGGGAAGATCAAGCCCTTCCCTCAACAGGTTTATACCGATTAGGACGTCGAATTCGCCTCGCCGCAGGCCTCTCAGAATCTTAATGCGCTCCAAGGTATCGATTTCGGAATGAAGATATCGGCAGCGCACTCCGACCTCGGTGTAGTATTCGGCCAAATCCTCGGCCATGCGCTTCGTCAGTGTTGTTACGAGAACTCTTTCGTTTTTCTCTGCTCTCCTGCGGATCTCATTTAGCAAGTCGTCGATTTGACCGCGCACAGGCCTGACTTCGACCTCGGGATCGGTGAGGCCCGTCGGCCGGATGACCTGCTCGACCACAACACCGCCGGCTCTGGTCAATTCGTAGGGCCCCGGCGTTGCTGAGACGTAGACAATTTGATTCGTACGCCTCTCGAATTCCTCGAACGTTAAGGGACGATTGTCTAGCGCGGAAGGGAGACGAAATCCGTATTCCACAAGGTTTTCCTTCCGAGAACGGTCCCCATGGTACATACCCCGAAGCTGGGGCATCGTTTGATGGCTTTCGTCGATGAACATCAATGAATCCTGCGGCAAATAATCCAACAGCGTCGGGGGAGGCTGTCCAGGCATCCTGCCAGTAAAGTGTCGGGAGTAGTTCTCGATGCCATGGCAATAGCCAACCTCCTTGATCATCTCCATGTCGAACAATGTTCGTTGATGAACACGCTGCGCTTCCAGCAGACGGCCTTGACCTTCAAGAAGCGTTTCCCAACCATGAAGTTCACTCTTGATCGTTTCCACCGCATGCTCCAACCTGGGCCGAGGCATAACAAAGTGGCTTTTGGGGTACACCGTAAGGCGGTCGAAGACGTGAATCTCATCACCTGTGAGAGGATCAAACGAACTGAGCTTCTCGACATCATCTCCCCAGAGTTCTATTCGAAAACCAATGCTCTCGTAAGTTGGATGCACTTCAATGGTGTCGCCCCGCACGCGGAACACTCCTCGCTTGAAATCGAGATCATTGCGTTCGTAAAGGATTTCAACAAGCTTCGAGAGGATGTCGCGACGACTCATCCGTTGGCCGCGTTCAAGCATCAACAACATTCCGTAATAGGCTTCGGGAGAACCCAAACCGTAGATACAAGAGACAGAGGCAACGATTATGACGTCCCGCCGCTCAAACAGAGAACGCGTCGCCGAAAGCCGAAGACGGTCGATTTCGTCATTGATCGTCGATTCCTTTTCGATATACGTGTCTGTTGAGGCGATATAGGCTTCGGGCTGATAGTAATCGTAATAGCTGACGAAGTACTCTACGGCGTTGGATGGAAAGAAGCCCCGAAACTCGTGATAAAGCTGCGCAGCGAGTGTCTTGTTATGCGCCAGCACAAGGGTGGGACGTTTTACATGCTCGATCACCTTCGCCATGGTGAAGGTCTTGCCTGAACCCGTCACACCCAAGAGAACCTGGTGCTCTTCACCGTCGCTCAACCCTTTGACCAGTTGCTCAATTGCGGTCGTTTGATCGCCACGCGGCAGATAGGATGAGACCAGCTTGAACTCCATAACCGATCAATTGTAGCACCGCGGTGAAACTCACATCAGACCTGGCTCTGATCGATCTACATCATCTCCTGCCGTCCGTTCGATTCTGGCTCTCGCGGAGTTATCATCCCCTCCGGCTCTTTTTTCTTAACCACACACACGCACGGACGTTGCTCACTCTGCAAGCGCAGTCACGGTCGAAACGGTCTGCCGGAAATGGGACATCATGCAGTCGAAGAAGGAATGAAAATGCAGGCGCCACGCGAACTGAGAAGTGCGCGGCCTTCGAAGGATAGCGTGAATTTGAAACGCGACCGCGGACCTATATCCGCGGTCTGCCTGTTCTAGAAATTGAACAGTTGGGTGAATTTCAGCAAAAGAGTGCGCTCCAGGAGTTGCCGCGAAACAGAGTCGTGACGCTCGTTGTACACGATGAAGAAGTCACTCAACGGATGGTGAATAATGTTAAAGCGCACGTTCGAACTGAACTGCCGGGCATTGCCGTCATACTGCAGATAGGCGTTCAGAAAAACATTCGCATTGAAAGCATAGAGCAGCCTTAGGCCAGCGAGATTCGTCACAAATGCGCCTCTCGGAAGCCGGGCCTTGGTTCGATCCAGGGTAAAGTCAAGATTGAAATGCCGGCTAGGCCTCAACGTGACAGACGGACCGTAGTTGGTCCGATGACCGTGCCAGAATTCACCCACGCCGTACTTGATCGTCCCCGCCACTGAACGGCTTCTATCGGAGCTGAAAGTAAAAACAAAATCATCCTGCCCGCCGTAATCGCCGAGCGGAATCTGCACTCGGGATACGGAAAATGGAGTGACGAGCCGGTCAAAATTCCGATTCGCGTCGATCGTGAACTGTGAACTCTTTTCGAAAATCAGACCCACCTGTGCTGTTTGCTCGCGTGCATCGATAACGCCCGCGCCCGTCGAAAAGTAGTTAACGCTGCTGGAAAAGATCAAATTGCGAACGCGCGGAATCGATGGCCTCGGCCGCCATCCAATGCTGGCAAACGTGTTCTCGATATCACTTCTTCGAAGGAATCCGAGTTCCGGATTGAAGTTGCCCTGCACTTGGTGAAACGACGTAATGATGGACAGGTCATTGCCGCGGAAACCTGCTTCCACCTGCCGCACCTGATTGTTCCCTGATCTTCCAGGAGTGTCGCTTCGCATGAGGTAGGCGCCGAGTTCAATCCTTTTTATGCGAATCCGGCTGTCCGCCCCGTAGACGCGGTTGTAATCCCCGGAGATCGTCGAATCCCGATTAGTAAACATGCCGCCTACGTACGTGCCGGCAGTTAAATTCCTTTTTATGCGTCCTACGGTGAATGTGTTGGACGGAGCAGCGCCGAACTTCTCCGTTTTCATGGCGAGAAGCCCGAGGTCGTATGTTTGGATCTTTCCAGAAAGACGGCCTCCGCCGACCAGTGGAATCGGCGTGCCTTCGGCCGAAAGGCCGATGCGGCGGCTGAAAAACGGAATTAGGTTGTTCGTGTTGGATACAGCTCCCGCAACGAACGCCTGGGAAATCGGAACGCCGAACGTAAAGTTGCCGGAATTCTCAAGAAAAAACTCCCGCTTCTCTGGAAACAAGAGGCTGAAGCGTGTGAGGTTCACCTGCTGTGTATCCACTTCGACCTGCGAAAAATCGGTACGGTAGGTGGTGTCCAGTGTAATCTGCTGCGTAATGCCGTACTTGGAATCAAAACCACCGTCATAGTCGTACTCGCGCCTCATCTCGCGGCGCGCGGGCACATACACATTACTCACGCCTGCAACTGCGAACGGCTTCACCTTAAAGTTGCGTCCCTGATGAATTCCCTCAAGCCCGGTCAAGGTCCCTGCCATCGACACCCGCTGCAGGCGATCCCTGCGAGGCAGGGGCGACCAGTGAGCGTCTTCGTTTCGCCGGCGGACACGGCGCAACACATTCATTCCCCATTCTTGAACCTCCGTGTTTGGAAACCGGAGCGTCTTGAACGGGATCACGAATTCCGCGACCCACCCTTTGTCGGTCTGAGTCGTTCGGATGTCCCAAACACCATCCCAATCGAAATTGGTGTCACCGTCGTTGCTGACTTGTCCGTCGCGTCTCGCACCTGCGGGATTGGTTTGAAAGAAGAATCCAGAGCGGCGGTCATGTAGCGTGTCCAGGACGAAAGCGACCGAATCTCCTTCCGTTCCCTGAAAATCTTCCTTTAGTTCTTTCGCGAGAATCTTTTCCGGCTCCGAGTCATAGCAGATGGCGCCGACGTACAGATTGTCCTCGTCATATAGGAAACGGACTTCGGTCTGCTCCGATGCGGGAGCACCAGACTTGGGCTCCCATTGGGTGAAGTTCGTCACGGCGACCGCGCGACTCCAGGCTGCCTCATCGAGGCGCCCATCCATCGTGATCTTCTCTTCGCTTCGAGGGTCAACACGAACGGCCTTTGCAATGCGTGAGAACCTCACCGTCGCATAATCCACGGGACTGTTTTGTTGCGCTGCCGCTAATCGAGCGATCAAGAAAACAAAACTAATAGTAAGAACGTATTTGTTGGGACCCATATAAGGCGGCACTCTAGCAGAGAACGAAGAGAGCCGCCTACCAGAAAGTGTGGGAATCCCAGACGCATACCATTCGCAGCCCAAACCCTGACAGTAAGGTAAAGTTCAAGCCGCCGTCCTCCGATAGAACGACCATGACGGAAGCCAACTGTCTGCTTAGCCGGCAGGCGATCTACGGTTCGGCCATGAATGTCGAAGCTTATGAGTTGCGGTCGAACCACTTCACTCATCCGCAAGGCTCCGCGGGAACAGAACCCGCGCGCGCGATTCTGAAAATGTTTACGGATTCAAGTCTGGACCTTGTAGTGGGGGAGCACAAAGGACTGGTGTCGCTCACGCCGGAAGCTCTCGCGGAAGGGTTCTGGGAAGTCATTCCGAAGGGCCGGATCACGATCGGGTATTTTCATAGCTTTATGCCCTCGGATCCCGCCGCGCAGCAACTGCTGGAGATTGGCCGAAAAGGCTACCGCCTCGCATTGTCGGGCGAATTGCCGGCAGACAGCCTTGCACTCCTCGACCGCCCCGGACACATTCTTAAGTTGGACGCTGCCGCATTACCGCCTGCAGACCTTGAGCGGCGTGTTGCCGAGCTTCGAGCGTACAAATCGAAGATACTGGCGGGTAAAGTGGACACGTTGGACGACTTGGAGTTCTGCAAGGAGCTGAAGGTCGATTTCTATCAGGGACGCTTCCTGTCCAGATCATCCGGCAAGCACAAGGAAATTCCAGTCAACCGCCTCACGATGATTCGCCTGCTCGCCAAGCTTCAGGACACACAGCTACGTATTCCCGATGTCGAAGCATTGGTCTCTCAGGATATCTCACTGAGTTACAAACTGCTGAGGTACGCGAACTCACCGATGGTCGCGCTTCCGCGCACCGTCAATTCCGTGGGCCATGCCGTTCGTCTTATCGGAATGGAGATGCTGCGAACATGGGCGAGCATTCTATTGCTGTCCACCGTGGACAACAAACCTCGAGAGCTAATGACGGTTGCCCTCATTCGAGGACGAATGTGCGAACTGCTGGGCGAGTGCGCCCCGGACGCTCAGAAGGAATCGTTTCTCTCAGCGGGACTGCTATCGGTGCTCGACGCGATGCTCGATTGCCCCATGGAGCATGCCTTGGCAGAGCTTCCCCTTTCCCAATACATCAAGGACGCCCTCAATCACCATGCAGGACCCATCGGACAAGCGTTGCGTTGCACGCTCGCCTACGAGCAAGCCGATTGGGACAATGTGGCATTTTACGGATTATCTTCATCGTCGATTCATGCCAAGTACCTGGAAGCGCTTGCATGGTCAAAGCAGCTGACGAGCGGACTCCTAAACTGACTGGAGTAAGCAGTCTTCGGAAACCGCCGACTGCGGATCGCGGGCCGGGTGTCTGGTGTCTAACGAGATATGAAGTCTCGTGAACATCGCCGCGGGTTTGGTCCTTGGGCTGTCGGTGAGCTCGCAATCGCTGGGTCAACCTGCGTAACAACCTCGATCGAGGGCAGAGTTTTGGAAAAAATCATTTTCGTCGGAGAGACAACCGTCTTGGACGAATGGATGGGCAGCACGACCTTTAAGGTATTGGAGAGTTTCACCCCGGTGTTGCCAGAAGGCTCAAGCGCGATTGTTGGGTCGATACAAAGTGGCTGCGAACGGATTGATTATGAAGTGGGAAAGCGGTACCTCGTATACGCGCTTAGGAATGCTTCGTCGAATGACCTCTACACTCGCTATGGCACGCGCCTCGCAGACGACGTAATTACGGAGCCAAAAACGAAGTTGTGTATGCCCTGCCTGAGCTCACCGGCGGGGCCAGTCCCAATTCAGACGCGAAATCCCCAGATGCTCACTTTACGCAGTAGGTCAGACGTTTGACGCCGAGTTCACATTTTTGTGCCGTGCCGTACAAAAACATTCAGAGTAGCCGCCACAAGAAATCGAATTGCCGGGCCTTAGGAAACTTACTCAGCCCGACAAGTGTCTAAGAAAGTATGAAGAGACTGGTGAAAGCCGCAGCGTGTTTGCTTGTAGGAACCTTTGCTGAACTCAGCTTTTTGCCGCATCGCCGTGTGAAACACCGCCACTCGAAGAGCGAGTGCGAGAGAAGGTCATCTTTGTTGGGGTTGTTACCGATGTGGACAAGTACATCGGCTGGGCGACATTTGATGTACTAGAGAGCTTTACTACCACGCCACCTGAGGGCCCCGGCACCATTGTCAGACCGGCTCACACACGCGAGGGACGGTTTCAATTCAAGTTCGTCATCGGGAAGCGATACCTTGTCTATGCACATGTGGTTAATCATTTTGTTGTGTTTCCCTGCAGTGGCACGCGGCAGGCAGACGAAGCCGCAGCCGAGATCGCGTATGTTCGAGACTGGAGCCGTCAGCACGCGTACACGCGAAACAGCCTATCGGGTCGCTTGACGGATGCGACTGGCAAGCCGGTTTCATGGCATTTGGTCGAACTCGTACAGGTCAACACGGATAATCACGAACTACGTCTCGCCTTGACAGATGATTCCGGCGAGTTCCGTTTCACGAAGATCCCTCCAGGCGAATACGTACTCGGGTTTAACATGCCCGGACTGTCCTATAACTACGCTCCGCGGAACCCGACCGAATACTTCCCAGGAGTACGTGATCGTAACGCTGCTGTGTTAGTTCGCTTTTATGGAGGGGAGCGTCTGTATGGGTTTGATTTCAGCACCATTGATCCTGATCCACCATTCCTTTGCGGTGGGGTTCGTGTCGAGGGGAAGGTTGACAAATGAGGGAGCCCATCAAAGCGCTGCTGAATTGGTCGAAGGTCACAGTGAGTACCGGTAATTCCCCCGTAAAGCGCCCTAAAGCTTCGCTCCGGAGGAGGTCCGACGACACCCTCACATTAAGAACAGACGCAACGCTGTGCAGCACTACTAGTGTCGGATTCCTCTGTCCACGCTCGATTCCGCCGATGTAGCCGATATCCAGACCACAGGCATCGCCAATTGTTGCTGGGTTAGGCCCTTCTTAAGACGGCTTTTTTTTGAGTGCCTTTCCGAACTCGTTGGCCACGGCGGCAGGCGGACGCATGCCTGCATGCGCTGTCAATCGCGTAGTGACTATAGTGGATGGTGTTGTGATCCGGGTCATTCCAAGTGAAAGAGGCGGAGACGTTTTCACCGAGTACGAGGTCGATTTCGATAACGGCAAGGTGGTGGGCATCTCTTACGCCACCCAACTACGCCCGCGTGACCGACCGGCAGATCGCTTGAAAAAGTATCCGAAAACGTTCCTTGATCGTAAGGGCATTCGCACGGGACTCTAAGGGATTCCCTGATTGAGCTTTGCCGGAGGGTTCCATTACTCTCTTGGCCCGGAGGAAGTTACATGCCAATCAACGGAGACAAAAGCTCAACCTTCGGCGTCTTCAAAACTCTGTGCTGTGATGCTGAGATTGTCATCGGCGTCGGCGTGGAGTTCCCGGACTGCCCCAACCACAAGAACCTGCCGACGGAATGGAAGCAGATTTCTGACATCGATCCTACGGGGTATTCGCCCAACAGTGCCGGTAAGATCAAGCTGAAGCCGTAGTATGAACTTAGTGGTCGCTGATTGCCCGCTCAATTACTGTGAAGTTCGCCCGGGTTCGCACCCTGTGCGCCTGGCCCGAGCCCGTTCAGAACAATCCTCAATCGATGTGGATGACGCACCACAATGGGTATAGCCAGTCTTTGCAGAACCACTCCGCACTGTTTCGGTGATAATTCACACGTCATCCTAGGCGTGACCACGGCATCCCGAGCTTCGTAGGACCAACCCGATTTCCCCCTCGCGACGTCCGCGAACCCAAGCAATCTCCCAAAAACATTTTATCGGGAGATGAAGATTCAAGCGGTTCGTGAAGATACGGACGTCAGCACGATAACTGAACAGCTATACGCAGAGTATTTGAAGAAATCCAAGGCCAAGTCTAAGAAGTAAATCTAAACAAGAACGGCCGCCCAGAGCGCCAACTCTGAACGGAGCCTAGGTCACTCCAAGCTGAACATGGTGATGAGGTACGCACATCAGCAAGAGGAACATCAGGGTGACGCCGTCAAAAGACTTGCGGCAGTAAATGCCGCGAAAGAAATAGCTGAAGCTAAGCAGAAGCGGATAACACAGAAAGTCAGTCGCTCGAGAAGGTCCCTACAATTTCCCCTACAGTCCCTGAAAATCCCGCCAATTTCGCCGACTCAAAAATCGAATCTAAAGCCAACAGGATCAACTAAGAGGCGCCGATCGGATTCGAACCGATGCATAAAGGTTTTGCAGACCTCTCCCTTACCACTTGGGTACGGCGCCCTGCGCTCGGGTCATTATAACCAACGCGAGTGTGAGAACGGTGGACAATCACCCGTCGAGCCTCCATGGAGGTTCACTTTGATGCACGAGTTGGCGACGCTTCGATGGCCTCCGTTAACGCCAACGCCGCCCATCCCGTAGCCATCATGCTGATCCACTGGTCATGGCCGTAAGGGAAACCGCTCTCAAAATACGGTTGGAACTTGGGAGCGCGGCTCGCAACGTACCACGAACCATCGGAACGCTGGGAGGCCAGTAGGAATTGTATGCCTTTTTTGAATATGGGATCCGTGGGCGCCATAGCACCTGTCGTGGCGAGTGCATAAAGGGTCTGGCCGGTGGCATATGCGTCACTTGTGAGGCCATCCTGCTGTCTCCAGCCGCCATCCGGTTGCTGCGCTGCAATAACTGCCGAAGCCAGGCGTTTCATAACGCGGTTGTCCGCTCCTAGCCAGGCAAGACCGAGCATTTGCATATTGCGATCCTCAGCAGTCACTGCCTTGTTTATTGACAACCATTGGCGCGCTTTCGCGATGCGCGCGTTCCATTCCTTGCTGCGCCCGGGGGACCCGTAGATCTGAAGAGAGCGCGCAATAAAGGCTGTTCGGGAAAAGGCGCCATCCATCATCGGAGGGCGCTTCATGACGGCAAAGTGCCACGCTCCATCCTCCGACTGATGCGCAGCAAGATTCGACACAACTGCGTCAGTGGTGCGATCGGCCGGAGCCTTTGCTGCGCTAAACGCAGTCATTGAAAAACCTGCAATTTCCGGAATCGGTGGTTCCAAACGCTCAAGCATGTCTGCCTGAAATAGACCGAACATTCCTTTCAAGTTTCTGGTGCTGGCGCTAGCCGCCGCAGCGTCGACCCGCATGCCTTTGACTTTGGCATTCGCGACAACCATATCGGTCATGTTCTGAGCGTGGCAGGCGATGCAGCCGCCTTTTGCAAAGAAACTTGCGCTGGTCTTTTCAAGCAAAGCAATGCTGCGCTCCAGTGCAGGCTTCAAGTCTGTCGGCGAGGCGGGAGGAGGCGCAATACGCTCAGCCATTCCACCCATCGCTCCGGCTTTGCTGAGTAGATCGATCGCTTCCGGCCATGCCGCTTTCTTGGCCCAATCGAGCGCGGTTTCATTCGCCAGACTTTTTGCGTTCACGTCCGCGCCGCGATCGAGCAGCATCCGGAGCACTTCGGCGCCTTCATGATGATCCGTAGCTACCGCCAGCATCAGCGGAGTCATCCCGCGAACGTCTTTCGCGTTCACGCCGGCGCCAGCATCGAGAAGCATCTTGACGACCTCGGCGCGCCCAAACGGCGCCGCTACCATCAAAGCAGTGAAACGACCATTTGCAATAGGCCCGTTTTTGACCCTTCCGTCAGATTCCTCCGCGCTCACAGCGTTCACGTTCGCACCTTTGGAAAGCAGCATTTTCATCACAGACAGATTGGCGTTGCTTGCTGCCAGCATGAGGGGCGTAAGGGTGCTTGGCAAGCTCGTCGCCGAGGAAGCCACGTTCACATCAAGCCCGGCATCAATCATCATCTGTATGGTCGCCGTGTCGTTTCCAACGCTCGCCGCCAGCAAAGCATTTGTGTTCAGCTTATCCACTGCTTTGACATTCGCGCCCTTGGCAATCAAAAACTTTACGATTTCTGCTGACGGAGCGCTCATTGCAGCTGTCAACAGCACAGTTCGCCCCACGTTGGACGCTGCGTTGATATCGGCTCCGTGATCCAACAACAAGCGAATCTTGGCTAAGTCTGTTGCCGAACGGATCAGCGCTGTACGGCCTCCCGAATCTTTCGCATTCACATCCGCGCCTTTTCCGATCAAAAATTTCATCGCATCAAGAGAGCCCGCGACAGCGGCATCCATCAGCGGCGTTGCGCCGCCAGCGCCCCTTGTATTCACGTCTCCTCCTTTTGAAACGAGAGAACGAAGCTGCGACATATTATTCTCGCGAATGGCTTTGTAGAATTCGTTGCTCAGAACGTCCTGGAGACTGCTGCTTGCGACGGGTGGCGCATCAACCTGCGCGACGGCGGAAGCGCAAGCAGAAAGCAACCAAAGCATCGTCAGTAACGAGCACTTGCTTGTCCTGAGTATGTATGTCTTCGTTTTTAGGGTCATGATTCGTTTCCTTTCGTCTCAAAAGGGATTTCAATGCGCACGCGTTCAAATGCAAATCTCCCCTGCATCGCGCGCACTACAGCCAGCGTCAAAAGCAACCCAACATGGTCGAAATCCAGACCGCCAATCGAACCTACACAGCGTTAGCGTCCGTTGCACTCCAGGAGCGCCCCGGAAAATGTGCGATTGAGCCGGCGGTCGCTGATTCCGAGCATAGCGAAACCGCGTTTCAAATGAGCACGCGTGCGTTTGAGTACGATGCGCGTGCTAGTGACTGTGAATCGCCGCGATTCACTCAGTTGCATTTCCATTAGAGCGGACGCGCTTGCGTTTGGGGAGGCAATGCTTGAATTTGAACGAGGCGTCCATTGATTTTCGTCGCTGGAGGCGCAAAATGTGTACTCGGATCGACCCTTTCGCAGTTGTGGAATGAGGAGGGCGTCAGATACAGACGGCATAGCGGCTTTATGAAATGCAACCTGCGACCCTGCGAGGTGGTTGATTTTAAGAGCGGGACACGGGATTCGAACCCGCGACTTCAACCTTGGCAAGGTTGCACTCTACCACTGAGTTAGTCCCGCAAAGGTTTTAATTATACACGCGGTAGACATCACGGAGAAGGCGGAACTCGGGGCTTTGTCCGCTGCTTTCACTGATGGCCAGGATGTCAAAGCGGTGCGTTTTTTCGTTGAGCCTGTGGCGCGCCACGTACGACCTCGCGGCATGAAAGATTCGACGGCGCTTCGTCTCGCCAACGGCGTTCTCGGGCGGATCGTCAGATCGACGAGCCTTCACCTCGACAAATACGAGAATGTCGCCGTCCCAAGCGATGATGTCTACTTCACCGGCTTTCGTTCGATATCCCGAAGCCACAACTCGAAAGCCAAGTGTGCGT
>CAZIPZ010000046.1:0-4818 GCA_964541075.1 uncultured Solibacteraceae bacterium | reverse complement strand
TAGATAATCGATGCCGAGAATTTCGGATCGGCGGCCAAAGGTGAGAAGCCTATTGAAAAAGAATGGAAATGGCATCGAGGTTCTGCACGTCCTTGAGGACGCTTCTAGCTTGCAACGGTTGAGAGGGCGCGAGAGATCGTCTCAACCGCAAATTGCGCCTGCTCCTGATCGATGATCAAGGGAGGCGACAGCCGGATTGTGGATGGTCCGGCTCCAAGCACTAAAAGACCTGCTTTGAAGCACTCGTCAATAACAGCGTCTCTCATTTGAGTCGCCGGTTCCTTCGTCTTGCGGTCTTTGACGATTTCCACTCCCCACATCAGACCTCGGCCTCGAACCTCGCCGATGACGGAATGAACTTTCATGAGATCGTCCAAGCGAGCCCGCAGGAAATCGCCAACCTTCGCCGAGTTCGCGACATATTTCTCTCGTAAGAGACGAATGGTTTCACGAGCGGCTGCCAAACACACGGGATTGCCCCCAAAAGTTGAGGCATGGGCGCCGGCCTTCCAGTCCATGATTTCGGCGCGCGCCATCATCACGCCCAACGGCATTCCAGAGGCAACGCCCTTGGCAATTGCGATGATGTCGGGGTGAAAATCGAAATGTTCGAAGGCAAACATCTTGCCGGTGCGTCCCATGCCGCTTTGAACTTCGTCTGCGATCAGAAGAATACCGTGCCGTCGAGCGATCTTCTCAACCGCAGGCAAGAATTCCGGCGGCGGCGGGACATATCCACCTTCACCTTGAATGGACTCCACGACGATGGCAGCAACCTCCGCCGGGTTCACTGTCGTTTTGAAAACGACGTCTTCGAGATACTTGGCGCAGGCAACACCGCAATTGCCTCCCCCGTATTCCAGATTTAAAGGACATCGATAGCAGTTGGCGTACGGAATATGTGTAACACCGGGCACTAGGGGCCCAAAGCCTGTTCTCTGAATTGGCTTCGAAGATGTTAGAGACAACGATCCCATCGTTCGGCCATGGAACGCATTCTGAAAAGCGATGAATTGCCACCTTCCGGTGTGAGCCCTGGCCAGCTTCAGCGCAGCTTCAACGGCTTCAGTTCCAGAGTTTCCGAAAAAGCAGCGCCATTCGCCTCCACCAGACATGACGGAGTTGAGCTGTTCAGCGACATCCGGCATTTGCGAATAGTAAAAGTCTGTGCCGGACATGTGGATTAACGACTCGGCTTGGTTCTGGATCGCTTTCACGACGTCAGGATGGCAATGGCCCGTTGAACACACTGCAATGCCGGCGTTGAAATCGAGAAAGCGATTTCCGTCCACGTCCTCCACAATCGCGCCTTGTCCACTCTTCGCCACTAGGGGGTAGGATCTGGTGTAAGAGGGTGAAATCAGCCGGCGATCTCGTTCAATGACTTCTTGAGCCTTCGGCCCGGGAAGTTGAGTAATGATTCTAGGAAGTTTTTCGCTCATCTCTTGCTGGACTCGCCCTCGGCGAGGCGCATTCGCCTGACCTATCCTACTTGCGGCGCCACCTTGTGCCCTCTCGTGTGTCTTCAATTACCACACCTCGATCAAGCAAATCCTGCCTGATCCGATCGGAAAGGGCGAAGTCGCGATTGCGTCGAGCCTCGTTTCGTTGTGCGATCAGCCTTTCGATCTCCTGATCGCCCTGCACGAGTTTTTCCATTGGAGGGATGATTCCAAGACGGTCGTCAATGCTGTTGAACCATGCAAGTATGTCTGACCGGTCTTCTTCATAGACCTTCATTTCGGAAAGTGAACTGTTACACGTGCGGATTAAGTCGAAAATAGCAGCAAGCGCTTGCGCCGTGTTGAGGTCGTCATCAAGTCCAGCCTCAAACGCCGACTTTGCCTGTTGCAGAGCGGCCGAGATTTCATTATTCCGACCTGAGTGGAGGCGGGCCGTTCTCAAACGAAACAGGAATTCCGCTATTCTCTCAAGCGACTTTTCCGCCTGATGCAAGCTATCAAAGGTGAAGTTCAATTGTGTCCGGTATGGAGTCGACAGCAAGGCGTATCGAATACTGATCGGTTCGTAGCCTTTTTCGAGGAGGTCGCGCAGTGTGAAGAAATTGCCTTTCGATTTCGCCATCTTCTCGCTTTCGACGAGGAGATGCTCACCATGAATCCAAAATCGAACGAAGGGCTTCCCCGTAACAGCCTCGCTTTGGGCAATCTCGTTCTCGTGGTGCGGGAAGATGTTGTCCACCGCACCGCAATGAATATCTAGTGTGTCTCCAAGGTGTTTCATCGCCATAGCGGAACATTCAATGTGCCATCCCGGGCGGCCGGCGCCGAACGGTGCGTCCCACCGAGGCTCTTTCTCATCCTTGGGCGCCTTCCACAACACAAAATCGCGGGGCTCTTCCTTCTCGTATTCATCCACGTCGACACGCGCGCCAGCCTTCAGTTCACGTTTGTCGAGACGCGCCAATTTACCGTAACTTGGGAATCGTGAAATCCGATAATAAATAGAGGCGCCCTCTCTATAGGCGTATCCCGACTCAATCAACTTCTCGACGAGCGCAATCATCTCAGGGATGTAGTCCGTTGCCGGCGTAACGATGTCGGGACGCTGAATGCGAAGGGCCTGACAATCTTCGAAAAAGGCTCGCGTGTACGGCTCCGTGAAAGTCTTCAGATCGACTCCCGCTTCAATAGCACCCTTAATGATCTTGTCATCAATGTCGGTGATGTTCAGAACGTGCTTCAACGCCCACCCTTTGCTCAACAAGTGTCGACGCAACACATCTTCGAAAACATAGGTTCGCAAGTTGCCAATATGTACATAGTTGTATACCGTTGGGCCGCAGGTGTACATGCGAACGGTGGTTCCATCAAGTGGAGCAAATTCTTCCTGATTGCCGGTGAGCGTATTCGTTAACTTCAACATCTTCCGGGGCCGGATAAACAGCAAACTAGAGTGATCGTCTAATAGAATGTCGTCCGACTCCGCATGATAACATGTTGCTAATGAAACCATTGTCGGTCCTCATCCTCTTGATGGCATCGACAGTCCTGGTTATGCCGTCATCATGGCCTTCGCAGGACACCCTCAAAGTCAGCGTCGATCTCGTCAATGTTCAATTTACGGTGACGGACCGAAGAGGAAGACTTGTTCCCGGCTTGAAGGCGCAGGATTTTGCGGTGGAGGAGGACGGAAGGAAGCAGGAAATCCGCTACTTCGCCCGAGAGAATGAACGCCCGCTGACGCTGGCGCTGCTGGTCGACACAAGTCCGAGCGTACGGCCCGTTTTCGAGGACGAGAAACTTACAGCAGTAGCGTTCCTTGAATCCACATTGCGTCCTTCAGATCTAGCCTTGGTGATTGGATTCGACCGATCCGTTACTCTCGTTCAGGATTACACGGATAGCGTTAGAAGCCTCAAGAGCGCTATCAGCGGTCTCGAAATGGGAGGCGGCACATCGCTTTATGACGCAGTCTATCTTGCTTGCGAAGACAAGTTGAAAACAGAAACGGGGCGTAAAGCCATCGTGCTGATCAGTGACGGCGAAGACACCACAAGCAAAGTGCAATTCGTGGAAGCATTGATCGCCGCGCATCGCAGCGACACTGTGATCTATGCGATTTCGAATAGCTCGCGCGGATTTCTAACGCGGCGCCTCGGAGGAATGGGTGATCTGGGAACTTTAAAAAAGTTTGCCGAGGAAACAGGCGGCGCAGCCTATGTCGCTGACGGGCGGACCAGCTTCGAAAAGATTTTCAATCAAATCGCTGAGGAGCTCCGTACGCAATACAGTCTTGGATACGTTTCCTCAAATCCCGCAAGGGATGGAAAGTTTCGCAAGATTCGAATCGCGCCGAAGAACTCGAGCTATCAGATCAAAGCCAGGAAGGGATACTATGCGGCCAAAGATCTCAGTGATCGCTAAATTTTTATCTCCAATAACAGCCGCTCTTCTTCTTTTGACAATCGGCAGGGCTCAAGACTTTCAGATTCGTACGCGCATTGATCTCGTTAACGTTCCAGTCACCGTAAAAGGCAGCGGCGACCGCTTACTGTCAGGATTGACGAAGGATGATTTCGTGGTCTTCGAAGACGGAGTCCAACAGACGATTACTAACTTCAGCACAGATCCAGTTCCACTTTCCGCGGCAGTCCTCGTTGACACAGGTCTTACAGCAGGATCGCTGAACAAGCTGCAGGAAACGTTCCCTGCGCTAGCGGGCGCCTTCAGTGAGTTTGACGAGGTCGCTGTCTATCGATTCGACAAATACGTCGCCAAAATTGCAGACTTTTCCGCGAATACATTCGAATACGAGTCCGCATTAATCACACTCAAGGACATCAAGCCGGATTCTACTCCGTATCCCACGGCTCCAGGTGGACCCTTCTCCGCCATAGGGCCGGTGATTAACGGCGCCCCGATCATTCCCCCCGGACAGTTGGGAGCACCAACAACACCGCAGAAGGATATTAAAGTTCTTCACGATGCCATCTTCACCGCAGCTTCAGATCTATCCAAACGCCCGGCCGATCGAAGAAGAATGGTCCTCGTCATCTCAGACGGACGAACTGGCGGCAGCGATCATTCCTACGATGAGACGATCAATCGGTTGCTCGCTGATGGCGTTGAGGTTTATGCGATCGGAATGGATCTTGGGTTCATGAACCGCAAATTGTCGGTTTTGGACGAATACGCCAAAACTACAGGCGGCGATGCATATTTTGCGAGTTCCATCAAGGCCCTTGAAAACAACTATAGCCGTGCGACAGAACAAGCCCGCAACCAGTACACCATTGGCTATGTTTCGACAAACAAACCGGCGTCAAACCAGGCAGTTTTTCGCGGGATTGACGTT
>CAZIPZ010000045.1:0-22385 GCA_964541075.1 uncultured Solibacteraceae bacterium | reverse complement strand
TGCCGTTCGCGAAGGATTTCCGGAATCTCGAAGTCGTTGTTATCCTCCAGCCATTCCAGAAGCTTCTCTCGCATCTGTTCTTGTGCGTGCTCTTTCTTGTGGTTTGCAATATCGTTGCGAATCTTGTTTCTGAGGTCGTTAATCGTATTGTATTCGCCGAAGCGTTGCGCGAATTCATCATCGATCTCGGGAATATCCTTCTTTTTTATGGCTTCGATCCTGACCTTATAGTCCACCGCGTGCCCGGCCAGCCTCTTCTCAGGGTAGTTTTCGGGGTAGGAGACCGTGAAGGTTCTCTCCTCGCTGATCTTTGCGCCAACCAGATTATTTGAAAATTCCTTAAGAGTTGTACGTCCGCCAACTTCACATACGGCTTTATCCGATGTTATTGCTGGTTCGGCGCTGTTTTGGATCGTTCCAGTGAAGGAAATTTCCGCAAAATCACCTTCCGTGATCGCATGATCATCTTCTATGGGAGTGAGTTCGGCCATGTCCTCCTGAAGTTTTTTCAATGAGCCTTCCACCTCGGATTCTTCAACAATGCTGGAAACCGCCGGTACAGGAATTCCGGTGTAATTCGTAATGTCCAACTTTGGATAGACCTCGAATACTGCTTTGAAGCGCAGAGGCTGACCAGACGTGTAATCGATTCCTTCGAAGTGAGGCTCATCGACGATGTCAAGTTTGTGTCCACCTATCGCTTCACCGAAATATCTCGGCAGAAGGTGCTGCATCATTTCGGAAATAATTTCGTCCTTGAAACGCGTTTTGATGACGCCAACAGGAGCTCTACCCGGCCTGAACCCGGGAACCCGGGCTTTGCGAGCGAACTCCTGCGCAATGTGATTGATCTCGTGATCTACCGCCTCTTGCGGGATTTCAATATCCAGATTCTTTTTGCAATGGCTAACGTCAATGAGTTCTGCCTTCATTATTCTTGAGTGGAGTGATCCGTTGGTTGTTGCATGCGAAAGGGGGGACTCGAACCCCCACGGGGTAACCCACTAGATCCTAAGTCTAGCGCGTCTGCCAATTCCGCCACTTTCGCGCTGGAATGCACTTTGATTTTGCGGGTGTCCGCGAACCGTGTCAATTGCCTAGAGGAAGCAACAGTTGCCGCCGCGGCGATTTGGAGCGCGTCTTATCGCGCAAATGAACTGAAGACGCAGACGGTCTCTTCATTTCACACGCCTGCGCCCTTGGCTCTTATTGTTTTTTTTCCGAGGCCAGTTCGAAATCTAAATTTTCCGTGATTCTCGTACCGTCCTTGCGGAACGCGTCAGCAAGCAATTTTATGCGTTTCTTGGCTTCTGCAAGGTCCATATTGTTCAAATTGATGTTGAGGAGATCGATGTACCACGGGAGCTTGACCTCGTCCATGACGTACGCCTCGACGATTTCACGAGCGATCGGAAGAGTCGTGTTCTTGGATACATCATGGACGTCGCGATTGCTCGCCTTGCGCAGCTTTTCATACTCCTCGTTGAGAAGTCGCGAGAAGAGCTGCGTAGTGAAACGATCTCCTGCCTTCGCTCCAGTCTCCGGATCGTCTGCGGTCAACGTGGCGCTCTTATGGAGCCATTCCCAAAGAATGCTCAGCCGAATTTCGCCGGTTGCTGCGTCTTCCATCAAATAGAGAACGTCATCGTTGCCAAAATAGTCGGCAGGCTTCAGAGCCGCGGCTTGGAGGCCTTGGCCGAACGCGTTGCCATACTGCAGTCCGACGCTCAGTAGATCGCGGGCGCCGCGAATAGTGCGGGCGCCGCCTTCTAAAAGAATCAGTGCGTTGGCATCTGCATCCGTATAAGTAAGAGGGGGGAATTTACGTCCAAGCTGGTTGGCATCTCCGACCTTCTCCCATACAGGCCGCACGATGTGAACCATCTTCCAGTGAGCAACCCACTTGCCGCTGGCGCCTTCGCGTTGTTCGCGTTCCGCTCCTGCCACAGCGCGCTTCATTCCAGCCGCAACGCCAGCTTCAGATCCCACCGGAATGTTGGGCTCCATTCCTCCCTGCCACAGCGCGCATTGTCCATTCTTGTCGGGAGTGTTGACGGCCCGCCGCACACGGTCTTCATAGGTCCTCATGTAACCGTAAGTCATCAAAATGACGTCGATATTCGGGTTAACGAATTCCTTATCCCAATGCAACGCATCGGAAACGCTGTTGATGTAATCCCAGCGACCGGTATTGAATCCGATGAAGTGTTTTCCCAGGGCCGCACGGATCTCCATCAACTGGAAGCACTCCTCGATCTGCTCAACAAGTACGTAAACCTTAATGGTTCCGTCCGCGATGTCAACCTGCCGCTCAATTCCAGAGAGGATGCTGTTCCACACAGCGGCTTCTTCAGCCGTCTGAATTTTCGGCAGGTACAGCACAATAGATGAGCCGTCCTGGAGGAGGCGTTTATGATTGTTGACTACGTAAAGAGTGGCGTCCGATATTGAGGCCGAGAAACTCGCGCCGTTGGCATGCCGGATATGGCGATCGTCGAGGTGAAGTCCACGGGCTCGAAAAATCTTCGTTGTAAAATTAAGCTGCTTTTTCCAGTCTTCGATGATCTGCTTTCCGAAGAATTCTTTGCCCCACTTGTTCATTTCCCCGGCGACTTGTTCGGCGACTTTCAGGAAGATCGGATCCTTATTGATAGCCAGCTTCAGATTTCGGTGATTGTCCAGAGACATCGAGCCGGTCTGTCCTAGTGCGTCTTCGCCATCGAACATCCATCCGTCGGCGCCCGACAAGAGAGCATATGCAACATTGCGAATGCTGGACTCTATAGGGGAATTTGGCTTCGCTGCGGGGCCCGTCCCCTGAATCCACTGCCGTTGCAGGTCTGCAGGAATCTCGCTGCCGACGAAATTTCCTGATCTTGCGTCAGCAACCTTAATTTGCGTGCGCGGAATAGTCGCCTCTGGGTCGAGGAAGGCTATCCGCTGCTTGTTCCTAGCACGCGCCGCTCGCCGCTCAATTCGAGCGGTCATAACTGCCTTTCGGTCGGCGTCCAATCCAGAGAGGGCCTCCAGAGCCGCCACCGCCTCCTTACTGAAGACGTCTTCGTAGGCTTTCTCCAGATTGGCTCGGATCTCCAACTTTCGTCCCATGAATCACCTCGCTACAGACCGTAGTTTTCCTACGGCTGCAATTTTTTGGGGGAATCTTATCGAAGTAAAGTTCTTGTTTCAATCCCCATTGCAGAGCAACTCCGGATTCGGGCGCTGGCACGGTCTCCGGCGAAAACGAAAAACAGACGATTTTCATATGCGACGCGTGCAAATCCGATGTACAAGATGCCGCTCGCAGTATGCCTGAATCGGAATAAAACTATGCGACGCAGCTGCAGTTCTTCGATTACACTTGCTGACATGATGAAGACTTTTACAACCGTTTTCTCAATCTTGGCTTTCGCGGTAATCACAGCTGGGCAGACAGGGCAGGCAAAAGTGAATACAACCAAATCCGGGCTCAAATACATAGATGTGAAGGTTGGCGTCGGCGATGAAGCGGTAAAAGGATCAGTCGTCGACGTGCACTACACCGGATGGCTCTATGTGGACGGCAAGAGAGGTAGCAAGTTTGACAGCTCCGTCGACAAGGGTCGCCCCTTCACTTTCCCCCTCGGCGCAGGACGGGTGATTAAAGGATGGGATGAGGGTGTTGAGGGAATGAAGGTTGGCGGAAAGCGCGAGCTCATCATACCGCCGGATCTTGGTTACGGTGCTCGAGAGATCCCTGGAGCGATTCCTGCCAACTCCACACTGACTTTTGAAGTCGAGTTACTCAAGGTGAATAGGTAGAGGGCAGCGGGCAATTCTCAAATGAAATTGCTCGCTGCCGGTTTCTAAGCAGCCCGCGTGATATCCCGAGTCGTTTCGCCCACCAGCTTTTCCTTCCCCTTTGCCTGCGAGAGGTCGCCAATAGAAACCACTCCCGCAAGGCGTTTATCACGGTTTAGGATAAGCAAACGCCGAACGTCGCGGTCCTGCATTTTCCGAGCCACTTCCTCGACGTTTTCATCCTCGTATGCGTAGTAGATCTCGGTCGACATCACTTCTCTCACGCTCGACTCGTTGTCTAAGCCTTCAGCCACTCCTCTTATGACAATATCCCGGTCTGTGGCGGCGCCGATGAGCCGATCATTCTCGCAAATCGGGAAAAAACCGACATCCATGTTTTTCATCTTGTCCGCCAGTTCCTTGAGGGTCGTGTCTGGCGAAACGCACTCCACCTCCGTAGTCATTATTTCCTTTATCTTCATAATAACCCTCCAACAAGAGAGATTCCCTAGGCGGCCTTACGCACCTTTTGGGGTTTTTTGTGAGCTGTCCTAAATATTCCCAGCAATTCGCCGTCCGAGGTCGTGACAATCGCTGTCTCGTCATCCCCGCGAAGGTTCTTCGTCACGTCCTTCGGGGCCTGATCTGGACGAAACGTCCGGGGGCCCGGACGCATGACGTCAGAAACACGAGCTTGAGGGTCAGCCTCCCAACTCTTATCCTGAATGACGCCCATCACGATGTTCCGGTCGTTTACGACAACGCATAAATCTTGGCTTGGGCGCCGCCGCAGCTTGACGTTTTCCATCCTCTCCCGGAGGCCGCACTTCGGTACGTCCTTCAATACAATGCGCCCTACTCGTTCCTTGTTGGTCTGGGACCCCTCCGTCTCCCAACCAGCCGCCAGCCAGTCCGCCTTCCCGGGCGTATATCTGTAAACTTCTTGAAAGCCCATGCTTTCCATGCGCCAAGCAGCGCGTGCGCTGAGGTCGCATTGATAATCCTCTGAATAGACAATGACGGCCTGGTCCTTGCGAAGACGCCGCGTGGTCTCGGCGGTCATGTTGTCCAGCGGGATATTGAGAGCGTGCCGTAGATGCTCCTTTCTATATGCGGATGCCGGTAGCACGTCCACCAATTGCGCCCGGCCCTGCGCAACGAGCGTTTTCACGTCCTTACGACGAATCTCGATTGGCATTGCCGAACTCCATATAGAGTTAGACGCCGGCGCTTTCAGCCAGGGATCAAGGAAATCCGGGCGGCCGGGTTAGTCCTACGGAGGAAAGGGATGAGCGCCGATAGCGCCTGTCGCAGGCCGTGGCTACGATCTGTTTACTTGTCGGGTTGCCACTAAGCCTGAGCAGCGGAGGGAAAGATGAGTCAGTCAGTAAAGGTGCGGGTTCCTACTGTTGACGATGTGCGTGCCGAATACGACCGGATTGTTGCACCGGTCCGGCAGCGTGCCTACGAGTTGTTTCTAAGAAGAGGCGGCGGTTTTGGCCGTGACTTGGATGATTGGCTGGAGGCCGAAAGAGAGCTGATCGGGGTTCCGCGCGTCGATCTCGGTGAAACGAACGGCGAGTTCGTAATGCAGGTCGGAGTTCCGGGCTTCAACGCGGGGCAAATCGATATTTGCGCGTCCGATTCGGAACTTCTCGTTTTCGCGGATGCCTACCGCCATAGGTTGGAAGAGGGCGCTTTGCTGCATCTTTCCGAACTGAGTCGGGACTGTGCAGTACGGATGATTACGTTTCCCAAAACAATTGAACCGGAGAAAGTTAAAGCGGAGTTGCGAGATGGGTTGCTCCGGGTAAGCACTAGCGTTGCAGAAGCAGCATTGCTCAAATCGCATGGCCAGTCCGCGTAGTCCATCATTCTGAATTCCATCGACCTGAACTCAATCGACATCCAGCCTGCCGGATCATTTCTGGTGGGCTGGCTTTCAACAATCTAAATCTGTCCGCTGTCCAACGGCAGTGTGATCAGTCCAAATATCATATGGGCGATGATGAACTGCACGTTCCTTCGATGCTGTTGTGGGGTTATAGTTGCGGATCATCCGATCTAGTGGGCGAACATTTCGAGCATCTTTCGGACTGCGCCGCATGCCAGTCGTTGGTATGCGAGTTCATCGAAGTTCTGGATGAAATAGCTGTTCGACACGCAAAGAAAGTTGCATAGAGGAATGAGATCTTTCAGAACTGAAACCTAATCCGTTTCAAACCCTTCCGTCAGCCTAAAGAGGGTTGCGCCCTCGTGAAATTTCATCCGCGCTCCAGCCTTTACTCTCCAACTATCGTTCAGCTATAACGCCTATGCATGGAAAGCCGCCGAAATGGGGACTGGCGCTGGATTTTGTTACTGACGCTCATTGTCCTTTTTTCCTTCTGGAAGATCCTCTTCACGAAACAGTTTTCGGTTTTGTGGGGGTGGGAAGTCGTGAATCAGACTTATGCCTGGTACACCTTTGCTGCAACGTACATCCAGAAGGGCATTCTTCCAATCTGGGACCCTTATCGCTTTGCGGGCAATACCTTTATCGGGGAGATGCAAACTGGGCTCTTCTATCCCTTCAAGATCGCTTTATATCTCGCGCCTCTCGGTTCCAACGGACTCTTGTCCGAACGCGTGTTCAATATCTTTTTTGTTTTCTCTCACTGGCTCGCCGCATTCCTTACGTTCTTGTTTGCGAGACGGCTAGGTTTGAGCGGCCTTGCATCGCTTGTCGCCGGAGTGTGTTTCGGTGCTGGTGGATTTGTGCTGAAGGTCGGCTGGCCGAATATTCTCGATGCGGCTCCGTGGCTGCCTCTCGTATTACTCTTCTTCCTTCGGGCATTTGAGGCGAAGCGGTTTATTGATAAAGCGCTCAATGCTACGGCTTCAGGGTTGGCGCTTGGAATGACGTTTCTTGCGGGAAGTCTGCACATTGCGATCATGGACTTGATTGTGGTGAGCTCGTTTGGTCTCTTCGCAATTTGGTCGGGTGCGGATCGGAAAAACTTTGTCCCGGTAATTTCAACTCTGTCGATTGTAGTCATCATCTCAATTTTGTTCGGCGCCGTTCAGGTGCTGCCATCAATAGAATACGGTTCAAGAGCATTTCGGTGGGTCGGCGGTGATTCTCCGATACGCTCATTCCAGAAGGTCCCCTACGCCATCCTGGGCGACGAAGCGCGATACGGACCCGAATCGATTTTTTCATTCCTGTTTGGTGGCGCCGATACGGGCAATCATGAATCAAGCAATTACTTTGGGGTCATGCCGCTGTTGCTAGTGATCATCGGAATCTGGAAGCAGTGGAGCAATCGATGGGTGAAGTATTTCGCATTGCTGGCGACGCTGTCATATCTGTACACCTGGGGGTCTTTTTCATTTCTTCACGGGGTTCTTTACCTCGTTCCCTTCCTTGATATGGCTCGTGAGCCAGGCCGGTTCATATACCTCACACATTTCGCGATGGCTGTTCTAGCGGGGTACGGTGTGAACTGGATTTTTGACGGCCGTCGATCTGGGGATTCGCTATCGTTGTCAACCCTCCACCGCTTGTTGAAGTGGAGCATCGCGGTCTTCGCTGTGCTGTTAAGTGCTGCAAGTCTTCACCTGCTGACACCCCCTCCTGAATGGACCTATTTTTCGTTTTTTCTGATAGCGGCTTCCTACGCGTTGCTCGTATATGCCGAACGTACACGGGGATCGAATGTCGCTGCCGTCCTGCTCGTATCGCTTGTTGCAATGGATTCTTACGCTTTCAATCAAACAATCAAGTCGAAGATTGAAGCTCAAGAACAAAATAATGACCATCTATCGCAATTGGTCAATGACCGCAGGCTCGCAGATTTTTTTAAATCCAGAGAAGAGATGGCGCGTGTACATTTCGACGTTCCCTCTTCGCCAAACATCGGAAACGCTTATGGCATCCCGGTTACTTGGGCCATGAGTGCGACGATGTTAGTCGACTATGCTCATCATCTCGGTCATCCGCGAATGAACCAATTACTGAATGTCCGGTACACTGTTCGGAACAAGCAACAGCCTTCGGCGGGCGTACCGGTATACAGCGACGATGTTTGGAGCGTTTTCGAGAACAAAGATGCTTTTCCTCGAGCATGGATTGTTTACAAGGTTGAAGTAGATCCTTCTAAGGAGCGGCCTCTGAAGCGACTGGATGAGGCAAGTTTTGATTTACGAAATACTGCCATTGTCGAATCAGAGCTGGACATCGGTCCCAGCAACCTTGTGTCGAGCGTCGAAGACGTGGAATGGATCACATACGAGCCGAATCGTCTCGAACTCAAGACAAACAGCCCAGCGCCCGGATTGCTTGTTTTAAGCGAGGTTTTCTATCCAGGGTGGATCGCTGAGGTTGACGGCGAACCGGCCACGGTTTGCCGGGTCGACGGATTCTTGCGTGGCGTTCCGGTCGGACAAGGCATTCATCGGGTCACTCTTCGCTATCGCCCACGGTCAGTGCAGTTGGGCGGTCTGCTAACAGTCCTAACGCTTCTGGGGACCATCGGTGTTTTCTTCGTACCCGCTTTGCGAGGCAAATGAGCACCCGGTCTTAACAACCGATTTTTTCGGGTCATACGCGTTTGTGCGAAATCACGTGCACACCACAACCATCGCGCCGAGGTTAACGTGGGAGTAAGAGACCTAGATTTCAGGACGTGCAGGGCCGGCTAAGACGCAGAGACTTGTGAAGATCGTCCAAGGCATTCCAGATTTCTACCGCCAGGGTTTCACACTGCGTACAGGCAATCACATGTTGAAAATCGCGCTTTGCAAGATCCAGCCCACCACAAGCGCATTGCCAGAGGACCAGAGGCTGGACATGGGTTGCTTCGTCGGTTTTCATAGAGTTACCTGATGAATACTCCGTTCAACCTATTCCTTCGGAAGAAACGGTTCACAGCTTTAGACTCGGAGTTGCCCGATTAGGCTGCAAGAAGATAAGGGGCGTTGTCTGCCACCCGTTCGTCCAACTCCTGCCACGACATGACCCTTTCCACCATTCGCCATTCAGTCGCCCGGTTGCAATTGAGGCATCTGGAAAACAGATCACCGCTCGCAAAAATCATTTCATCTTCGCAGCATGCCGACGCATACAACGCTAAGTACTGTGCCTGATCAGCTGTTTTCATATGGAATCCTTTCTTTTCGGTTACGTCTCAACACATGCACATCGAGGTCCATGAATCAGCGGGCGGGGTAAGACCGAACCCAAAATACGTTCTCGTTCCTAAACTGTTGTGATTTAATTAGGTCCTGTCATTCTCTACATTGCTTTTGGACTCTGTTTGATAAGGGGTGTGTCATGAAGATCGGAAGATGGAGATGGATGCTTTCGCTGGTCATTCTGGCCGGCCTCACCGCGATCTTTGTCGGTTCATCGGGGCAGATGATGGTGGCGCAGCAAAAAGGTTCGGACGTCAAGGGTGGAGCGGATGTCACCGGTCCATACGAATACGTTCCGAATTGGCCGGTAGGTGATTTTTTCGAGCAGGGCTGGACCTGGGGTTCCTCGCCAGCAATTTTCGCGCAGTCGCCAGAGCGCGTTTTCGTGTACATGCGTGGTGAACTTCCCGTTCTCAAACCGAAGAATCCGGATAACGCGCTCGATCTCATTCAAGCGGTCATTGAGCAATCTGCGCAGAAGCCGCGCATGCAACACATGATGATGGTTTTCAACAAGGCCGGTAAACTCGTCGAGTCATGGGAACAACACAACAATGAATTCGTGAACGCCCACACTGTCACGATTAGCCCTTATGATCCAGAGAAGCATGTTTGGTTGGTGGATCACGTCGGCGATCAGGTTCTCAAGTTCACCAACGACGGCAAAAAATTGGTCATGCGCCTGGGTGAAAAGGGTGTACCAGGAGACGATAAGACGCATTTCAATTGGCCCTCTGGCATAACGTTTATGCCGAATGGCGACTTCTTTGTCACCGACGGTTATCGCAATACTCGTGTTGTGCGCTTTTCCAAAGACGGAAAGTATCTGTCCGAGTTCGGCAAGCCCGGCAAGGGACCGAATCCAGGGCCAGGAGAGTTCAACACGGTCCATAGCATGGTTGTGGATGCAAAACATCGGCTATACGTGAGTGATCGAAACAACTCACGTGTCCAGGTTTTTGACGAAAATGGAAAGTTCATCGAGATGTGGCCCAACATTCCGCTGCCTTACTTCCTGTACATGGATAAGAACCAGAACATCTGGATCGGAGATGGAACTGTCCATAAAATTCTGAAGTATGACCTTAATGGACGTCTGCTCTATTCATGGGGCACGTTCGGTCGGCGACCTGGCGAGCTTTGGGGGCCGCACGCACTGAGCGTCGATGGCGAAGGCAGCTTGTATGTCGCCAACGCACAGGGTAACAATGTCTCGAAATTCCGCCCGCGAAAGGACGCAGATCCATCGAGAATTATTCCCGAACCGTTCGTTGTTCCGATGACATCGTCCGGCGGACAGTGAAAAAGTAGCAGGCTGGGAGAAACCCAAGAAAAGGGTAGACAAAAAGGGGCAGTGAACAATTTCTTGCAGTCAGAAATTGCTCACTGCCCCTTTTTGTCTACCCTTTTTCACGATCCCTTCTGAACCGGATATCCTTTCTTGATCCAGTTGTCATCCAAATTATTTTCGATCATGAGCGCCTTCACGCGCGTGTAACCGAGCTTTCGCAGTAGATCGAGGGCGGGCCTGATATTCGGGCATTTGTCCCAGGGGCAGCATCCGCAGTAAATGACGATCTCGCGATCCTTAGGAACTTTGGCGAGCGTCTCTTTCAGGGCTTCAAGGCCTGCCGGCGTGGTTCCTGGTCCGGCGTGCGATGATCCAGGAATCCGGTTGCTCTTAAATAAAGTAGGAAATCCTACCTGAATGATAACTGGCTTCGACGCCCGTGCATCTCCGATGATCGTTGCGAGCACCGACGGCTCAATAACGTCAGAAGCGGACGCCTTGCCAGGAGCATTTAATTGAGCAGCGCCATAACCAGCCAACAACTGCAAACCTCCAATAACCCATGCGCAGTTTGCGAGAACTCTGATCATAAAATTGTCACCTTTCGAAAGAATCCCAGCTCAACACCTTAGTTTACGCCCACACAGTCCTTACGGTTCCTTTATGCCTTCCTTATTGCCGCCAGTCTATCTTGGAGAAATGAAAGCTGAGCGAACACTCAATGTGGCAACCCGCATCGATCGCAGAGAAGATTTCGAAGTGATCGTTCTTTGCACGGAGACGCGCCAAACACTTCTTGCATTAAAGACCGCGGCAATATTGACGAACGGGTTGCACGCACATATTCGATTATTGGCGCCTCAGATTGTTCCGTACCCGCTGCCTCTCGAGGAACCGCCGATTTCTGAAGCATTTCTACAGCGCCGGCTTCGCACCCTGATAGATCGCAGCGCCATTGCGGCCCGGATCGATATTCGCCTGTGTCGTGATCGATGGCAGATGCTCAATGACGTGCTCGCGCCCGGATCGGTCATCGTTTTGCACCGCCGTCGCCGATGGTTGCTGAGTCCTGAAAGCCGTCTGGCGAAAAAGCTTCAGGCTGCCGGCCATCGCGTCGTGTTTTCGACGGATAAGGAGTGAAGGCATGATGGATTTGTTTTCTCTAGGCATTGCGTCGCTGTTCTTCGTAGGGTGCTGGCTCCTGACTAAAGCATGCGACAAGCTGTGAGCATCGATCTATGGATTACCTCATAGCCGGCATCGCATCGATAGGCCTGTTCATGTACCTGCTCTATGCACTGTTAAAACCGGAACGTTTCTAGAATTCCACCATGACCTCGATCGGTATTTTTCAAATTGCGGCATATTTTATTGTCCTGCTGATTGCGACGAAGCCGCTCGGCACGTACATGGCGCGCGTATTTCAAGGCGAGAAAACGCTCTTACAGCCTATTCTTCGCCCTCTTGAAAAGCTCGCGTACGTGCTTTGTGGAATTAGAGAGAACGTCGACCAGCGGTGGACGCAGTACACTGCGAGCCTTCTAGCGTTCAGCTTTATTTCTTTCGTGTTTGTCTACGCAATCCAGCGGCTGCAAAGTCTTCTGCCGTTCAATCCTCAGCGTTTTGGCGGAACGCAGAGCACGCCGGACTTATCCTTTAATACCGCAGTTAGTTTCATGACCAATACCAATTGGCAGGCCTATGGCGGAGAGACCACCCTGAGTTACTTCGTACAAATGGCGGCGCTCACGGTGCAAAACTTTGTTTCCGCGGCCGCAGGAATCTCTGTGGCTATTGCACTGTGCCGTGGATTTGCGCGACAAGAAGCAAACTCCATCGGAAACTTCTGGGTGGATCTGGTCCGAGCAACGGTCTACGTCTTGCTGCCATTGTCCTTGATTGGTGCGCTCTTCCTTTGTTCTCAGGGCGTCATTCAGAATTTCAGCGCATACCGCCAGGCAACCACATTGGAAGGCGTCACACAAACGTTTCCGGGTGGTCCGGCGGCATCTCAGGTTGCCATAAAACAATTGGGCAGCAATGGCGGTGGTTTCTTCAATACGAATTCCGCTCATCCTTTTGAAAACCCAACGCCATTGTCGAATTTTTTCCAGACACTTTATCTTCTCCTCATCCCGGCGGGACTGGCCTACACGTTTGGTGTCATGGTCGGCGACATCCGGCAGGGATGGGTGCTGTTCGCAGCGATGAGCGTCATGTTCCTTGTTGGCGTTTTCGTTTGTTATGGCGCCGAACAAGCCGGAAATCCGGCTCTCTCGAAAATGGGAATCGCCAGTCAGGCGACGGAATTCCAGCCGGGCGGAAACATGGAAGGAAAGGAAGTCCGGCATGGCATCGCGAACTCTGCGCTTTGGGCTGCGGCAACGACGGCGGCCAGCAACGGCAGTGTAAACAGCATGCTCGACAGCTACACACCGGTCGGCGGCCTTGTGCCGATGTTCTTCATACAAACCGGCGAAGTGATCTTTGGCGGCGCGGGCGCTGGCCTTTACGGAATCCTCCTCTTCGCGGTTCTCGCCGTGTTCATTGCGGGCTTGATGGTTGGACGCACGCCCGAATATCTGGGAAAAAAGATCGAAGGCAAGGAAGTCAAAATGGCAATGCTCGCGCTGATTGCGTGTGCTGCCGCACTGCTGGTCTTTACCGGGCTGTCGTCCGTATTGGAGTTTCAGATGGGTGGGTACTGGAATGGTTCTTACGGTTCGACAACGGCGAACCTGAACAACAGCGGCCCTCATGGTTTCAGCGAGCTCCTTTACGCCTATTCCAGCGGTGTCGGAAACAATGGAAGTGCATTCGCTGGAATAGCAGTGAACACTCCGTGGTACAACCTGACGATTGGTCTGGCCATGCTCATCGGCCGGTTTCTGATCATCATTCCGATGCTTGCCGTTGCTGGAAGTCTCGCCGCAAAGAAGCGAGTTCCGGCAACGATCGGCACATTTCCGACGGACGGACCGCTCTTTGTCGCCGTTCTCATTGGCGTCGTTCTTATCGTCGGAGCTCTAACGTACTTTCCTGCGCTTTCGCTTGGTCCGATTGTCGAGCATCTTGTGATGCTTGAAGGAAGGCTGTTTTAAGAATGTCGGCAATTCTCAAAGCTAAAAATAATCCGCGCCCAGTTCCAAAGGACGCCGATAATACGCCAGAACTGTCGCCGAAAAAATTGGTTTTTGCACGCCCTCTATCGGATCCGGGAATCCTGAAGCGCGCGATTCGGGATTCATTTGGTAAACTCAATCCGCGAACTCTTCTAAAAAATCCGGTGATATTCGTCGTGGAAGTTGGGGCAGCCGCCACCACCGTGTTTCTGATCCGCGACGCGGCGGCAGGCGCATCCGGTATCGGCTTTCTCTTGCAGATCTCCCTATGGCTCTGGTTCACGGTTCTTTTTGCGAATTTTGCGGAAGCGATGGCGGAAGCACGCGGAAAGGCGCAGGCCGATACACTGCGAAAGGCGAAGGCAGAAACTATGGCCACGCGGATTCTCGATGGCGGCCGCGTCGAGGTGGTTGCTGCCTCGAAACTGCGAGCCGGCGAGTTGGTGCTGTGCGAAGCAGGCGATGTTATTCCGGGCGATGGCGAGGTGATCGAAGGTATCGCGACCGTGGATGAGTCCGTTATCACGGGAGAAAGCGCACCGGTTATTCGTGAGTCCGGCGGAGACCGCAGCGCCGTGACCGGCGGCACAAAAGTGCTCTCGGATTGGATTCGTATCCGCATCACATCCAATCCGGGGGAGACATTCCTGGACCGGATGATCGCACTGGTTGAAGGCGCAGAGCGGCAAAAGACGCCAAATGAAATAGCCCTGAACATTCTCATCGCTGGACTCACACTCATCTTCCTGCTAGCGGTCGTCACGCTTCAGCCCTTTGCCGCCCATAGCGTCGGCGCCGCAGGGTCGGGCTCGGCGCCTTCCATTGCCGTGTTGGTAGCGCTCCTCATCTGCTTGATTCCGACCACGATCGGGGGACTGCTGTCCGCGATCGGAATCGCCGGCATGGACCGCGTGATGCAGCACAACGTGCTCGCCATGAGCGGCAAGGCTGTAGAAGCGGCCGGCGACGTGAACACGCTGCTGCTGGACAAAACCGGCACGATCACGATCGGCAACCGTCAGGCAGTCGAATTTATTCCCGTCGATGGAGTCCAGGAAGGCGACCTTGCGGATGCCGCTCAATTGGCCAGCCTTGCGGATGAAACCCCCGAGGGCCGATCAATTGTGGTTCTGGCGAAGCAGAAATATGGATTGCGGGGCCGCGAGGTGTCGGCGCATGAATCGAAATTCATTCCGTTTTCCGCACATCTGCGAATGAGCGGAGTCGACATGGACGGAAGGTTCTTGCGTAAGGGAGCGACTGATTCAATCAGCCAATTTGTGAAACAGCAGGGAGGTAAGATTCCTCAGACTTTAGTCGATGTGTCGGATCGAATTGCCCGGCAGGGTGGAACTCCTTTGGCCGTTGCCGATGGGCAAAGGGCGCTCGGCGTCATTCATCTCAAGGACGTCGTCAAGGGCGGCATGAAAGAACGCCTAGCGCAGCTTCGCGCGATGGGCATTCGCACTGTGATGATTACGGGCGACAACCCGTTGACCGCCGCGGCCATTGCGTCCGAAGCCGGAACCGACGATTTCCTTGCTCAGGCTTCGCCGGCCGACAAAATGAATTACATCAAGAAAGAACAAGCGGAAGGCCGTCTTGTTGCGATGACTGGAGATGGGACCAATGACGCGCCCGCGCTTGCGCAGGCTGATGTCGGTGTCGCCATGAACACGGGAACGATGGCGGCTAAGGAAGCGGGCAACATGGTGGACCTCGATTCGAATCCGACGAAGCTTATCGAAATTGTTGCTATCGGCAAGCAGCTCCTGATCACCCGGGGGGCCTTGACAACGTTTTCGATTGCCAACGACATGGCGAAATACTTCGCCATTATTCCAGCCATGTTCGTGGCGACGTATCCCGCGCTGGGCCGCCTCAACATCATGGGTTTACACAATCCTCAGAGTGCGGTGCTGGCGGCGGTGATCTTCAATGCACTGATCATCATCGCTCTCGTTCCCCTCGCGTTACGCGGTGTGAAATATCGTCCCGAAACCGCGGCAAGTCTGCTGCGCCGTAATCTGCTTATCTATGGGCTGGGAGGAATCATCGTTCCGTTTCCAGGCATCTGGCTGATCGATCGCATCATCTATGCCTTGGGGCTTGCTTGAGGAGTATTCATGTTTAAACAATTGCTCCCCGCCTTTCGAATCATGATATTCATGACTGTCTTAACAGGACTGATTTATCCTGGTGCTGTAACGGCTCTTGCACAGCTTCTATTCCCCAGCGAAGCCAACGGCAGCCTCGTGATGAGCAATGGCCAGGCGATCGGCTCCAGACTGATTGGCCAAATGTTCACCAGGCCTGAATACTTTCATCCGCGCCCGTCGATGGCCGGCGCCGATGGTTACGACTCGTCAGCCTCAAGCGGCTCCAATCTGGGTCCTACCAGTCAAAAGCTCTTTGATCGCCTGAAGGCGTCGGCCGACCATTTCCGAATGGAGAATCCTGATTTCGACGGACTGATTCCCGCCGACGCCCTGACGGCCAGCGGGAGCGGTCTCGATCCGCACATCAGTCCTGCCAATGCGATCGCGCAGATTGCGAGAGTCGCCGTCGCCCGTAATGTTGATTCGATGCAGATTCGTAGCTTAGTGGAACGATTCATTGAGGTGCGTAACGCGGGGTTCCTTGGAGAGCCGCGAGTGAACGTCCTTATGTTGAACCTCGCGCTCGATGAGGAAGTTCCAAGTTCCAGGTAGATTTCGAGCATTTATGGTCTTACGTGCGAGCGCGAAGCACATTCATTGTCTTCCACTCTCACAGGAGTCCTTCCTTTCAATGGCTATCGAACAGCGGCGATGGGGCAATCCACGACTTTCAAAGCCTGCCGGCCGTTTATTGTTCATTACTGTCGCATCACCTTTTAGTTTTGAAGTGACGGCCGATGCCTGAATCGGAGCACAGGCGGTCGACTCCGGAACAGATTCTGCGGCATGTCGAAGCGCAGGAACGGCAGGCCTCTCAAGGAAAGCTCAAGATCTTCTTAGGTTACGCATCCGGTGTCGGCAAGTCCTATCGGATGTTCGATGAGGGGCGGCGGCGTAAAGCACGCGGTGAAGATGTTGTCGTGGCGAGCGCGCAGCCCGAAGTATCGGCTGGCGTGGAGAGCCTGTTAAAAGTATTCGAGGCGATCCCAATGAGGACGGATCTGAATTCACTGATCATCGACGTTCCCGCCGTTCTCCAGAGAAAGCCTGAAGTTGCCATCATTGACGGACTCGCCTTCGATAATCCTCCGGGATCGAGGAATTCGTGTCGCTGGCAGGATGTGAAAGAACTGCTGAAGGCAGGCATTTCCGTGCTGACCTCCATCAACCTGCAATACGTCAAAGAGTACCAGCCCCGAGTGGAGGCCATTCGGGGGAAGGTTGTTCGCGAGGCTGTTCCACTGTCTTTCATCAAAACTGCGGATGAAATCGAAATCGTGGACGCTCCGCCCGAATACGCCGTTACGCGAACGATCAAGAAGGGCGCCACAATGACCGAGCCTGAGCAACTTTCCCGACAATTGTCCGCGCTACGCGAGCTTGCGCTCGTACTGGCGGCGGAGGTCGTGGATTATCAACTTGAGGAATACTTACGGCGGGCAGGAATCGAGCAGCATTACGGAACACATGAACGTGTCCTCGTCTGCATTACACCTCATTCGAATGCTGAGGTCATGATCCGACGCGGCCAGAGACAGGCCGACCGTTTTCGGGGCGAACTCTTCGTTGTTTACGTTGAACAGGAAGAAATGACGCCCGAAGATCGCCATACGATCGAGCAGTTCATCTCGATCGCCCGTGAAGTACGCGCAAAAGTCGAAGTGTTGCACGGCGAAGATCCTGTTCGAGCCCTCATCGATTTCGCCAGGCAGCATGGCATCACGCAAATCTTCGTAGGTCACAGCCACCGTCGCGGTTGGTTGGAGCGTTTGCGCGCGAATCCCGTGGAGCGTTTGATCCTGGAAGCGGAAGGTATGGATGTACGCATCTTCCCAAACGAGCCGGCGCAATGAATAACGGAAAGCTGAAACTCTATCTTGGATACGCGGCGGGAGTGGGCAAAACATACAAGATGATGGAAGAAGCTCAGGAGCTTGCCAAAGAAGGCCAGGACATCGTCGTCGGTTATTTCGAGCCTCATGGCCGCCAGGACACTATTGCAAAGACTCAAGGTCTCGAAATGATTCCGCGCCGGAAGATGGAATACCGCGACAGAATCTTCGAAGAAATGGACACCTCTGCGATTCTTGCTCGAAAGCCTCGAATATGTTTGGTGGACGAGCTTCCGCATACGAATGTCCCTGGATCGCTGAGAGTGAAACGCTGGGAAGACGTCATCGCCCTTCTGGATGCCGGTATCGATGTGTTCACTACGATGAATGTTCAGCACATTGAAAGCCTCAACGATCGCATGCGCGAAATAACGGGTATCGACGTCCGGGAAACAGTTCCGGACTGGGTTGTGAGACAGGCGGACCAGATCGTCCTCGTGGATTTGCCGCCGCAGGCGCTGATCAATCGCTTGCAGCGCGGCGCCGTTTATGCTCCCGAGAAAGCGAAAGAGGCGATGGAGAACTTTTTCAAAGAACACATTCTGGGCGCCCTTCGCGAGGTCGCGATGCGTCATGCGGCTCACGAGGTGGACGTCCGACAGATCGAGGCCCCCTTGCCGTCGTCCAAGGAGAAGATACTCATTCACATTTCAGAATCGCCTGCAACAGCCGCACTCATACGCCGGGGCAGGCGGGTGTCGGACTATCTGAGAGCCGATTGTTTTGCAGTTTGCGTGCTGCCATCCGCGGATTTCGGTCGGCTCGCGCCGGATGCGCGAGAAGCGATCGAAAAGCACCTCGATTTCGGCCGTAAGCTTCACGTGGAAACGCGCGTACTTGAAGGTGAGGACGCAGCCCAGGCACTGGTGGATTTTGCCAGACGCAACGGCGTGACTCAGATTTTCCTGGCCAAGCCAGTCAAGCGGCAGCTCTCGTTTCTTGCCCTGCGGGATTTCGTGATGAAGGTGGTCCGTCTGGCCACAGATATGCAGGTCACTGTCGTGGCGCAGCGTCGGAAGCCGGCTGCGTAACCGGCTGCTTTTGCGCGGTGTCGAAACGATAGCCGACCCACGGCTCCGTCAGGATGTACTGTGGCTTCGATGGGTCCTTCTCGATCTTCTTCCGAAGTTGGTTAATGAACACTCGCAAGTATTCCACTTCTTCTCCATAATCGGGTCCCCATACCGACTGCAGGAGTCGTGCGTGAGAAAGCGGGACATTCGGATGGGTCGCTAAGTATTGAAGAAGATCGAATTCTTTCGGAGTAAGCCGCACTTGTTTCGTTCCCGTGGTTACTCGTCGCTGGACAAAATTGATTTCGGTCTCTCCAAGCCGCAGGGTCGCTGGTTGGTTTTCTGGACTCTGGGGGACTCGGCGTAAAGCCGCGCGAATCCTTGCCAGGAGTTCGGGTGTACTGAAAGGCTTGGCTATGTAGTCATCCGCACCCGCATCAAGCGCGTCAATCTTGTCGGATTCGGTGTTGCGGACAGTGAGCATAATGATTGCGCTATCGGACGTGTCTCGGATGGTCCGGCACGTTTCCAGGCCGTCCAATACTGGCATGTTCATGTCGAGAATAAAGAGATCGAATCGACCGCGGCCGGCCCTTTCTAGCGCCTCTTGCCCGTCTCGAGCGTCGGCGACTTCGTAGCCCTGGGCGATCAACGTCGTTTTTAGGACGCGCCGAATTTGGGGATCATCATCAACAATCAAAATGCGCGCGCTCATTCCTCAATGCTCCTCTCCACCAATGGAAGAGTGATCCTGAACTCCGTACCGCGCTCCGGGCCGCTCTCGACACTGATATCCCCACCGTGCGCCCGCAGGATTTCTCTCGCTACGGGAAGACCCATCCCGGCGCCCGCCGTGGTCTGACGAATCGCCGATCCCCGATAGAAGCGGTCAAAAATTCTGTATTGATCGTTCAGAGATATCGATTCCCCGACATTGTGCACGGCGATATGCGCCCTGTTGTCGAAACTCGTCACCCGGATTCGGATCGTCGAATCGCGCGGTGAAAACTTGACGGCATTGTCCAACAATTGCCGGAATGCGAGTTGCATGAGTTCAAAATCCATAGTCGTGATGACGTCCGGACAAGAGAGATCCAACTCTATTTTTCGGCCATCCTGAGCGGCGCCCATTTGTTTCAGCGTGCCTTGAATGAGTTCTCCTATCGAGCGTGAGGTTCGATGGAGTTGCACTTTGCCGGCTTCGATACGTGACAGATGCATCGCTTCGGTGACAAGTTTCGTCAATCTCTCGGATTCCTGGTCAATGACACTCAGCAATTCCCGGCGGTGTTCGGGCTCTCGTACGCTGTCTGTTGTCAACGCACTCGCTGCAGCTTTGATCGAGGTCAATGGCGTCTTGAATTCGTGCGTCAGACCATCGAGTAGCGTTGACTTGAACTGTTCGCTGCGTCTTTCTGCCTCGGCAAGGGCTGCAAGTTCGCGGCTGCGTTCATTCTCCAGACCGATGGCTGCAAGGTTTGTGAGCGCGTGAAAGGCCGTGTCGGAGAGCGGCTGACCGCGAATGATAAGGCTGCCGGAAATTTGATTGCCTAGTCGAACAACGCCGATCGTTGCCTCGGCCTTCGGATCGCGCCATTCCGTTCCTTTACGCGCAACATCGCGGAGCAGGCTCTCGACTCCCTCAATGTCCTCAGGACCGGCGCGATAAACGGAATTGCCAACACTGTCGTAAAGAGCTACGGCCTGCATTTCGTAAACCCGTGCGATCTCGGCCGCGATGCGGGCGCCAATTGGCGGAGACGCTTCTTTAAGCATGATCCCCCGGCTCAGTGCGTACAGTCGCTCCATTTCGAGATGCTTGATGGTGGCTTCTTGCTCCCTGCGGCGCGCCCGTTCCGAGAGTTGGCTTGCAACTAAGGATGTGATGAGAAACGTGAAAAGTGCAATCCAGTTTTGGGGATCCGCGATCGTCAATGTGCCGAACGGAGGCAGGAAAAAATAGTTCAGGCAGAGAGTGGCGGCTGCGGAAGCGAATACAGACTCACGCAAGCCCCATGTCGCTGCGAGCAACAGGATCACGATGAGGAAGAGAAAGCCAGCGGCAAGTGCGTTGACCGGGGCGACGACCTTAAGAATTGTCGTCAGGATAGAAATTGCCGCGATCGAGGCAATGCTGCGCAACCACATACGAGCCATCGGAACAAGCTTACGCCTCCTGTTCCCAGTTCGAAACAGCCTGGCCGCCCTAAAGCCTGGTGAGACTGCTTTTCCATCTCTTCGGAATCCTTATGGAACCTTTATGGATTCCTTATGTTGGGTCTGTAACCTCTCTAGGCGAAGGGAATTTACGATTGTCCACGACGCCAGAACGGTCTGGCACGGCGAAGGTGGTGGTCGCCAGCACCGTGATGCTCGCCTTCATCTCTTTTTGGCGAGCATCTGCCATCGTCCTCAATGATCTCGGCTCAACCGTCTATTACGTCGGCGGTATCGCCGAGCAAGCCATCGGTAGAAGCGCTCCCTGGTTCATCCTCGGCGTTATGCTGTTCAGCTTTGCCGTGCGCGCTATCTACCTCGAAAGCAGCAGCATGTTCGTGCGCGGCGGTGTCTATGTGGTTGTGCGCGACGCGATGGGCTCACTGGTCGCCCGCCTTTCTGTGTCTGCCTTGTTGTTCGACTATATCCTGACCGGTCCCATCAGCAGCGTCAGCGCGGGACAATACTTGGGCCGATTGCTCAATGAAGCGAGCCTGGCAATGCAGTCGGACTTTCAGATCCCGCCGAATCTCTTCGCAGTTGGATTCGCAATCCTCGTAACCGTCTATTTCTGGTGGTGCAACATCAAAGGTCTCCACGAATCGAGCACGAAGGCGCTGCGGATCATGCAGCTCACCACGGTCATGGTTGTGATGTTTCTGGCATGGTGCTCCTTGACCCTGCTTGTTCGCGGACCCGCGCAAATCCCTCCTGCACCGACGCCTTCCAATCTTGAGTTCAGCGAAGAAGGCCTCGGTTGGTTTGAAGGCACGTTCTGGCCGACGATACCTGTGGTCGCGATCATCATCGCGTTCGGACACTCCTTACTGTCTATGAGCGGCTTCGAAACGCTGGCGCAGGTTTATCGGGAGGTCGCTTCTCCAAAACTGAAGAACCTGCGTATCACAGGTACGATCGTCTGCGTCTACGCCGCAATTTCGACGGGCATTATCACGCTGCTTGCCGCGATGATCATTCCCGATGAAGTCCGCAGCAACTACGTCGAGAACCTGCTTGGTGGACTCACCTCGCATTTGATCGGTCCCGAGTTATTGCGATTGGTTTTCCACGTGTTCGTCGTCATCGTTGGCATCTTGATTCTTTCTGGAGCGGTGAATACCTCGATTATTGGCGCCAACGGCGTGATGAATCGCGTTGCGGAAGATGGCGTCCTCCACTCGGCGTTCCAGAAGCCGCACCGCCGATTCGGTACGACATATCGCATCATTAATCTCGTTACTGCATTGCAGATCGCGACAATCATCGCCAGTCGCGGCCAAACCTACACTCTCGGTGAGGCCTATGCTTTCGGCATCGTCTGGAGTTTCTTTTTGAAGTCGCTAAGTGTGTTGGTGCTTCGATTCCAGCGAACGGACCAGGAATACAAGACGCCATTGAACCTGAGAATCGCCGGTCGTGAACTGCCTCTTGGGCTCGCGCTCACCACCTCCGTGTTATTCGTAGTCGCCATCGCAAACCTGTTCTCGAAGCGAATCGCGACGATTTCGGGTGTCTCTTTTATGCTCTTATTGTTTGCCGTTTTCACAATTTCCGAGCGGATGATGAAAGCCCGGCAACAACGGAAAGGTCTAGAACAGTTCAATCTCGATGTGAAAAAGGATCTCTCGACAGATTCGATCCATGTCCGGCCGGGTTGTGTCTTGGTGGCTGTGCGGGACTTCAACCGCATGACGCACCTGCAGTCTGTGCTTCGAAAGACGAACACCAGCAAGAAA
>CAZIPZ010000044.1:5704-22389 GCA_964541075.1 uncultured Solibacteraceae bacterium | reverse complement strand
CATGAGACCGCCACAAGACTATCCGAAGCTGAACTCAACCTGAACAAGAGTCGATCCGAGTTCAAACAGCTTCAATCGGAAAAGCAGGAACTGAACGATAAACTGGTTGAAGTAGCGGCGAGCCGGCAAGATGCGGAGATCCGTCTTAAGGAGGCCGCGGAACGCTTCGCGCGCGCCGAGGAATCCATTGCCGCGTTGCGTGCAGAAGTGAAGAGTGCTTCGGCGATCCGCACGGACCTTGAAACTAAAGTGCAGGAGATCGCCGGCAACCTCACACAACGGGAAGCTGGACTTGCCGAACTACAGGCCGTCCGCTCCGCGCTCGATGCTCAGTTGACCGACGCTGCCGCCGCCAAATCCGTCCTCGAACAGCAGCTTCAGAAGGTTCAAGCCGGGTTGCAGGCGAAGGAAACGGTCGCCGCTGCGGACGCTTCGAAGGCTGCTTCCGGCGTCAAATCCGCGAAGCTCAATCAGGAAATCGCCCGTGTCGAAGCAATGCTTGCCGAAGTAGTGAAGCTGATTGACGATCCCGCAACCGCACTTGCCACCGTCATGCGCAAGAATGTGGAGAAGGTTGAACTCGAGTCTTACTTGCGGGGCATCCGGTTCGCCTGTGGATCGGAAAAATAGAAACAGCGTTCGGAGGTTGGCGTCAGGCCGAACTGCATTGGAGCCTGAATATCGACACATTCTTTTCAGCGCCGCCGACACCCTTCTCGGGACGCAGGACAATCCCGCGGGGCGCTTCAGATTTTCCGCGACGAAGCAGGCATAGGCGCTATAAGATCTCAGAAATCAAAGGTAATCGTTATCGATCGGAGGATCCCATGATCTACAGCATCCTGGCCTGGATTGCCATCTTGCTCTTCTCATCTTTCGCGAATGCGGAAATCACTCGCATCGTCATCGAAAAACGCGAAGTGTTCGCCGGCGGCCATATGTTCGGACTCACCGGGGCATACGAGAAGCTCATTGGCAAAGCGTATGGCGAGGTTAATCCAAATGATAAGCACAACACGGTGATCGTGAACCTTGCGAAGGCGCCCAAGAACGCGCGCGGCCGGGTTGAATACTCCGTGGATGTATACATTCTCAAGCCGGTTGACAGCCGGAGGGGGAACCAGACGATCTTTTACGACATCGTCAACAGAGGGAGCATGAGCGCCCGCTTTAATGTCGGGGAGCGGTCCACGAACGATCCGAGCACCCTCGCGGACGTCGGAGACGGCTTCATGATGCGGCAAGGCTACACGCTCGTGTGGAGTGCGTGGCAAGGAGACATGATGCCCGGCGGCGGGAGATTGATGGCGAAACTTCCGATTGCGAAGAATCCAGATGGAACTTCAATCCAACGACGCATCACCGCTGAATATGTCTTGGACAAGGCGATGTTTTCCATACCGATCAGCTATGACCGCGGAAGCATGACGATCCAGCCATACCTGCCCGTCGAACAAAGCATGTCGCAGGCCAAGTTGTATCGGCGCAAGGCCGTTCACGCTTCTCGCGAGCTGATTCCGAACGAGCAATGGTCATTCGCCGAATGCTCGGATGGAAAGACCAAAACCGCCAGCAATTCTCATATCTGTCTGCCGGCGGGTTTTCAAACAGACTTTATTTATGAACTCGTCTATGACGCCCGCGATCCGATGGTGATGGGGCTGGGATATGCGGCAATACGCGATGTAATGTCGTATCTGCGATACAACACTTCGGAGGGTAATCCCCTCACTACTGTCGCCGATAAGACATTGCCGAAATGGACTATCGCCTTTGGTTCTTCACAGAGCGGACGAGTTATGAAGGATCTTATTCACCTGGGTTTCAATCAGGACGAGGCGGACCGTATTGTTTTCGACGGCGCCATTCCGCACATTTCAGCGTCCCGCCTGACATTTACGAATTATGAATTCGGTATGCCCGGCCGGTTCCCGGTGGCCGTCGAAGGGCACTTCACTCCGGGTGACGAATTCCCGTTCAGTTATGAGACTCAGACAGATCCGGTGACAAAAAAGACCGACGGCTGGCTTGCACGATGCCGTGAAACGAAGTCATGTCCGAAAATCATGCATTGGGATTCCGCTTCGGAATCGTGGCAAGGGCGAAACTCGTTGCTTGTGGCCGGCCCGTTCGGTGAAAAAGATGTGCCGATCCCGGCGAATGTTCGCCTTTACTACTTTGCAAGCACTCAGCACAGCCCTGCTGTGAGGCCGGATCGTGGTTTTTGTCAGCAGCCAACGAATCCTCTTTCGTATATTGAAACCCAGCGGGCATTGCTGGTCGCGTTGCAGCAGTGGGTCGCATTGAACGTGCCGCCTCCTCCGAGCAGCTTTCCTCGGATTTCTGATGGAACGCTGGCGCCGGCGCTGCCTCAAAGCACGCAGGGATTTCCAATGATTCCAGGAGTCCGCTACATCGGTCGAGTCAATGACCTTTCACTGACTGATCGGAGCACTCAACCTTTCAATCACGTCAGTAACAAGGAGTACGTTGTGCTCGTTCCGAAGGTGGACAAAGACGGCAACGATATCGCGGGCATTCGCTCGGTTAACCTTCAAGTGCCGCTGGCGACCCACACCGGATGGAACCTTCGGGCAAAAGGATTCATTGAAGACGAACTCTGTTACCACAGCGGCCAGTATATTCCGTTCCCGAAGACTAAGGCGGAAAGGGAAAAAAACGGCGACCCCCGACTTTCCATTGAGGAGAGATATAAGGACCAGGCTGATTATGTTCAGCAGGTGAACCGCGCAGCCAGGAGCTTAGTGGAGCAGCGGTTGTTGCTCGTTGAAGATGCGGAAAGAATTATCTCCGAAGCCGCGCGAACCGGAATATTTGCCCAAGCCCAGTAAGAAAACCTAAAAAGGGATACAAGGGGCCAGTGATCAATTTCTTGCACTTCAGAAATTGCTCACTGGCCCCCTTTTTGTCCTGAACCCAGTCCACCGGTGGTATCGCGTCACGATAGTCAGGTATAATGCCGTGGTTTTCGACGATTCGAGCATTCTGCGATCGAGGTTATGCACTGTCGGCTCCCCCAACTCGACGGCATCCGCGGAATAGCCATCCTTTTGGTGATATTCCACAACGAAAGTGCGAAGTATCCTCTTCTCTATTTTGACCGGATATTCACTAACGGGTGGATGGGTGTGGATCTCTTCTTTGTTCTTTCCGGTTTCCTTATTACCGGCATTCTTTTGGATTCAAAGGATTCAGTTGGCTATTTCAGGAATTTCTTTGCTCGACGATGCCTGAGAATCTGGCCTTTGTACTATGCCTCGCTTATTTTCATGTTCGTCATCATTCCATACCTTCGTCCACAGCAGGGCGTCGAAATTTTTGCAAGGTCATCCCCCTGGTGGGCGTTCCCGCTATTTCTGCAAACGTTTCTTTTACCCGTTCCGGAGATTGCAACCGGATTGCTTGGCGTCACGTGGTCTCTCGCAGTTGAAGAGCAGTTTTATTTCGTTTGGCCTTTTGTCGTCTACTTCTCTACCGGCGCTACTTTGCGGAGCATCGCCACGGCCGTCATTGTCATATCACCACCGCTGCGCCTGTTGCTTTCCTCAACCGACGTGAATATGTACACGAACACGTTCTGCCGCCTTGACGGGTTGATGATGGGGGCAATGGTCGCAATTCTCGTGCGTTCGCCGGGCTTTCTTCCATCTCAATTTGTGAGAACGGCCTGGATCGTACTCTTCATTTCGGCGCCAATGGCTTTTCTGACAGAAGCAATGCACGCACGCTGGATCGTTTTTTCGTTTTCCGCTTTTGCGTCGGCTTCGTTGGTCTATCTATCTTTACATTCCCGGAACAAATGGCTTCAGGCCGCATTGAGGACCCGAGTCCTCGTCTATACCGGAACCATAAGTTACGGGCTGTATCTGCTGCACAAGATTCCGTTCAATATCGGGACGGCTTTGCATCTGAATCAGTATCCTGCCGTCGCTGCGCCAGTTCTGCTTGCCGCGTCCTACGGGCTTGCGGCTCTGTCTTGGCGCCTGCTTGAGAAACCGTTCTTGAATTTGAAAAGATTTTTCGAAACCAAAGCGGCGCTTCCAACGCGGCAGAGTCCGGATCTGGTCGGTGCTGCGCCTTCAGAGACGCATTAGGCAACAATAGCCAGCTTTTCAACTACAGTCTCGAAACCCGCCTTTGTTCGCAATTCCCGTTCGACTATTCCCATTGGCGCCGGCAACGTGGATCAAGGAAAATGCTTTTGACGCGCGTGAGACCAGAGTAAGTTTCGCGCCGAGGAGACAGACATGGCGGATAAAGAAGAAGCCTTGAAGAAGAAGGCGATTATCTACCTCAAAGAACGTTGGGGAGAGGACACTGTTCGGATGGATGTGAAGAACAATAGTGTGGTGGATGGAAGCGGCGAACTTCACGTGGAATGCACGGTAAGCGTGGGCGGATCCCATTCGAACTGGACCAAGTGGTTCACGTTCCGAGGCGGCGAGGTCACCAATATGCGGTGGCAGATGCGCTGAGAGAGCCTCGTTGAAATCTCATATCACTCTCATCACCTTAGGCGTAGCTCCTCATCCGACTCGATGGAACGATTCGCTAAATGGCGGCGCCAAGCGCATCCGGCACATTTGTAGGAAGCTTTCTATCAACTTACAGAAATGTAACAACCCCTTGATTCCTTCGTAAAATCTCCTTTCCGCTTTTCGACTTCCAAGAATTCCATGCTGTTCGGTCGCGTTTCCAGGCGCGGCTTGTCTCAAAAGCTGAGATTTCTCCTACATTACTGTCTGCCGTCGATACAAACATGTCGCTACGCTGATAGGCCTTCGCGGCGCCGAAGTTTTTGAAATCCTCTGTTTTCTTAGCAAATTCCCGATGTTTTCACGCCGGCTTCGTGTGGCAGCCGGGTTGCAACAGTGGGCGGCGCACGCAATCGCGTGCTGGCTCGAGAGTCATTACAACCAATAGGGCGCTCGGTGCGCCACACAGAAAACAGAAGAGGAAGTTGATGCTTATTCGATCTTTCGTTCTCAAATCCGCTTTTTTTTGTCGTCGTTTTGTTCCGACTCTTGCGGTGAGTCTTGTCACATTCGCGGCAGCGCCGTTATTGGCCCAGTCGGATATGCCCCCGATAACGGTCGGCGCGGGTTTGCAGTCCAGCTTCGTGCATACGAAGCCCGACACTGCTGCATCTACGGATCAGTTCCAGATCAATAGTGTTCGTCTTTACGTCAATGGCGCAGTCACGGAGCAAATCAAGTTCATGCTCAACACCGAGTACGACGGCGCCAGCAACAAGGTCGGTCTATTGGACGCCGTCGCCCGAATCGAGACGTCTCCCCACTTCAATATTTGGGCGGGCAGATTTCTTCCGCCGAGTGATCGTTCGAATCTATACGGTCCTTACTACTCGCATCACTGGTCGATTTATACGGACGGCATTCAGGACGGATATCCGTTTGTCGCCACCGGTCGCGATAATGGGATTGTCTACTGGGGCGATTTCGCAAAGAAAATCAAGTTGTCGGTAGGCGCATTTGATGGCGCATCGGCGACAGGGAACGGAAAGATCCTTGGCGCTGCTCGTGTCCAGATCGATTTCTGGGACCAGGAGGGCGGCTACTACCTGAACGGAACTTACTATGGCGACAAGAATCTCCTGGCCATTGCCGGCGCGACCCAGATGCAGAGCGGCAAAACGGCATCGTCGGTGGATTTCCTTCTTGAAAGAAAATTGCCTGGAGGCGGAGTCGTCACCATTGAAAGCGAATACGCGAACTACAATAGGCTCGGCGGTTATGACCCGAGGTACGCAAAAAGCCAGGGTGCGTACGCGCTTGCATCCTACCTCTTTCCTCAGATGGTCGGTCCCGGCAAATTCGAGATCCTCGGCAAGTACGCCAAGGCGCAGTTTACTCATGGACTGACGCCCAGCTACCAGCAGAAGACCACCGAGCTTAACTTCAATTACGTCATTCGCCAGTTTAACGCCCGCGTGATGACCTTTTACAAAGACACCCGATTCAACACCATGAAGACGGACTTCTGGCAAAGCGGAGTTGGCCTGCAAATCCAGATGTAGTCTCTCTTCCGATAACAAACGGACACTCATTTATTACTGAAGGAGCTTATCTATGAAATGCAGGGTGATGTTAATGACCGCCTGCTTGTTGATTGCCGTCGCCGCATTCTCAGGAATGGCGTTCGGCCAAAATACCATCAAAGTAGGTGTACTGCATTCGCTGTCGGGCACGATGGCCATCAGCGAAACGACGTTGAAAGACACAATCCTGATGATGATTGACGATCAGAATAAGAAGGGAGGACTGCTCGGCAAAAAACTTGAAGCAGTCGTTGTGGATCCCGCTTCGAATTGGCCGTTATTTGCGGAAAAAGCTCAGCAGCTTTTGGAGAAGGACAAGGTTGCCGTCGTATTCGGATGTTGGACGTCCGTCTCCCGAAAATCCGTCTTGCCGGTGTTTGAGAAGAATAACGGACTGCTCTTTTATCCGGTGCAGTATGAAGGAGAAGAGTCATCTAAGAACGTCATCTATACGGGTGCTGCGCCCAACCAGCAGGCCATTCCCGCGGTTGATTACCTCATGAAAGAAGTGGGCGTCAAGCGTTGGGTCCTCGAGGGCACGGACTACGTTTATCCCCGTACAACGAACAAAATTCTCGAAGCCTACCTATTGTCGAAGGGCGTCGCTGCGGCAGATATCTCGATTAACTACACGCCGTTCGGCCATTCCGACTGGCAGACTCGCGTCGCCGCAATCAAGCGATTCGGGTCGGCCGGAAAGAAGACCGCAGTCGTGTCGACTATAAATGGCGACGCGAACGTTCCGTTCTATAAAGAACTCGGCAACCAAAAAATCTCTGCCGAGGATATCCCCGTCGTTGCTTTCTCCGTAGGTGAGGAAGAATTGTCAGGTCTCGACACCAAACCGCTGGTCGGCCATCTCGCGGCATGGAACTACTTCGAGAGTGTTAGCACGCCGGTCAACAAGACATTCATCAATCAATGGCATGCGTTCATCAAGAACAACAAGCGAACCACGAACGATCCGATGGAAGCCCACTACATCGGTTTCAACCTTTGGGTGAAAGCTGTTCAGAAGGCTGGAACGACCGACGTGGAAAAGGTCCTCGCCGCGCTTCCCGGATTGGAAACGCCAAACTTGACGGGCGGGATTGCCAAAATGCTTCCAAACCATCACATCACCAAGCCGGTATACATCGGCGAGGTGCGCGCGGACGGCCAGTTTGACGTGGTTTGGAAAACGACCGGCACCGTTCCGGGTGACGCGTGGTCCGATTTCTTGCCTGGCAGCAAGAACATCACCGCGGACTGGGTGTCTCTGAAGTGCGGGAATTACAACACAACGACCAAAAAGTGTTCAGGACAGAACTACCAATAGCAATATGAACGTTCTCAGACGGGGCGAGCAGTGGCTCTTCGTACTCCTGTTCGCCCTCTGGGGCGCACCTTGTTTGCGCGCCCAATCTTCAAACGATTCGGCCTTCTCGTCCATTATCGGTGAATTGCGAGAGGCGTCGTACGCAGACAAGGAAACCATCGTAGAACGCGTTGTCGAGAGCGGACATCCGAGTGTTCGACAAGTTCTTACCGCATTCCTGGAAGACAGGCTCTACTTCCGTAACGACGGTCAAGCCGTCGTCATCGTCAAATCCACAGACAACGAGCCCCAAAACGTCGACTTGATCGATCCCGTCTCGATGAAGGATCTCGGATCTACGGCGTTTGACGCTCTGACCAAAATTGGCACGAATAACCGGCTGCGCCGTGTATTGAGAACAACCGTTGCGCGATTTGGTCTGTCCAGTCCAGATGCTGCTGTTCGGCTCGAGGCGGTTGAAGATATGTTGCGTTCCCTGGACGACGCAACCGTAGAACTCTTGCGTGAGCGCGGCAACGTAGAAACCGCCCCCGACGTAAAAGAAAAAATTGCGACTGGCTTGGCGCTAGCATCCCTGGACAGTTCGGAGAAAGTCGAGCGTCTCGCTGCCATCAACACGCTTCGCAACAACGTCAGCCAGGACGTCCGGAACAAGCTCGCAGGATTGCTGGAGCAATCCGAAGACGGCGCCTTCATCGAGAGAGATGAAGACATTCGAGAAGCGGCGTCGGCGGCCGTGAGGCGCATTGACCAGTGGCGAACCTTTTATGCGGGAGTCGAGACCCTGTTCTTCGGTCTGAGTCTCGGCTCCGTGCTCGTGCTGATCGCGATAGGCCTCGCAATCACGTTTGGTGTTATGGGAGTGATTAACATGGCCCATGGCGAGTTGATGATGCTCGGTGCATACACCACCTATGTTGTGCAGACAGCCATGCCGGAGCACATCGAAATATCAATTCTCGTGGCCATTCCCGCGGCTTTTGTCGTTTCCGCCTCCATTGGCATTCTGATCGAGCGCACGATCATCCGCTTTCTCTACGGAAGACCGCTCGAAACACTGCTTGCTACGTTTGGCCTGAGTCTTGTTCTGCAGCAGGCCGTCCGCTCTATTTTTTCCGCGCTGAACCGGTCGGTCATTACGCCGGATTGGATGAGCGGCACGCTGCAGGTGAACGAGGCGCTTGGAATCACATACAACCGACTTTACATCGTGATTTTCACGCTGCTCGTTTTTGCTGCGATCATGGTGGTGTTGAAGCGGACCCGCCTAGGTCTGGACATCAGGGCTGTCGCGCAAAATCGCCCAATGGCGAGGGCGATGGGCATTCGCAGCGAGTGGATCGATGCAATGACATTCGGCCTTGGATCTGGCATTGCGGGTGTTGCAGGAGTCGCCCTGAGCCAGTTGACCAATGTCGGGCCAAATCTCGGCCAGTCGTACATCATCGATTCGTTCATGGTTGTCGTTTTCGGCGGTGTGGGAAATCTTTGGGGCGCGCTCATCGGCGGCATGTCCATGGGCATCGTCAACAAAGTGTTGGAGCCTTATTCGGGCGCCATACTCGCAAAGATCTTCGTGCTTGTTGCACTGATTCTGTTTATCCAGATTCGGCCGCGGGGATTGTTTCCGCAAACAGGGCGTTCATCGGAGAACAATTAGTGCTAGTCGATCAACGTTCACAGATTTCGAAAGGCGCACCCGAATCAGGTATGGACAGCGGGAGCCTGGGGTTTCTTGGGGCAATCGCGCTCGTTCTAGTACTCGTTCCCGTCCTGAATCAGGTTGTGTCCGAATCCTCAGCGTTCCACATTTCGACTTATGGGCTCACGTTAATCGGCAAGTACATGTGTTACGCGATGCTGGCTCTCTCCGTTGACCTGATTTGGGGATATTGCGGCATCCTCAGTCTTGGACATGCCGCTTTTTTTTCTCTTGGCGGATATGCAATGGGGATGTACTTGATGCGTCAAATCGGGCCAAGAGGAGTGTACGGTGATCCGGTACTTCCCGATTTCATGGTTTTCTTGAATTGGAAGGAACTGCCATGGTTCTGGTATGGCTTCAATCGTTTTGAATTCGCTCTCCTTATGGTGATGCTCGCGCCGGCCATTCTGTCTCTGGTCTTCGGGTGGTTTGCCTTCCGGTCTCGAGTCAGCGGCGTGTACTTTTCGATCATTACGCAGGCTTTGAGTTATGCCTTGATGCTTGCGTTCTTCCAGAATGATTTTGGGTTCGGCGGCAACAATGGGTTCACGGACTTCAAAGACATTCTGGGCTTCGATCTCCATTCCGACAAAACACGGGTCGTTCTTCTTGTAATCACTGCGTGCGCGCTTGCCGCAAGCTATCTGGCCTGCCGTTCCATTGTTGCTTCACGCGCGGGACGCGTGTTACGGGCCATTCGAGATGCCGAAAGCCGCACCCGCTTCCTCGGCTATCCGGTTGAATCCTTCAAACTTTGGGTGTTTGTTTTCTCGGCCGTTGTCGCGGGTTTTGCGGGAGCGCTGTATGTACCTCAGATCGGCATTATCAATCCAAGTGAGTTTGCGCCGATCAATTCCATCGAAGTCGTGATTTGGGTTGCCGTTGGCGGGCGGGGAACCCTTTTTGGCGCCGCTGCAGGCGCTCTGCTAGTCAACTACTTGAAGACCTACTTTACTGCCGTGCTTCCCGAAGTCTGGCTGTATGCTCTCGGCGCCCTTTTCGTACTCGTTACGGTGTTCCTGCCACGCGGAATCATCGGCCTTATTGCTCCGCGGCGCGAGAACAAATGACTATTCAGGACAAGATCCTATATCTGGAAAAAGTAACGGTGAGCTTTGATGGCTTCAAGGCTCTCAATGAACTATCGCTGTATGTGGAGCCGGGCGAACTGCGCTGCATTATCGGGCCGAATGGCGCCGGAAAGACGACCATGATGGATGTCATTACCGGCAAAACCCGGCCGGATTCAGGAACCGTATGGTTCGGACGCGAGATTGATCTTCTTACACTGTCCGAGCCTGAAATCGCACAGATCGGAATCGGCCGAAAATTTCAGAAGCCGACTATATTCGAGCAACTGACCGTCTTTGAAAATCTGGAACTCGCCCTCTCAGGCCGTAAGGCATTCCTCAAGACTTTTCTGGCTCGTCCGACCGCGGGAGAAAGCCAACGAATCGCTCAGGTTCTCGACATTATTGGCCTGTCGGATTTGCGCCATGCCCTAGGCGGAATATTGTCCCATGGACAGAAACAGTGGCTCGAGATTGGGATGCTGCTGATGCAGCAACCTGAACTTCTTCTCGTCGACGAACCTGTTGCAGGCATGACTCCTCAGGAGATCGAACGAACCGCGCAACTCCTGGTATCGCTGGCAGGCGAGCATTCCGTGGTCGTTGTTGAACATGATATGGATTTCGTTCGCTCCATTGCACGGCGCGTGACGGTGTTGCACGAAGGATGTGTGCTTGCCGAAGGTGACATGGACAAAGTGCAGAACGATCCTCGCGTTATTGAGGTCTATTTGGGAGAGTAACCATGCTGGCAGTTCAGGCGCTGAACCAGTTTTACGGCGGAAGTCACACCTTATGGGATGTCGATCTCTTCGTCCCTGCAGGATCACGCATGTGTCTGATGGGCCGCAATGGAATGGGAAAGACAACCTTGCTGAAATGCGTTATGGGCCTCCTGCAGGCCACATCCGGTGCACTCACGTTTGATGGAAAAGACATATTCAGCAGAGCGAGCGAAGAGCGTGCACGGCTCGGAATAGGATACGTACCCCAGGGTCGCGAGATCTTTTCGCATCTCACGGTCGAGGAGAATCTGCGGATCGGTCTCGGAGTTCGTACGCATGGCCCCCAAAAAATTCCGGGGCGCATCTTCGAACTCTTTCCCGCCCTGAAGCAGATGCTGCATCGCCGCGGCGGCGATCTTTCGGGCGGGCAGCAACAACAGCTCGCCATCGGACGGGCGCTCGTCCTGGAGCCAAAACTCCTGATCCTGGACGAACCCACGGAAGGAATTCAACCGAATATCGTTCATGAAATCGGCGATATCATCCTGAGACTGAACAAGGAGACAGGTCTCACCGTCCTGCTCGTCGAGCAAAAGTTGCCTTTTGCACGCCGCGTCGGAAGTGAGTTCTGCATCCTTGACAAAGGACGGCGTGTCGCCGTCGGGCCCATCGACGAATTGACCGAAACGGTCGTGAAAGCGCATCTCAGCGTGTAAAACAGGAACCCCAATTTCTATTGCGCAGAATTGGGGTCTTTCTTTCTCTAACTCTCACTCGGTTCAGAAGAGGAACTTGTAGCCGAGGATGCCGCCGGTCGCCGCCCCGATCGGCGCGCCAACCAGAAATCCAAGTAAACCGGGATCGTCGCAATTACACCTGTCGCCCTCAATCTTGGCGCCGAGAAAACCCCCGACAAAGAAGCCGCCGGTGGCGCCGACGATCGCGCCCAGGATCTTGGTTCTTTCGGAGCGTTCCTTGATGGTGGATTGCGTCTGGGCAGCAGACTTCGCGGTCGAATCCACAACCCCTGAGATTCGGATGTGCGTCGGGCGTGACGGCGAAAGATAGCCGCTCGCCTTGTATGTCTCCTGAATATGTCTTCCGAGTTTGTCTGCCGCTTCTGGATCGATCGGACCAGCCAGTATTGCGAAACTAGTCTTTTGCGCCGACATTATGGCGTCCGACGGCAGCGGGAAAGCAAACAATGCCAGGAGAACCGCAATGATGTTGACCCTTGCTAGCATCTTCATTGATCCGTCCTTAATAAGAGCACTAGGGTGCACCGATTCGAAAGTGTTTCAGGCAGAGACGGCGCAAGGCCGCCTGGATCGAGCACGCCTCTCTTGGTAAAACTTCCGACGCCGTTTACGGGGGAATCGGCGTGGCGCAGTCAAAGCGTTTCCCAAGAAAATCTGGTGTTCCAGAAGAGATACCGCAAACAGCAGACCAAACATTGTAAGTGATACGAAGGCATACTCTGCTACTGCGCAACTACTCAGACCTCCAATACAACAGCGCAAGGCGACGCCGTAAGGCAGGTGACGTTCCGCTTTTTGTTGGATCGTGAAATGCAGATACGGATGTATGAGAAAGGGGTGTCGGTAGTGAGAACTCCAATGCAACTTTTAAGGGCCCAGCAGGACAAGGGCGCTATTGGATACATTCTTCTTTGGGCGATGGGTGTTCCTGTTTCCGTGCTAACGATCATCTTCCTGTTGCGTGGGTGCACCTAAGTCCTCAGATTAGGTAGCTATCGTTGGGCGCCCACAATGCCTCCTTTCTTAGGAGCGGCGAGGTAGCAATGCTCATGCGCTGTGACGGCAAAATGAAAAGGGGACGCTTTAAACGTCCCCTTCTCCCCGGCTAGTAGCGGCCTCCGCGTCTCAGTAGCTTACCTGAGATAGCCCTTGTTAGTTGTACAGTTGTCGTAATTTTCGTTCACGCTGCTGAGAATCGACGTGAACTGGGCGACAGTAATGCCATACGGGCCAAGCACACTCGTGTTTCCACCCAGAGCATTGTTGGCCAACGACAACACTTGGGTGATGGTTAACCCCGCAAGTGGCCCGGTAGTTACGACTCGACTGCTGAAGCCCGGTTTGATCGCTCCAGCGTTGGAAAAGTCCACATTAAACTTCAGTGCAGACACTTGGCTTGCGAATTCACCCGCACTCGTGGAAGTTGGGTTCTTGTAATCTTTGTTCAGAACTCCAGGCGTTCCACCGCTCGGCAGGAATGTCGTAACGGCTGAAGCGCTTGTTAGGGTGAGCTTGTAACGACCCGATACTCCGGGCAGGCCCATCACCACGCCATTAGGATATACGGCTCCAAAGTACGTATACAGCTTCGTCGCTATATTCCCTCCATTGGGCGGAGCTCCCCAGCCGCCAGGCGTGTAGGAACAATACAATCCGACCTGAGCGTTCGTGACTGTGCAACTGGCCGTCCCGCCCGGTGTAAGCGAAACATTGACCCTGGATCCACTGACGCTCGTAGAGGCGCCGCCGGTTGTGGTGCAGCTGATGGATCTCAGATTCCAGTTCGCTAGAGAGCCCTCAGTTACCGAATATGAGCCGGCCTGCAGGGTGGCTGTGTTCGACTGACCATTCTTCAAAGTGAAGCTGCTATACCCAGCTCCAGTCGTTGTGAAGCTGAAGGTCGTCGTTGTATCGGTCGACGGATCGGTCACCTTCCTTATTGTGATGCGTCCCGGAGGAGTAACCGTAACCGAGCAATTGAGTGTGCCGGTGTTCCCAGCACTATCGGTGACCGTCACGGTATAAGTGAACGTTCCACTGACCGTCGATGTACCGGATATGGTTCCTGTGCTGGACATCGTCAGACCTGTGGGAAGGCCTGTGGCCGAGAAGGTGTACGGTCCGCCGACCCCACCGGTTCCCGTCATAGTAACTGGCGTGATCGGAACTCCCTCAATGGCGGTAATCGCAATGCAAGCCGCAGAAGGCGGTGGGATGACGGTGATGGAGCAATTAACCGAGCCAGAATGGCCGGCATTGTCGGTGACCGTCACGGTATAAGTGAACGCACCGGTGACGCTCGGAGTTCCCGAGATGGTTCCGGTGGAAGACATCGTCAGACCGGCGGGTAAGCCCGTTGCGGAGAATGTGTAGGGCCCACCGGTTCCCCCCGTTCCCGTCATCGTGACCGGAGTGATCGGAGTTCCCGCGAAAGCGACGATTTCGACGCAGGTCGCCGATGGAGGTTGAACGACCGTGACGACTCCGCCGGTGCTTTCATTGGTGTCGGGCACTGGGTTTCCGGTTGTATCCGTTCCGTGACCCTGAGCCGTCCAGTTTGTTGTCGTGGTCGGCGTGAAGGTGCACTGGAACTGCGTCGAGGCGCCGGGCCCTAATATTGTGGCCCCGCCGGTCCAAGTCGAGCAGCCCGTGCCTGTCACGGAAACGCCCGTGATGGTTGAGCCGCCAACATTCGTCTCCGTCACCGTCAGCGTCACCGACGTTCCCGACACCACCGTCAGCGACGGCGTCGAGGTTGTCAACACGGTCCCTGCGCAATTGAGCGAGCCGGAATCCTCCGCCGTCAAATTGCCGGATGTGGCAATGGCTCGTGCATTCAATTGGAACTGGCACGCGGAAGCCGGCGTCTGCGGCGTGCTGGTGACGGTCACCGTCACCGATCCGCCCGCCGGAATCGTCAATAGCTCGCATTCCAACTGGCTGCCCGACAGCAGGCAATTGCCTTGCGTCGTCGAAGCTGTCATCCAGGTCAACCCACCCGCTGCCGGCAACTGATCGCTCAGGTGCACGTTGTTGGCGGGGCTTCCTCCAGGATTGCTCACCACGATGTTGAAACTCGCCTGGCCTCCCGGACTGAAAGCGCCCATGTCGGGCGTTTTCACCACGCGGAGCTGCGGATTGGGCACGAAGTATCCAAAGTCGATCGTTATATCCGTGGAAGCATCAGTGGCTAAGGTCACCGTATATGGATTGCTGTTGCTGTCGGCTGCGGGGTTGCCTCCCACAAACGTCGGGGATGCTTGGTATCCGGTTAACGCCGCTTGAGAAGGAACCACAACCGTATAGGTATTGGCGCAAAGCCCGTTGAACATGTACACGCCGTTGACATCCGTGGTGGTTGTGGCGAATGGCGTCGTGTTGTCTCCATTGATGAACAACTGCACGGTGACGCCCGGAATACCCAGCTCACCGCTGTCCTGAATGCCGTTTTGATTCACGTCGTTCCAAACGAAATCTCCGATCGCGCCAGTGCAGGCGACTCCTTTGACGCGCGTCGCAAGACCGACGCTCGCCCGCGCGGCGCCGCCCATCGTAATGACGGTTTGGTTGAAGATAGAATATGGTCCGACGCCTCTAACCCACGGAATGAATGGACTGTGTTCGGCGAATGTGGCCGTGGAATATGGCCCAAGAGGTCCGGCTTGCGTACTCCCGCCCGGAATCACGCTCGGATCCACAGACAGGGGCGAAATGTTCGCTGCGTTCGTCCATGAATAAAAGGTTACAGAAGTACCTGGCGGTATCGGCGAACCGGTCGGCTGTCCACTCAAGGAGCCCGACGCTTGGGCGATCATCTCCAGTTCTTGTTGAGGAAAGGTGAACCCGGTATCGACCGCCGTGATAATCAGCGTTCCACCCGAACTCGCGGAGACATCTATGGAATTGAGATCGATTCTCGCCTCAGTGCTTCCGTTGCCAACGATCGGCTTGGACATTCCTGTCGTCAGATTGGCAGTGAACGTTCCGTATGCACCTGTAAAGCGCAGTCGTCCGACTTCTGGGAGTTGATCTTCGGGCCCATTGTCCGTGACGGTCTTGCTTGGAAATCCTGCCTGTTCGAATCGCACCTGTAACTGCCCCATCGCTTCCTGCGCGCTGGCCAACAGAACGATTACGGCAACTAATGCTGCGAATCTTGAACCTGCGAAACGAAGTGTCTTCAGGAACATGTTCACGCCTCCCCTTTTCAACGCACACCACTCGTATCTGCCCGCACAATGCAGTTGCTGGACCACTCTCATTCATTTTCAAAGCATTGACTGTGGACCGTTTACGGTTTTGTTTCTCGCGGAAGCGCGATAGGAATTGTCAGGCAAACCGACGGTCGTGGCGGAATTGTATCGAGGCTGGAGCTTGCAGTTGTCGGAAAGTCGACACAGGCAAAGGGGATGGAAGTACGAATCATCACTAGAACTTTCACTGTCGGATTTCCATACAACTTTACGGCATTTACATATTCTAGATGCGAGCCAAAGCGGGTATTCGGGACACGATGGGTTTAAGAAGGAATGATTCATGGACTATCGAAAGATGACAGACAGTTTCGCCATTCAGACAGTTTCGCCATTCAGAGTCTGTTCGAAACGCACTGGTCGAATATTGTTTTATGCGCTCGGACTCGATAACGCGACGACCTGTCCTTACGGCAGCGCAAAAAAAAAGGGGCGCTTCAAGCGCCCCTTTTTTTTGCCTCAAAGTTGACTATGGAGTAGGCCCAATCGTGACGTCTGCGCTTTCACCCCGCTTGCCTTTCGGTGTCAGGGTGATAGTGTTCCGGCCGTTTCTCCTCATCGCTTCGCTAATGTCCACGATTCGCACCTCATCGTCAGTCAGTCGTTTCACCTTGAAGACCGTTCCATTGACATCGATCTCCAATGATTTCAGACCACCGTTTTCGATGCGAACGATGTGCTCTTCATACGGGACGTTGTAGAAGGTCTGAACGCCCTCGTCCTGTTTGAGCCTGGTCACCGTTGTTTCGATCGGATCGTAGCTCACAACGTTGCCGG
>CAZIPZ010000044.1:0-5694 GCA_964541075.1 uncultured Solibacteraceae bacterium | reverse complement strand
GTCCGTCGCCTTCACGGTCAACTGCGAGGATACGGACGTACTCACTCGTATTGCCTCAACCTTGATCAGCGCCGTTGTGGGACTGCTGTAAGAGCCCACGGTATTGACGGGCATGACCACAGGCTGAGGCCCCGTGAGGGCCGGCGTGAACGTGGTCGGCGAAGGAGTGATCTTCACCTTGTAGTTATTGTTCAGGTTCGTCGTCACTTTAAGACTCACGATGCCGCTGCCCGTATCTTGGAATGTCATATACGGCGGAGATGCCGAGGCGTACACATAACAGACGGGATTCGTAACGTCCACGTTCACCGTAACCGAGCAATTGATCGTGCCCGTGTTTCCGTCCTTGTCCTTGACTGTTACGGTGTATGTGAAGGTTCCATTTACCGTCGGTGTTCCCGAGATCGTTCCGTTTGTTGAAATGCTGAGTCCAGCGGGCAATCCGGTCGCCGTGAACGTATACGGACCGCCGTTGCCGCCTGAGCCGCTAAGTGAAACAGGATTGATCGTCACGTTCTTCCACGCCGTAATCGACACACAAGTAGCCGTTGGCGGTGGGTTGACCGTGACCGAGCAGTCGACAGTGCCAGTGTGACCGGCATTGTCGGTGATGGTGACGGTGTAGGTAAAGCTTCCCGTGACGGTCGGCGTACCCGAGATCGATCCGCTTGAAGACATCGTCAGACCGGTGGGTAGACCCGATGCCGAGAACGTGTATGGACCACCGGACCCGCCGGTTCCGGTCATGCTGACTGGAGTAATCGGAGAGCCGCTGACGGCATCGATCGAAACACAAGTTGCGGATGGCGGTGGATTGACCGTCACCGAGCAATTCGATGTGCCCGAATTACCTGTACTGTCAGTGACTGTCACCGAATAGCTGAAGGCTCCGGTGACGGCCGGCGTTCCTGAAATGGTTCCATTTGTAGACATGCTCAGGCCAGCGGGTAGACCCGTCGCCGAGAACGTATATGGACCGGTTCCACCCGTACCCGTCATTGTCACGGGCGTGATCGGCACGCCCATCACCGCGTTGATAGCGACGCAACTGGCGCTCGGCGGATTCACATAAAAACCGAAATCGATCGTCAGATCGCGAGCGCCTTCAAATGGAATGTTCACCGACCCAGGACTTCCATTGCTGTCGAGGCCCCTGTCGGGACCTACTTGAGATGGAGACGGAACCATTCCCGGCGGTAGGTCCGCAACAACGGTATAGTCGCCCGCACAGCGGCCGTCGAACCCATACAGACCGTTGGCATTGGTTCTTAACTGCCACAGTTCGGAACCGCTGCTGTTCAACAGGTGGATCAGCACTCCGGGGATGCCAGGCTCGCCCGCGTCTTGAATTCCGTCGTGATCCAGATCATTCCAAACAAAGTTCCCGATCTGTCCCCCGTTGCATTCCGTCTGGCCGGTGATCGTTACAAATTGATCGACAATCGTTCGGCCGGCGCCTGTCAGCGTGATGTTGACCTCGGTGATCAAAGCATAAGGACCATTGGCAATTCGCGCGAAGTCCGTTGTAGTGACCACTTCATTGGAGTAGTTCGTCGGACTGGAATAGGGGCCCTGCAATCCAGGCGATACGCTTCCTGCAGGAATGACCGTGGGAATTCCAGGCAGCGATGACAGGTTCGATGGATTGGCCCACGCCTGGTGCGTTACGCTGCTGCCGGCAGGAGAACTGATCAATCTGCCGCTCACCGTACTCGTCATCGTCAGCGGATTAAACGGAAAGATGAAATCCGTGTCCGCCAAGGTCACCTTCAACTGTCCACCCGTCGTTGTGCTGACGTCGGCAGTACTCAGATAGAAATCGGCTTTTGTCATTCCATTCCCAAATCTGGGCTTGGAAAAACCCGAAGTCACGTTGAGGTCGAAGGTGCCCACCGGTCCACTGAAGTTGATCGTTCCAAGCTCCGGATTTGAATCGCCAGGGCCGTTATCAGTAATTGTTACGGGGGCAAATCCGCTCTGTTCCAGCCGTAGCTGGAAGGCGGCGTTAGCGCTTTGTGCGCTAACCAGAAGAACGAATACAAGAACGAATGTTGAAACCACCGAAAGCCGGGAACGAAGTGTGTTCAAGAACACTTGGATGCCTCACTTTCAACACGAGCGCGCCCTGGAGCGCAAACTTAAACCAAAAGGAAATAACGAAATCGAAGGACGGAGTTTTCGTCCCATTAGGGAGGGACTCGCATCCTACGAGTGGTAACAAGCGACCGCAATTAAAGAATTTAGATGCCCTTCCGTCAACACTATCTTTCGATAGTTGCGGTGAAAGACTCATTTCCGTGATTCATGGTTGACCTGTGCATCATGCAACGATCAGAGCATCGATTCCTTGCGTGCTTCGAGCGTCTCTTTGATGCCTTTTGCCTTGAGGCTGGAACATTCCTGAAATGCAGCGAATGGGCAGGTCGCACAAATACCTAATTCCATTTTAGCGAGGGCCGAATCGATGCTGAGGCCTGTGCGCTGAAATATGTTTTCCTTGCCGATCATCTTCAGCAGTCCCGTGGACTCGAGCATTTCAGCGGGTTGCGGCTGCAGGCCGCTGATCATGAGACGAACCCTGTGACGTTGACAGCTCTTGGCGATCGTCAGCAGCGCACGTTCTCCAGTCGCATCCATCATCGGTACACGGCCCATACGAATGATGAGTTGCCGGATCAACGGAATGTGTTCGAGAACCTCTTCTTCAAACTTGGTTGCAGCGCCGAAGAACAATGCACCTTCCACGTTCAGAATCGTCATTTGAGGGCAATCATTGTGCGACTCGTGAATAGCGCGCACCTTTTTTTTCGGATCCGATGCGTCTGGCAGGACTTTTTCAATCCGATGAATATCGCTCATTCGCTTAACGAAAAGGATTGCCGCCATTAGCAGGCCGAACTCGACGGCAACCGTCAGATCTGCGAAAACCGTAAGGAAGAATGTAATGCCCAATACAACGATGTCGCTTCGTGTTCCTTTAATGATGTGGCGAACTTGATGTAGCTCCGACATGTTGTACGCAACGACCATAAGGACAGGAGCCAGACAGGCCAGCGGCACGCGGCTGGCGAACGGAGCAAGCAGGATGAGGGTGGCGAGAACGGTAATCGCGTGGATCACACCGGCTACCGGGCTCGATGCTCCACTTCGAATATTAGTGGCCGTACGGGCGATAGCGCCCGTAGCGGGAATGCCGCCAAACAGCGAGGCAAGACAGTTGGCGATGCCCTGGCCTATGAGCTCTCGGTTCGAATCGTGCCGGTCCCCAGTCTGAGCATCGGCAACGACGCACGACAGCAAACTTTCAATGGCTCCGAGCACCGCAATAGTGAATGCGGGTTGAATGACATACATCAGGGATGAAAAGGTAATTTGAGGGAACGTTGGAAATGGGAGTGTCCTAGGTATCCCTCCAAACTTACTTCCTATCGTCTCCACGGGCCAACCCGCAGCTGAAGAGATGGCGGCGGCCCCTAACATTCCAACCAGAGAGCCGGGTATGAGGCGCGTTACGTAAGGAGTGACCAAAATGGCCGCAAGCGAAATCATTGCGGTCGCAACGGCGTATACATTCAAATCATTGAGATGACGAATCGATTCGACGAGATTCAGGTGGAACTGTTCGTGAGCCGGGAGGCCGCTGAGGCCGAAGAAATTGTTGATCTGACCGGCGAAGATAATCACCGCGATCCCGGAGGTAAATCCTGTCGTTACTGGAAATGGAATGAAGCGGATCAGGGCGCCCGCCCGCAAACATCCCATAATGACAAGCATCACGCCCGCAACAAAGCCTGCAAGTAGAAGATTGTTCACTCCGTATTGCAGAACAATGACTGAAAGTACGGCGACCATTGCGCCCGTTGGGCCGCCAATCTGCACGCGAGAGCCGCCAAAGATTGAAATTGCGGCGCCTGCAACTACCGCCGTGTAGAGTCCGCGATCGGGCGACACGCCGCTGGCGATGGCGAATGCCATCGCCAGCGGCAGTGCGACAATGCCCACGATCACACCGGCGATCGCATCCTTGCGAAAACGATCGGCCGTGTAGCCATCCATCCGGCCGTGAAACTGAAGCTTCATTCGAGTGCGCTCCTACTGTATGGACCGTTTTTGGACAAACGACCTCCCAGTATGGCTATTAGAGCACAGTGGTCACAGGATCGGCACGCTTCAGGAGCTTCTTTTCAATAGGATTTACACAGCTTGCGGGTGGAAGGATTCAGGGATGGGGCGGGCGCAGCTCCGGAACTTACGTCAGGATTCCGTCTGTCTTCTGAGGTTCTGATCGGAGATTTGTGCGGTCACGACCCCTTCAAAATCCAGCCAGCAATGACGTTCAAAGTCATACAATTTACAGATCCTAGAATTCTCCAGGAAGACTCTCCAACTCCAGCGTTCCGTCACGATGTGGCTTTTCAGCCGTGTTTCCAAGGTTTGCTGAACTTCAGGGAGACCGCACGACGGAAGCGTCGCGTGAATATGGTGCGCCGTGTGATCCATGATGCTTCCAACCCACAAACGCATGGGCCAAGGAAGCGTCACGTGAGAGGCGCTGTAAAGCTGCGTCCAAACGCCCCGCCGCCCCTCAGTTGTGTTGAACCACCGGATTCGTGGGTGCGTGTGATGTAAGTGCGTCACAATGCCCATGAGTGCGTTCCACACAATTGCGGGAACGATGAGACCAAATAGAAGCCCGGCGGATATGGACTTGTCGTGTGTTTGTGCCGCTCCGATGAGGAGGATTTGCAAAATCAAGAACGCGCCCAGTAATGCAAAATCGAGCCTTCCGCGACGACCTCTTGCTCTTCTGTATCCGTCGATCAGCAGCTTCTTCATCCAGATTTCAAAAAAATAGTACGGTCCATAGCCAAGGGGATGGCGGTACAGGCGCTCCAGACACTGTCTCCATCTTGGCAGGGAATGGTATTCAATCCTGCTCAGAGGCGCCCAAACATAGTCTTTCCCCTTGAGGTTTGTGAATCCATGATGGACGAAATTGTGTGCGTATTCCCACGCTTGAAATGGTGTGTATGAAGGCAGGAACGTCAATGCGCCGGCAACGCGATTCCAACGCTTTGATCTGAAATAAGAGCCGTGACAAGCGTCATGGCCGATAAGGAAAAGACGGGCGATGGCGAAGCCGCATAGAACGCCACATGCGATTCTCAGAACAACTGATGAACAAGCGACCGCGAAAGCGAAGCTGAAAACGTATATTGCAGCGTCAACGAGCAAGCGTGCGACAGTCAATTCCGTCCTCAAGAACCTCCGTGAGAATTGCCGCGTAATGGTTGCGACGCTTGCTTGCAAAGAAGCATCCATGTGACGACTCTCCTAGGAGCGAAGAAGTTCAAGGAATATGACGTTCTGGTCCGGCTCGCGGAAGGTGCGATGCGAGAATCGAAGCGTTTCAACCATTCTGGGTAGAAGGGATTGCATCTGAAATTCGTCACGGTAGACGAGCCACCAGTCCATAACGGCTTCCATGTAACCGCTGTCGCGGGTGCTCGGGGCAAAGTTTGAAATCCACAATTGGCCGCCCGGCCGAAGCAATCGCGTAAGCGCTTCAGTGAGTCGTGACGCCAAGGCGTCAGACAGGTAGTCATAGAGACCCGCGGAATAAATAAAGTCAAACGCGCCTAGATCCTTGGCATCCCTCTTGAGAAGAGTTTTTACGGACGCGTGAATCGGGCG
>CAZIPZ010000043.1:5218-22411 GCA_964541075.1 uncultured Solibacteraceae bacterium | reverse complement strand
AGTTGTTTTGAGCCGAGCTAAAGAACGCGTTTCCAGTGTTGTCAATGGCCTTAGACAACGTGTAGGAAACCCGTGAACTGATCCATCGCAGTCCACGATGTTCCAACGACAAAGTCATTCCGTTGTAATGGGAATCACCTTGGCCGCTGTACTGGGAAATATTTCCAAGAGACGAGTTGGGACGCCCGAGGTTCACAGGATCCTGCACCGCAGTCAAGGTTGGCGTGTTCAGATTCCGCTGCATGATGATGTGAACACCTCGAACGCGAAGATAGCCCATAGACAATGACAGCGACCGTGCGATCTGCCGATCGATCTGCAGACTCCCCTGCAACGCGTATGCGTTTTTAATGTGAGGATCAATGGTCGTAAGGTTGTAAAGCGCACCCGCTGGAAAGGCGGCAAGCTTGTCCGGGAAATTCGGAGCGCCAACCTGGGAGCGTTGCAAGCTGACGGCCTTGTATTCCACTCCGGACCCACGGAGAGCATTGGCCACAGTTCGCAAAGGCACGCGATCATAGTATTGGCCGAAGCCCGCCCGGATAACGGTCTTGCGATCCCTAAGCGCATACGCTATGCCGAGACGCGGACTTAAATTCCTGCGGGCCGTGCGAACTCCGCCCGCAAGCCAACTCACATCGTGCCGCAATCCTGCATTTATCGTAAGGGCTCTTGCGGGTCTCCATTCATCCTGAATGAACCACCCGATGTTGGGATTTGTCTGGAACCAATCGATCTTGCCGAATGCCTGCGCAAATGTCGTGTAGTTTCCAGCGAGAAGATTGGGAAGTGAACTGAAGGTGTAGGAGCCGTAAAGAGTCGCCGGAAAAACAATATTTACGCGGTTGTAAATATGATCCATCCCGGCCTTGAAAAAGTGACGACCTATCTGCTTCGAGTAGTTGTCGGCAACCTGGAACATTGTGAGATCTCGCTCGGTCGGCGACGAAGTGGATGCTCCGAGATTGGCCACGCCGGAAATACTGACGGCGGGGCCGATGACGTCGTTTCCGGGTGCTTTGAACCTGCTAGCCGTTATCTGAAACCTCATTTCGTTGACTGTGTTCCCTGAAAATGCGAGGACGTGCGTCACAGCAAGCGCATGGTCCGTATCCGCGACAATGGTTCCTCGGCTGACGGCGTTCAGACCGCCCACTCCTCTGGCATTGGGACTTGAAATATCGTACATGTTGTAGCGCAACGCCACGCGGTTGCTGTCGCTGATGTCGTAATCGGTTCGTGTAAAGAAGCTGGTTCGATCGTTGCCAGTCGGATAGGCGCCGGTCGCCAGGCGAGCCGGACCATAGCTCACCCTTTCGAGAACCGCGTTCACCGCAGCTACATTGGCTGGCGCTATCGTGATGAACCCGGAACGGTTCAAATCCTCGCGCTCAAAGTTTGTGAACAAAAATGTGCGGTCACGCCGGAGCGGCCCGCCCAAGGTCGCCCCATACTGCGCCTGCGTCAACGGGCTCTTGATTCTGCCGCCGGCCGCACCCATGGGAGCAAAAGGATTCGTCGCGTCGAACCGGTGATTGCGCAAAAATCCATAGAGTTTTCCACGCCAGCTATTGCTGCCGGATTGCGTCACGACATTGACCACACCACTCGATGCCCTGCCGAATTCGGCGATGCCGCCGGAAGTGATCACCTGAAATTCCCGAATGACTTCCTGGCTAAAGAACGTGCCGGCGAGATCCGCGGCGTCATCATTTGCCGAGAGTCCATCGACTACGAAGCTGTTCCCCAGGTTTCGTTGTCCGGCTACAGATAGGCCGGTTCCGGGAACAGCCGACGTTTCCGCAAAGCGTTCGTTGTTGCCGGTGTTCGTCTTGGAGACTCCAGGGACAAGCAGCGCCAGATCAAGATAGTTGCGGCCATTCAGCGGAAGGGCATCGATCTCCCTCGGCAGTATCGTGTCCGCCACCTGAGTCCTTGCAACTTCAATTAAGGGAAGATCGGTGATGTTCACATCGACAGACTCCGCAATACCGGCGACCTTTAGAGAAAAGCCGACCTCGATCGTTTGTCCGACGGAAAGGGCGACTTTACGGACCATTGGTTCAAAGCCGGGTTGCTCGATGCGGATCTCGTACCCACCCAGCGAAAGGTATGAGAACAGAAAACGTCCTTGGACGTCGGTCCGGGCGAACATCGATTGATTACGATCCATGTGAAGCAGGCGGACAGAGGCGCCTGCTACGGCCGCACCGCTGGCATCCTCGACATGTCCCGTCAGAGTGGCGAAGTTAATGGATTGCTGAGCCGAACCAGCCGGACAAAAGGCGAAACAAGCAACTAAGAAGAACCAGAATGAACGCACAACACTCCTCCTTTGACAAAACAGAAGCAGCGCCAGCACTGCTGCAGACGCGAAATAAAGTCTTGTTGTCAGGCTTTAGGGGGAGGAGTTGAAAGGTCTCGAAGTGCGTCGTACGGAATCGCAATCGCCGCAAAAGCGCCAGCTTCCTCTATCAAAGACATGGGAACCGTCATGACGACCGGCGCGATGGCTGGAGGGATTCCCATATTGGTCAGCGCCACAGGAGCGGGAGCGCTGGACATACTGCAGATGCAATCCTCGTTCTGGGCAAGAGCTTTATGCGCGGGACACATACCGTCAGAGCAGCAGTCAGGAACTTCCTGAGAGTCTTCAGCAACGGGTGGCTGGCTGATCCAGATCCCGCTGAATGCCATGGTCAGCATGAGGACTGAGGCTGTGGCACGGAAAAGCATCATTTTGAGTCTACGGCATCCTGTCAAGAATTCGAGTCATTGATGCATCCGCCTCATATGCTCTTGCATGTTGCCGGAGGGCCGGATCCGAAGAAAGGCAACGAGCGTAGACGGACGATCTCCATAGACGGCGCGCAGTTGAGAAGGGAACCCATATACCGTAACCTGCATGCCTAAACCGATGTTCATCCAGCCTGCGGGACTTGGCAATTCTCTTTCGTATCCAAGGGTATAAGCCTGAACGCGGCCGATCGGCGTCTCTTCTATAAGGATTGGATTTCCATCCGGACCCTGCGCCACATGGCTAAAAGGAACAGGTTTGAAACGGTCGTCATCGATCTCGATGCCTCGGCCAACGATTCCGCACAAACGGCAGGCCGGTTCCGGCGGCTCGGCAGTTACAGGGAGCAATGATCGATCACGGTCGACATTTTCGAATCTCGTCCAAACCCAATTGCGCTGGAACTTTCCCGTGACTTCCAGATTGTAGGAATTGAAGATCCTTCTTGCGTCGCCGCTGATGTTCTTATTTCTCCCCCAGATGAGGCTAGAGGAGATATGACCGGCATGAATCGGCCGGTTGTGATGAATCGACGCGGTGGTTCGCACGACGTCCACGCCTGCGTCCGATGGTTCGGGCTCATTGATGCGTCCGATCGAAAACTGGGAAACGACTGTCTTGTGTGGTGAAATCGTCAACCGCGATGCAAAGGAATCGGGTTTTCCTGTGCCGAGGCTCCACCGATTCTCGTCCGGTTCCCGGCCGTGAAACGCCGATGCTTCCAGCTGCGCTGGGCCTTTCGCGAATCCCACACTGATGACGTTTGTCGAGATGTGCGTGGAATCCTGCTGATGGTGTCCCAGCACGGCTAGCGGATTCTCCGAAGCTGAAAGCCGGTGTGGAAACGGCGTAGGGCCGAGCGCTGCTTCCGCGACAGGTCCACCGTACACGAAGATCTGTGACCGCTCGCCAAGAGCGATGTCATATCTTGCAGCGGCCTCCATCAAGAAATCATGTGGATGCTGGCCATCGACGATCGAAAAGCCGTTAGCCGTTTCTCCCGTTTGGAACAACAGGGGGTATTCACGCCTGCTAATGGTCGCAGGCTCCATACTCAGCATCGCGCGAAACAATACGCCGTGGCGACCGGCCTGGCGATGCATCATCGGCATAAACCAATTAGTCGAAAGAAATTTGTCGCGGCCTCTGGGTCCACTTTGTTGGATATCCAGCACGAACGCGTTGGCATGCAGCATCGCCGTCCAGTTTCCGAAAAATCTGTGCACCATTGCAGTCGACTCGGAAGTTGTCATTGGCTGAATGCTCGTTCCTGATGCCAGGTATCCGACACTGTTTTCGACGCCGGGCATGCTCGCGCTCTGCTGCGCTCGCACCTCTCCTACGCCCGCTACAAGCAGGAATATGATCCAGCCGGAGACGCTACGGCGCAGGCGCATACGCGACTCCCGGTGCAAGTTTGCCGACCGAAACGTTCGACAGCACCTTTAGATCCTTCGTGTAGAAGAGTTCGACGCCAAACAATGGTGCGGCATCAACGGACTTGACGTATACGAATCCTCCGTTGATTCCGCGCGTTTCAGGCAAGAGTTCATCAATAACGTTCGCCATCCTCTGGCCGGGATTCAAAGTGACACGGGACCTTGAGATCACCGATCCAGACGAATTCAAGGCATAGACGTCCACCCCCGTTGGAGTGGTCGTCGAATTCAGAAGTGCGAAGCCGGTTTGCCATTGCGGCGGACCATTCGCGATGTGCGAAAAGAAGAGCTTGGACTGGGCTGCGTCGGCGGGGACTACGGCGAGCCCGCCTGCGGACGCTTCTGAATACGCCAAAACACCAACGATTGCCGCTGTTCCGCTCACCCTCACCCACCCTGCTTGAAAAGCTGAAGGAAGGTTAAAGAGCGACTCGGCGGTTTCTCGAAACGAACCTCCCGGCGGCAAAGTTCGGGCCGCTGTCAAGGCGCCACCGGAGTCGGTGTTGAATAGGACCGTGACCGTCTGCGTCGAGCTGGACACGTTTGTGACGCCAATGATGGTTGTGTAATTTGCAGAATGGATCGCCCCGTGAACAACATGAGGAAAGGTGATTTCGCGCGCGGATGTCACATTGACGCCATTGACGACAGCGGACTCTTGAGGAACCAGATATCCTTTGATCACTGCGGAGGACGCGATTGCGGTCGCGCTGCCGATCCGAACGTAACGCGACTCCGGCAGACTCACATCAGGAAACAAGACGGCAACCTGAGCCTGGAACGCGCCCGCGATGGGCAGCATCCTTGTCTCGGTGCGTCCCAATTGGCCGTTGGCGCCGAACAATCGAATCGTCACAGGAACAGTCAAGAAGTTGGGATTGACAACGTTCAACTCCGTTTGACCGGCAACGAGCGGGATTATCTGATCCGTTCCGATTGTGTCGTAGCCCGCAGCAGACGAACCGTCCATGGCGGTGATGGCGCCGTTGTAGTTCAACCAAAACGCCTGCATGCCTTCCGTGTCGTTGATCACGTATACCCAGCCGCTGCTCGCAGAATTTGGAAACAACTCATTTCCTAGCCTGGACAATTGCCCTCCAGCAGGAATCGTCAAGGAAGTCGACGATAACGTCGCACCATCCGCACTCAGCAGATAGAAGTTGACGGTGGCGATTACTGGATCTGGATTGACGAAGACGAATCCCGTCGTCTGAAGCTCCACAGGGGAAAACAGCTTCGGAAAGAAGATCTCAGTGTGAGCGGACGCCGCAACCGGAATCACAAGCAAGGTAATCAGGATTAATAAACTAGCTTTCACCTAATCTCGTTTACGGCCTGGATTCGGAAAGAATTTTGGGGGAGCGATCCGAGATGAACCAGACGTGGACAGTTTGGAAGACAGAGTGTACTTTGCTCAAATCCAGCCGGCAAGCACTAAGCAGCACTAAGCAGCGAGGTGGGACGTTGCGCTTGTTCAATCCAACCCGGATCCTACAATCTCGCGCTTCATGAAACGCCCGAACCTTGACTCGGCTCGGCGATCAAGACTGCCGAAGCGTCTTGACCGCCTTCACAACTGCGGCGAGCCGCGCCAGATCGTGAATCTTGTCTGTGGGAACCGAAGCTTCCCGTAAAACTTTCTCGTGAGCCTTGATGCAGGACTCGCAACCATTGATGACTGAAACGGCAAATGACAACATTTCAAATCGTTCCTTACCGAGCACCGGCTTCGCCAGGCTGGTCATCCGGAGGGCGGCAATGCGGTATTCATCTCCGCCGCCGACCATATGGCGAAATCGATAATAAACGTTCAGCATGCCGACGATCGCGGCGCTCTCCGCCGCTTCCTTGATTTGATCAGACGGCAGGCCGAGCGCTCTGAGCTGCTCCTCCGCATAAGAGGCCAGTTCGGAATACTCCAGACTGGTGGACACAGCCAGCAACGCCGCCATCGCCTCCTCAGGAGAAAGCGAACTCTCCTCGATCACTCGCTTGAGATTCAGCTTCAAGTCTTTGGCGATCGCACTGCTGCTTCCCTCGAACAACGAATCGATCATTGAATAGCTGACGGCGCTCATTTAGCCTCCTTAGACAACCAGCGTATCCTGGCCGCGCTCCCAGTTGCACGGACAGAGTTCATCGGTTTGCAGTGCATCCAGGGTCCGGATCACTTCCTTTACGTTTCGTCCGACTTTCAAGTCGTTCACGCTGACCCAGCGAATTACACCTTCAGGATCCACAATGTAAGTCGCCCTCAAAGGAACCTTCTCTGTCGGATGCAGAATGCCAAGAGCTTCACTGAGATCTTTCTTGTTGTCCGCCAACATCGGAAACGCAAGATCCTTCAGGTCCGGATGATTCTGGCGCCATGCCAGATGCACGAACGGACTGTCTGTACTCGCACCAAAAACTTCCGCATCGCGATCATGGAACGCGCGGATCTCCTTGTTGAATTCGGCGATCTCAGTCGGACACACAAATGTAAAATCCATTGGCCAGAAGAAAATAACCGACCATTTACCCTCGAACTTGCGATTGTCGATGGTTGCGAACTCCTTCCCTTTCTCGATTGATACGACTGCGGGAGTTGAGAAAGCCGGGAACTTCTCTCCAATACCTAATACTCGACTCATTGGTCCTCCTTAATGAACTTGGTTGCACGAAAAGTATGCCGACAGTCGGTTGAATAGATCCAAGCGATTGTTCTTATCGTCTTGATAAGATATTCCTATGAACATTTCCGCCCTTACGTTGCGGGACCTTCAGTATCTCGTTGCAGTCGCCGACCACGTGCATTTCGGAAAAGCGGCTGCCGCGTCGAATGTGAGCCAGCCGGCGTTGAGCGCCCAGATTCGAAAGATCGAGGATTTTCTCGGGATCCAGGTGTTCGAACGGTCAAGCCGGAGGGTCGAGGCGACTCCTGCGGGGGAGGCTGTCATCAGCCAGGCGCGGATTGTTCTAGAAGAGGCTGAGAAAATTGCCGACCTGACGCATAACATTCGAAAGCCTCTGACGGGAGAATTGCGCTTGGCGGCGATCGCCACAGTCGGGCCGTATCTGATGCCGCACATTCTGGCGCCGCTGCGAAAGGCATATCCGAATCTCGGCCTTTTCCTCCGGGAAGGGCTGACCGAGGAATTGCTCAGGGATCTGAAGGCCGGCCTGTTGGACGCCATTATCGCTTCGGATACGTTCAATGACCCGGCAATCAGTGTGATTCCCTTGTTTTTCGAACCGTTTCTTTTGGCCGCTCCACCGGGCCATCCCCTGTCCAGGAAAGACAATCTCAGCTCCAAAGACTTGCGTGCGAGTGAAATGGTGCTTCTCGAAGATGGCCACTGCTTGAGAGATCAGAGCGTGGACATTTGTCCGTCAAATCGCAGAGGCCAGATCCGGCAGTTGCACGCGACAAGTCTGGAGACGCTTCGACATCTCGTCGCAACGGGGTTCGGTTATACGCTCATCCCTCAGCTTGCTGTCGCGGATGACAAACGGCTGAAGACTCTGATTCGCTATCGTCCATTCCAGCAGAAAGCTGTTGGAAGGAGGATTGTTCTTGGGTATCGCAGCCGCTTTGGTCGTGTCGCGGATATCCATGAACTCGCGCAATTCCTATCGAAGCATTTGCCTGCGGGCGTCGCCCCCGTCCGGACTTAGGGTGGCGAGGAGGCGGTCTCGTTGATATTTTTGGCGCCCGGTTTGCTTGAAAGAAGGGCGCGGTTCTGCCTACGCGGATCGATCTGCTACACTTCAGAGAGTTCTATATGAGATTCAAGCGCATCGCGTTTTTGCTGGCGGCAATCGGCGCCGGCATTTTCATTTCTGCCCGGCTCAGTCGGGCGGCGGAAGTGGGCTTCACGATTTACTTCCCCGATGCGAAGTTGATGTTGAAGGCGGAGACCGTCAACCGCGTGACGTATCTGCCCCTCATCGACATTCTTCAATTCATGAATCTCCCATTTACTGATGCTATCGCGCTTGAGACACTCACGATTCGCGCTTCGGGCGCCCGTTTAGTTGTTACAAGAAACAGCGGTCTCATTTCAATAAACGATCAGATCGTGCTGTTGCGGAATCCCATTCTTCGTGAAGAGGGACGATGGCTTGCGCCGGTGGATTTCCTGACGCAAGGGCTCTCTCGTGCCACGTCTACGGATTTTAAGCATCGGGCGGGTACGTTCAGAATGTTCGCCAATGATGTAGCGGCGCCCGAGTTGGTCATGAACGCCCAAGCCCTCGGACCGATAACACGGCTGACTCTTCGCAGTTCGAGTCCTTTGAATACTGAACTTCAGCGCGACGATCAAAACCGCCGGGCGGTTTTGGAGCTAGGTGCAACGCCTTTGGATCCGCTGCGTGAACGGCTTGATCATTCCGACAGGCTTGTGCGGTCAATCACGTTTGACGATTCGGACGGCAGACCCAAGATGGTGTTGGATCTGGCTGGTGATTCCATCGATATCAAGGTGACGCCAGCGGACGAGAATCGCATCATCTTCGTGGATCTTGCACGCGCGACTGAAACAACTTCCGTACGCCCTCCCGCGACAGTTGATGCTGCAGCGCCCAAAGCGGATGTTGTTCCGGCCCAAAAGAAGATGAAGGTCGTCGTCATTGACCCGGGACATGGCGGAATAGAAAGCGGCGCCACGAACGGACCGGTTGCGGAAAAGGATCTGTCGCTCGCCCTGGCCCGAAAACTTCGAACGACGCTGCAGGCTCGCCTGGGCGCCATTGTCATTCTGACGCGTGACTCCGACGTGAGCATGGACAGTGAAGCGCGTTCGGCGGTAGCCAACAATAATCAAGCAGACCTCTTCATCACCCTGCACGTTGGACAATCCACTAATCCCGTCAGTTCAGGGTCATCCATATTCGTGATGAAACAGGATTTCGGAGGCGGACTTGAGCCGACTGCTTCGCGCGACCGTCTGTTCCTGCCCTGGTATCTTGCGTACCGCACGAACCGTCGGGCGAGCGGCGAATTCGCTCGGGTTCTGCAGCAGGAACTGGGAAAGACAATCCCGGGATGGAAGTTCCCGGTGCGATCTGCGCCTCTCGCGGTGCTGGGCAGCGTAATCATGCCTGCAATTGCGCTCGAGATCGGAAACTTAAATAACACTGTTAACTCACAAACACTCGCGGATCCGTCGTTTCAAAATCGCCTGATGACGACGATCGCGGATGCGATCCAACGCTATTCCGCTGCTCGCGAAGCTGCGAACTGACATGCCAAGGCATATCAAAATCGGTCTCATCATTCTCGGAGTCGGCTTCGCTGTCACGTTTGGCTTCTTTATCGATGTGATCGGACGGATTCAGTCGATGGTCAATGATCGTGAAACAGAGGAAAATCCGTTCGTCCGGCCCGCGGCGCCGCTCTACGAACCGAGCGATCCGCCAATGAGCGTGAAATTGTTTTTTCCATCCTCTGCCGACGATGTGCTGCTCAAGGCTGAGGATTCGGTCGTTTTCAAATCAGCTGGAATGGCGAACCGTGCAAGACAGATTCTTCAAAAGGTCTTCGACGGCCCCCAGAGCCAGGACCTTCAAGCTTCCATTCCTCCAGATACGAAACTGCAGGAACTTTTTGTATCCGATGAAGGCGTCGTTTTTGTTGATTTCACAAACACCCTGGCCACGAATCACCCTGGAGGGATTCTCAACGAGCAGGCGACCATTTACTCCATCGTCAATTCTCTGACTTACAACCTTTCAGAAATCAAGCAGGTGAAAATCCTCATCGGCGGTGTTGAAAAGGAGACGCTGGCGGGACACTGCCTGCTTTTGTTGCCTTTTGAAATGGATCTTTCCATCACGAATATTCCGGCTGCCGAGCACGAAACATTGGCGCTCGGCGGCGGGACTGCGGGACAGCCATGAGAGTAGACGGCCGCGCACCGGATCAAATGCGCCCTATAAAAATCACGTCAGGATTCATCTCCCAGGCTGAGGGCTCGGTTCTCATCGAGGTCGGGAAGACTCGAGTGATCTGCACGGCGACGGTTGAAGAAACCGTACCAATATTTCTGAAAGGCGCGAATAAAGGCTGGATCACATCCGAATATTCGATGATCCCCCGTGCTACGAACACGCGCACACCCCGCGAGTCATCCATCGGGAAGAAATCAGGCCGTACTCAGGAAATTCAAAGATTGATTGGCCGCGCTTTGCGTGCCTCCATCGAGTTGGAGAAACTCGGCGAACGGCAGATCTGGATCGACTGCGATGTTATCGAGGCGGACGGTGGTACGCGCACCGCTTCCATCACCGGTGCTTTCATCGCGATGAGTCAGGCCATTGATAGACTGATTCAACAAAAGAAACTGACGAATAGTCCGATCCGGTCGCACGTTGCTGCGGTCAGTGTCGGCGTCGTGCGCGGCGTCCCCATGCTGGATCTGAACTACGTTGAGGATTCCAACGCGGATGTCGACTTCAATGTCGTCATGACGGATCGCGAAGAATTCGTTGAGCTGCAAGGAACCGCCGAAAAGTTTCCTTTCGGGCCCTCGGTTCTCAACGGACTTCTCGAATTGGGCCAGCACGGTATTCGTGAACTCGTGGATATCCAGCGCAAAATCCTGAAGCAGTGAAATCTCTACTTATCGCAACCAGCAATGAGGGGAAGGTGCTGGAAATTGAGTCTGCTTTGGGTGTGGTTCCAGGCTGGCGATTTGAAACCCTTCCACCCAACACGCCCGACGTTGAGGAAAGCGGTTCCACTTTCATGGAGAATGCGGCCTTGAAGGCCGAACATTACAGCGACGGAACCGACATGCTTACGCTCGCAGACGACTCCGGGTTGTGCGTCGAGGCGTTGAATGGAAGGCCGGGCGTGCATTCCGCCCGTTACGCGTCAAGTGTAAAGGCCAGGCTCGAACGCCTCCTGGGAGAAATGGAAAGCGTTCCCGATGACCGGCGCGGCGCAACCTTCTATTGTGCACTTGCTGTGGCCCGGCGCGGGAAAGTCATTTGGACTGTCGAGGGTAATGTCAGCGGCAGAATAGCTCGAGCCCCATCCGGTGTTGAGGGATTCGGCTACGATCCGGTTTTCGTGCTTCCGGAGCTTAATCAAACCATGGCCCAGCTCACCACCGAGGAAAAGAATCGTTTGAGCGCCCGTGGCAAGGCTTTGGCTGAACTCCGAAGATTTTTGTTGTCCGCTTAAGCCTTTTTACGATTGATTGCGTCTGTAGCTTGGCGAGGTGATGACATGGTTGGACTGCTTTTCTTATTGCTCCTTCAAGGACCGAAGAACCTGAGTATTGCTGAAGACGCGAAGATCGATCCGCCGTTGGTCGTGCCGGCCGGGACCACGATTCCAATTAGTTTGTCGAACCGCGTCTCGACTAAGAACGCGAAGGACGGAGACGGCATATATGGAAAGACGATCTTCCCAATCACCGTAAACAACCAGATCGTCATTCCGGAAGGATCTAGTGTTCGGGGCAAGGTGGTTGAAGTCCATCAACCCGGCCGTGTGAAAGGAAAGGCCGAGCTCACTCTCAGCTTTCAAACCATAATCCTGCCGAGCGGCACGACACTTCCTTTGTACAGTTCTCTTGGAGGCGTTGGCGGCACAGGCGACCGGAAAGGTGAGGCGACGATTGAGGGAGAATCGACCAAGGGCAAAGACGCTGGCAGCGTGGCCACTTCAGCAGGAACGGGTGGTTTGATCGGCGTCATCGCGGGCGGGCGAAGAGGTGGAGCCATTGGAGCCGCCGGAGGCGCAGCGACTGGAGCTATAGGCGTCCTGTTGTCTCGCGGTCAGGATCTGGTGTTGGAGCCTGGGACAACTCTGGAGATTGTTCTCGATCGCCCTCTCGAACCTTAATTCAGAACGACCAGCCAACGCTTCCGGCGATTCGAAATATGGGTTCGAAACCGATTCGAAATTCCGGAGCTACAAAGACTCTGGGAGTGAGGAAGAGTTTCACTCCCGCCCCGCCGCTCACCGTCCATTCATTGTGAACGAACATCGTCCCGCCAAACGGCTGCCGATGCTGATACCACCCGAGGCCGCCGATCAGATATGGACGCACCAGGCGGCTATCGTTGAAATCGTAGGCGACGTTCGGGATGAGCGTCAGATCTCGGATGGAGTCCTGTCCGACCAGGTAAAGAAACTCGGGCGCCAGGCTTATCCTCCGCGTCAGATAGCGCCTCACGGCGCCCCCGAATGTCGCGCTGATGTCTGCATCCTCATCGAGGAATCCCGTTATGCCTCCGGTCGCAAGCAGTTCTGTGCGTCCAGGCGCCTCCTGCGCACTCGCGACGACTGTCATCAGCAGAACGGCAAGAATTACTTTGGCCAATCGTCCTCCTCCCGCCGCCCATTGGGGCTGCGGCGAGCCGCGATTTTACCGCCCCTTCGTCACCAGCGTTGCAACAAACGAACAGTTTCGATACCTTTGATGGGTTGTACTCAGACGATGACGGGGCGTAGCGCAGTCTGGTTAGCGCGCCTGCCTTGGGAGCAGGAGGTCGATGGTTCGAATCCATTCGCCCCGATTACAGCATTTAGCCAGATGTGAAGAAATCCAGCCGATAGGGTGTAATAAGGCGCCTCGGAGATGTAAAGTTCCTCCTTATTCCTGGGGTGACTCATTTTCAACATGATTTCCGGTCAGCCATCGTTGAACCGAGAGGAGTGCACTAACCTGTTCCGGGAACTTCCAGTCGGGGGATTGCTTTTCAACTCCCTAAACAACAACGCTCTTTTTCTCTCCGTTGTCTGTCTGTTCGGATATCTTCTTAGTTTTTTCTCAGAAAGAAAACTCGCTGAAATTCACCACTGTTTTTTGCCCCGATTACTTCTCTATTCATAAATAGTTTTGTTTTTCCGTTTGAGAGGCAGCCATCGGAATTTCCCGGCTGCAGTCCGAAGAACTAGACTGTTCCTCTGGGAGTTGGCTTGTTTTTGCCTTTGCTTCGTAGCTGCGTCGTCAACAGCGCTGTTTTTTGGACTGATGGACAATTAAGGGATCAGCAAGACAACTAATGCGACAGAAGAACAACTTTCCGGATATATACGTTGCTGTGCCGGCACTACCGCTGTTCTGCTTTTTTCAGCACTGTTTTCCCACAAACAACGCTGCTGTGCCCAAAGCAACGCGGTTCGCTCTCGTCGCTTTAGTTGTCGCCTTGGAAAGGATGTCCAATAATTGCCTTTTCAATGTACAGCGATTCCATTCCCGGTGCTTCCGCCACAATGTTGGCGTATGAGGAAATCACGAGTGTCCGAGAACGACACAGACAATGACGAGGACTAGTAGAAATCTAACGTTCATTTGCAACCCGGACGAGAGCAATTTTTTGGAGGCGCGCGCGGAATGATGACACGCAGGAACGCCCTGTCGGTCAGGGTCATGATACCCGACGGCGACGACTCGCTCGCTCTGGGCGTGGTGCAATGCTTGAAACGCGGTCCAGGCGGCTGTCATATCACCTTAATCCAGAGCGACGGCGCTTCTGTATGCCGATATTCCCGCTTCATCGACCGAGTGGTTATGCGTCCAGCGCATGTCGACGCAGAGGAATTCCTGATCCACCAACTTTCACAAAATCCAGCGGACGTCCTTCTTCCCGTCGGTTCAACCGGAGTAGCCTTGGTTATTGCCACCCGTAATCGGTTGAAGTCGCTCGTGAAAGTCCCTTGCTTGCCGGCCCCCGAGGCCCTAGCCATTGCAGAGGACAAATGGCTTTTACATCAACACCTCATCCGTTGCGGATTGCCTTCCCCTCGCACGGTGCTGTTTGAAGGGTCCAAAAGCCTGAATGCATTCGACCGTTTGGAACCTGTTCTGATCAAACCACGTCATGGATGTGGCGGAACGGGCATTACGTGGGTCGCCAGAGCTGGTGATGTGAAGGACCTCGATGACACGTGGGAAAGTGCGAGCGGCTTGGTCGTGATACAGGAGTATCTCGGGGGATCAGACGTGGATCGCAGCGTCCTTTGCCTTAATGGCAGGGCCCAAGCCGCCACCACACAGTATGCATTGATCAAAGGACGCCGGTTCCAACCCAGCTCTGCATTACGTTTCACTGGCCACCCCGAGGGCGAGCGGATTGTCTCACAACTGATGAGATCGCTGAACTGGAGCGGGATCGCACATGTGGACATGATGTCGGGGCCCCGCACGGGAAAGCTTTATGTGCTGGATCTCAACCCTCGCTATTGGGCGAGCCTGCTCGGGTCGCTATCGGCAGGAGTCAACTTTCCATGGCTTCAGGTGCTCGCGACACTGAGCCAAGCCTTGCCCGTGGTGGAACCGAAAGAGACACTGTTCTCCGGGCTGCGAAATTGGCCTTCGCTCTTTCTGTCGCGGCGACATTCGGCGTGCAAAACCACTTTCGCCTATAACATCAGCGATCCCCTTCCCAAGATCATGTTAGCGTTGCGCAGAAATTCGAGTATGGGCGCCTTAGTAGTTCCTAACACGCTCTCCGCCCTAACCACGACATAGCCATATTCCAATTCTTTATCTTTACTTTACTTGAATCGGGCGCCAGCTTTTCCATATACCTATGAACCGTCGATCTCCATTTGGGTGCATTAGGTCCCGGAATCACTCCTCATTGCTCCGGGACCACTTTTTCGGGTCGTTCTGTCTTGCGGTCTTCCGGACAGTGCGAATTCCTTCCTTGCACCTCGTTTAGCAAAGCTCCGCCGCAATCGACAAAACTATAGCGACTTGATATTGCAGGTAGACATTAACTCCCTTTTTGCGTTAGAAGACTGCGCGTGGACAGTGCATACCCGCTCGTTGGTTTTATTGTCGGGATGATTGTTGGGTTGACCGGAGTCGGCGGTGGTTCGTTAATGACGCCGATCATGGTGTACGTATTTGGGCTTTCGCCGCTCGTTGCGGTGGGAACGGATTTACTGTTCGCGTCCATCACCAAAACCACTGGCGTCGCTGCGCATTCACTCCGAAATCAGATTGATTGGCGAGTGTTCCGTCACCTATCTACCGGAAGCCTTCCCGCCGCAGTATTGTCTGTATTTGTTCTTTCCTTGTTGAAATCCCGCGGATATAGCGTTGAACGCCTGGTGCTTCCCGCTCTCGGCGTCGCGCTGCTCGCCACCGCTGCGGCCATTGTGTACCGACATCGAGTTCGCGGCATTGTTTCCTGGATAAGCCCTGAGGCGCTACGCATTCCCCCTGCGGCCAGAACGATAATTGTCGGGGTTGTGCTGGGTGTGTTGGTGAGTTTCACTTCAGTCGGCGCTGGCGCGCTGGGAGTGGCGGCTCTAATGATCTTGTATCCTTCAATGTCCCCCGCCAAGATCGTGGGCACGGACCTTGCGCATGCCATACCGCTTGTCACGATTGCCGGACTCGGCCATCTTCAGTTGGGAAACGTGAACTACAGCCTGCTGCTTTCACTCCTTGTGGGTTCGGTTCCCGGTATCTGGATAGGAACCGCATTGAGCAGCAGACTTCCCGCGGTATATATGCGCAAGATTCTTGTTGTCGCCTTACTTACGGTGGGAGTGGTCTGCATTTGGCAGTAGAATCAAAGCCGTCGGATTGCAACCGCTTCACAACAGTTTTAGTGGAGGTGTCATGAGTGATGTGCAATGGAGAATTAAGGGACGTGAATTTACGAATTGCAACTGCGCGTATGGCTGTCCATGCCAGTTCAACGGACTTCCGACGCATGGAAATTGCCAGGCGGTAGTTGGTGTTGAGATTCAGGAAGGGCATCATGGAAACGTCCGCCTCAACGGCTTGAACTTCGCCGCCGTCGTGGCATGGCCCGGGCCGATCCATGAAGGCAAAGGCCATATCGTTCCCATAGTGGATGAGCGGGCCAGCGCGGAGCAACGCCAGGCCCTGCTGCGCATCATGAGCGGACAGGACACCGAGCCGGGAGCGACGATTTTTCAGGTTTTTTCAACCACGTACGAAAAGGTATACGATCCGGTGTTTACAAAGGTCGAATTTACGATCGATGTGGACGCCCGCAAAGCCACGCTCAAGGCGTCCAACCTCGTGGAAGGCCGCGGCGAGCCGATCCTGAATTCGGTAACCGGCAAGGAACATCGCGCCCGGATCGATTTACCCAACGGGTTTGAGTACACGGTCGCGGAAGTCGGGCGGGGATTTACAAAGACGTCCGGCCCGGTTCAGGTTAATCTTCAGGACTCGCATGCGCATTTCGCCAATATACACATGACCCAGAACGGCGTCGTCCGGTGAAGACGTGGGCGAAGGATCTCTCCAATCCCTGCTGCGGCGCGACCGCCTGATCGTACTGGCCGCGCTAGGAACGACGACGGCGCTGGCCTGGGGTTATGTGATTCACCTTGCCGGACAAATGGAGATGGGCGACATGGACATGTCAGGGTTTCGCATGGCCGCCACCGCCACTCGCATGGTCATGTTGCCCGCCTTTAAGCCATGGAGCGGCGCGGAGTTTTTCTTCACGCTAACGATGTGGACAGTCATGATGATCGGCATGATGACGCCCTCCGTCGCTCCCATCATTCTTCTTTATGCACGGGTCGGCCGGCACGCCGCCGGCGAGGGAAAATCATTCGCAGCCGCAGGGTGGTTCCTCAGCGGGTACATTCTCGTGTGGACGTTTTTTTCCATTGCAGCGACCGCCGCACAGTGGGGTCTAGACCGCGCGGCGCTACTCAATGCCTCGATGGAGAGCGCCAGTGCAGCGCTGGGCGGCCTGATACTGGCGGCGTCCGGCGTATATCAATGGACCTCCTTCAAAGATCGCTGCCTGACGCAATGCCAGTCCCCCATACAGTTCATCCAACAGAAGGGCGGCTTCCGCAGCGACGTTCCCGGCGCCGTCCGGCTCGGGATGGCGCACGGCGCATACTGCGTCGGCTGCTGCTGGGCGCTAATGGCGCTGTTGTTCGTCAACGGAGTCATGAATGTTGTGTGGATCGCGGGCATCACGATGCTTGTGCTGGCGGAAAAACTGATT
>CAZIPZ010000043.1:0-5208 GCA_964541075.1 uncultured Solibacteraceae bacterium | reverse complement strand
TGTCGCACTGGTGCTGCGCTGAGTTCGGGCTCTTCCCACCCCAACATATTCAACACGCCTTAGCCACGCAACCTAACCCAGTTTGGTTATGGAGCGTTTCAAGGCTCAATAATCTCCACGGTCTTGATCTGCGAGTCCGCGGCGCCCAAGAGGTTCCGAAAAAAGGTCCCGATGATTCCATTCCGGAAATATTCATCGGGACCTGAAGGGTTCAGGGTTCAATAACAAGGTCAGCCTAGCACCGTGAGGGTGACGCAGCGCTATTAAGATTTTGTTTCTTTTCGCAGCGACGTCGCCAATCCGTTGGATCGGCCAATGCAGAGGCAGCATCACCAAAAAAAATTCGGCCCTCCAGATACCTGGAGGGCCAAGGATGAACAATCACCTGATTAGCAGGTCACTTCACATCAGAAGATGAACTTCAAAGCAAACTGCATCTGTCGAGATGGGAATGCGCTGCCAATGGTTCCGAACTCGGCAGAATCAAAAACAGTAGCCGGCGTGAAGAAGTTCGTGTGGTTGAAGACGTTAAAAACTTCCCACCGGAACTGGAACGTTTTGTCTTCGGTGACTTCGAATCGCTTCATCATAGCGACATCCGCGCCGAAGTATCCGGGGCCGGTCAGACTTCCAGGCGCCGCGTTACCGTAGGTTCCGCGCTCCGGAAGCGTGAATGCCGCTCTATCCCACCATCCGGTTTTAGGATCCGGATTGTCTTTCTTGGGATTGCCAATGATGTTGGGACGGTCCGCGCGCCGGGTGCTGCCGCTGAAGTCCTGCGACACGGTCGGCGTATAGGTGTTGCCGGTGTTTGCACGAATAATTCCCGACACTTCCCAACCAGCGCCGATCGCTTTCGCTGCTCCCCTCAAGTTTTCTCCAAAGGGAAGCGGCATGACGAAGCTGCCCGAGAAACGATGCCGGACGTCTTCAGTATCTAAGCCGCGTTCGGCGGCAAGGTTATAGACGTTGCGGATTGGCCCGCCGTCGCTCATCATCTTGCCCCATTGATAAGAGATCAGCGCTGTCGAACCGCTCGACATGCGGCGTTCAACGCGCGTTTGAAGACCGTGGAAAATGGACCACCCCCGATATTCGCTGAATGCAATCACTCCAAACAACGGGAACGGCTTGACGCCGTTGATCGGCTGATTGATGTCGCGTGTTCTGTCGGACTTTTCACCGATATGAGTTCCCTTCTTACCCACATAGGCCATATCCAGAACGATTCCCAGCGGCATTTCGCGCTGCACACCCAGGTTCCAATGTTCATAGTAAGTGTGCGGGTGCGAGTATTGGCCGCCGCCTTTCGCAATCGCGCCGGCGCCAGTGCCGGGCCACGGATTGTTCCAGGTCGCACCGTCTGCTCTGGTGAAGCGCTGCGAAATGGTGAAAGGAGCTTCCAGAGTATCTTTCTCCGTACCTACGGCAGGCCGTGGGGAGAAGATGCCGAAAGCGCCTCGAATGACGGTGTTGGTCTTACCGGCGGGCGTCCACGCAAAGCCAAACCGAGGTCCGAAGTTCAGTTTGTTCGTTGTTTCGATGGTATCGGAAGCTTCAAACAAGAGTGTCGGGTACAGTCTCTTATAATAGTCGATGCCTTCCTGATAACGCGCGGCTGTCGTGTTCAGTATGCGGATGCCGCCTCTTCCTCCGCCAATTGTCGGATCGAATCGAGCCATGCGTCCAAACTTGTCGCCGGGAGGCAGAAATACGTCATAGCGAAGTCCCAGGTTCAAGCTCAGGTTGTTGGTCGCCTTCCAGTCATCCTGATAGAACAGACTGTAAGACCATCGTCTCGGATACTGACGCAACGGCGTTCCCGGCGCCGGTGGACTGCGAAGATCCGTGTCCATGTATCCCAGGAGGAAGTCCGCAAAAGCGTCTCCGGTTGTCGATCCCGTGAAATTGAAGGTTCCGGTCATGTCGGCGTAGTACGTCATATTGACGTAGGATCGGAAAATATCTCCGCCGATTTTGATTGCGTGATTGCCCTGCTGTATCGAAACCACATCGCCGATGCTCCAGTGCCCTTCACTGCGGCTCTGGATGGTGGCGTTCCGGCCAAAGTTGGAATAGCCGGTGACGAAAACTTTAGGCGGACCCCAGAAGTCGGGATGGATATCCGACGCGGTTCCGTTGATTCCAAACTCTTTCGCGTAATTGGCTTCGTTATGTTCGGGTCTTCGGATGCGTCGATTTTGAGGATAACCCGCTCTAAATTCGTTCACGATTCTTGGTGAGATCGTATAAACATCCTGAATCGAAATGATCTGATTTCGCAACCCGCAGCACTGCTGGAATCCAGGAATCTCCGGTCTCCCTGCGTGGGAGAATTCCAGAAATTTACTATGATTCCAAAGCGTGTAAGCTCCGATTAACTGGTGGCTTGGAGAAAGATTGAAATTGAGCTTAAAACTAGGCAGCTCGTAGTTCTCCGGTTCACCGAAGGAGGCGCTTGCGTTGCGGACAGTCGTCAGACTGGTCACTTTCGCGCGATCCCAATACTCTCTGAACCTGAGAGAAATAGGATGAATTCTATCTCGTGGAATCTGAGCGTTTGGAAAGGGTTGCCCGGTGAGTGGATCCCGGATCGTTTTGCCGAGTCGCGACAGGTTCCCTTCCCAGTATTCCGGCAGCGGAATAGTCGGATTCGTCGAGTGAATCGTGGTTTGCTTTTGGATCTGGATACCCGCGAAGAAAAAGACCTTTTCCTTCACAATGGGTCCGCCCAAGACTACGCCATATTGAGAGCGCGTATATCCCACTTTTTCGGCTTCAAAGAAGTTGCGTGCGTCCAACGCGGTGCTGCGGCCGAAACCGAACGCGGATCCATGGAACTCATTCGTTCCCGATTTCGTTATGGCGTCGATGTGAGCTCCGCCAGAACGGCCGTACTGCGCCGAGTAGTTTTGAGTCTGCACCTTGAACTCTGCAACCGCATCCAGGTTCACACGAACGCCAGGTTCTGGAGTTTGCGGACTGTTGGTGGTTACACCGTCCAGGATGAATTCGTTCTCGCCTTCCGGGACGCCGACCGCTGCAATTCCTCCCCGCTCAGACAGGGTGGATCCAGGCCGCGGAGAGAACGTTCCAGGCGTGATATATGCAAGGGATGAAAAACTGCGGCCGTTGAGCGGAAGATCGACAATCTTACGTTCATCAACAACCTGTCCAACCTGTGACGTGTCGGTCTGAACAACCGGTGCGGAGCCCTGAACTTCAACGACCTCGCTGATGGCGCCCACTTCCAGACGGAAGTCCAAACGAACTTTCGCGTCGAGATCCACCTTCAGGTCCGTGCGAACCTGTTTGCGAAATCCTGGTAGTTCGGCACTTACCGAGTAAACACCGACTTGCAAGGGTTCGATTCGATAGTTTCCAGTCTCATTCGTAACCACCGATCGAACCTGATTGGTTCCTTGATTCGTCGCCGTAATTTCCACTCCAGGTATGGATGCCCCCGAAGCGTCCGTTACGATTCCGATTATTGCGCTTGTGCTCTGGCCGTACGCGTGTGAGAAAGGCAAGAGCAGAAGTAATGAGAGGACGACACACGACCAACCGAACAATTTCATGATTCCCTCCTCATTCCTGCAAAACCCAGCTTCAAATTCGTCCCAGGTGCGGACGATTCACTCGTTATTCACTCTGAGCTTCCTGCTTTGGCCGCGCAAGATGCGCGCCTTCACTTCAATCTTGAAATGTCGATCTTTCTTGTCGTTTGTATATATCTGCAAATCTGCAGTGTCAAATCATTTGGTAAGGATTCGCTAAGAATCTGCTGAAGTGAAAGGCCGACCGTTTGGAGCGGCTGTTCGTGGTAGACTGCTTGGCCTGCAGGTAGTTATCATGCGTCGAATCTCCCTCGTATTTGTTCTGTTCTATTTCGCGGCAACAGTCGCTGTCAGCGCAGACCGCACGATGCTGGTCATTGAAGAGATCCGGCGCGAGGCGGCGGCGAATCCAGGCGACACGGAGAGTCCGCGTATCCATGCCTATCCGCGGTTTCGAGAAGGCCAGGAAATGCGCTTTCTTTGGGCCGACCTCGCTGTCGCCATCACACTCGAATCCCTGCCGCCTTCACGCTTCCATTTCGAACCCTTGAAGGCGCAAGTCATCCAACAGGACGATCCTCGATTCAACAGTGTGCGGGCGCCTCCCGCCGCCTGAAGCTCATCCCATTAAACAACTGCAACAGAGCGTTGCCGCTTAATGACCACAAAATTCGAGCGACTTGAGGCCTCGTGTCTCCAGTGGACGCTTGCGGCATCACATTCACGAAGAAGGGAACTTACGAAGAAAGCAATCTTTCTAGCAGTATCTATGCTTTGGTTTTCGGCTCTTGCATTCAGCCAAACGGAAGAAGGAAGCCCGCTTGACTCACTTTCAAGCGAAGCAGCACACAACGCCATCAAGGAGCTTCAGGAGCTTCGGGCGGAGCAGAAACTGGCGGACAAACTTATTCATGAATGGTTTCGAAAGTGGAATGCTCTCGACGGGACGGAAGAGACAACCAAGGAATTCATGGCTCTCTTCCATCCTGACGCCACTTTCGAAATAGGACCAAACGAACGCCAACTCCACCGACTAGTGGATGAAGGCGAAGCGCTCATTCGAAAAATGGTGGGGAACTTCACGAAACACTGGAGCGACATCGCTTATCGGGTGACCATGCGAACGGTTGGCGAAACCACAGTGGAGCTCATTCAGACGGCAAAGATGCCATGGGAGCCATGGAAGCTTCGGTTGAGTTCACAGGCGGACAGTTTGACACTCAAGTCCATAAGCGCTATATGCTGCGCGGCGCCGCATTCTTCGAGCTGAAGAATGGGAAGTTCACGAGCATCCGCCTTTACATCCCGAAGGATGAAATGTTGGAGATCACCGGACCGACAAAGGTCAATATGTAGGGGTGCGGGCGGCCAAGAAGGGACAGCGACAATTTCTGAAGCCCAAGAAATTGCTCACTGTCCCTTTTCGTCCCCTGTCCCCAAATTTTCAGAAGTTGAACAGGTGTGTGATTTTCATGCTGAGGACGCGGTCGAGCGACGAATTTCCGCTCACGCCCCGCACCTCGTTATACACAACAAAGAAATCGCTCAGCGGATGATGAATAAACCGGTAGCGAATGTTGGAGGAAACCGTCTTCGTATCGGTGTTGTATTGAATGAAGCTCTGCAGGAACATCAGCGGAGAGAATGCTGT
>CAZIPZ010000042.1:10303-22655 GCA_964541075.1 uncultured Solibacteraceae bacterium | reverse complement strand
TTTCGTTGGAACGGGTAACGGTGAATGTACTGGATGATCCCACGCCCATGACAACAGAGAGCGGAGTGACCGTGAATGTACCCGTTTGGGAAATAACGTTGACGGTGACCGTCGCATTCGCGACGCTGGGACTCGACGCGGTGATGGTCCCTGTACCGGTGTTCAATCCCCTGACCACAAAGGATCCGGACAGCGCGCCTGAAGGAACGGTGACAGTCGTCGTGGATGTGACTCCGCCCACGACAAACACAATGCCCGACGTCGAACTCGTGAGCGTTACCGGAACGCCGGCTACCTGAGTCGAACCGATACTCACGGCCAGGGTCGAATCCGTCCCGATCACGACATATGCCGGGGAGGGCGAAAGACTCAGAACCGGAGGAGTGGTGGAGTTCACAACGAAGGTGGCGGTTGTCGAGCCACCCGAATTCGTGACGACCACGGGTGCATTGCCCGCAATCTCCAGCAGAGACGCAGGCACCGTAGCAGTAATACTCGTTGCGGTATTGGCCGTAACGGTTAGTGCAATGGCCCGGAACGTCACAGTCGATGAGGCCAGGTTCGAACCGCTGATCACTAGATTGAACCCGGGGGAGCCGGCCACGGTATTCGCCGGGTTGAGACTGGTAATTGAAGGCGTCGCTACAACGACCGGCGGTGGTGTTGGCGCCGCGGCAGTGATGACAAAATCCAGCGCGTTCGAAGGCGCCAAGGCCGCTGGATTCGTGACACTAACTCGCGCCGCGCTTGGAAGGTTGCCGAGCGGAATATTGGCCAGCAAACTTGTCCCGCTCAGGAACGTGGTCAGTTGCGCGACGCCGTTGAAATTGATCACAGCGCCTTCCATGAAGCCCGTTCCATTGACAACCAACGTCAGGAGTACGCCGCCGATGCTCTGATCGGGCGAGAGACGCGTCACCACGGCAGTTGACGGCGTTAGAGTTAATACCGCAGTGTTCGAAACGCCGCCTCCGGGCGCCTCGTTAAAGGCCTGAACGTTCGCAGCGGTCCGCGGGATAGAGGGCAAAACGAAACTCAGCGACGTGGCGTCAATAAAGTTCACGGAAACGCTGTTCCCATCCACTCGCACCTGGGTTGCACGATTAAACCCAAGGCCCCTCATCGTTACAACTTGGCCTTCCTGATTTGCCAGCGGTCGCGGTGAGTCAAAGGAATCGATTCTCGGAGTCGGATACGCGATCTGGATCGGGAATGGGGCGGATCGCAATGCCGGCTCGCCTTCCGCTGACGGATTCACAGCGACGACGTTGGCGTCTCCCGGTTCGAGGCCCGCAGGAGTCGTGAAGTCCAATTCCGTTTCCGACTGGACCCGAGTAACCACACCCTGAATGTCGCGGACGAAGATCATGGTCCCCGGACCTAAATTCGTTCCGACCAAATGGGCGCTTTCGCCGGCGCCGACAAGAGGTGGAGTGATCCGCGTGATTGAAGGCAATTGGGCCGTTATCTCGACCCTCACGGAATTCGATTCCGGAGTTCCTTCGTTGAATACGACTGCGTCTAGTCTTCCCAGCGGAATCGGAGCGATCATCCGGACACGCAGTTCTGTGGGTGAGATAAACTCCGTCTGGAACGTCCTGGTGGGGCCTAGGCGTAAAGTAGCTCCTCGCGCGAAATCACGGCCGATAACGACGAGTACGACGCCCGGCTCATCAACACGGAAACGATTGGGCGTTATGCTCTCCAGAACCGGCACTCGGTTATCCACCGTAAACGTTGCGGGTAGCGAGGTCCCGCCTCCCGGCGGATCCGTCACCACCGTAATGGAGTGCCTGACGCCAGGATCCCGCATAAGGTCGACAGGAATGGTCGCGCTTATCGACCGCGATGACGCAAAGACCGTCTGCAGCAGAGTCGCACCAATGTATGCCTTGGAATTCCCGACAAAACCTTCGCCCTCCAGCGTCAACCCAAAGGCGCGATCCTGGGCCGGCGCGTGATTCGGGTTTAGCCTGTCAAGGCGGGGAGCAGGGCTTCTGAGGGCTAATCTTGCGACAGCCAGAACCTCATGCGGCGCACTCCTTACACCCACGGCGTATTCGCCGGATCTGGCGAGAAATTCGCCCGTCACTCTGGCGACGACTTCCCTCGAGGAACGAAATTCCGTTGAGAACGCCGTGCCTGCGAACAAAACTCTCGTTGCTCGCGTGAAATCCGTTCCAAAAACGTGAAGCTCCATGGAATCAATTCCCGCCAAATCCGAAACGGGCGAGAAGTTGGTAACAGTGGGACGCGGGTTATCAACGGAGACGGTGAACCTCGCGAATCCGCCGCCGGGCTCAGGATTATTAACATTGCCAATCAAGGTTCCGGCTTCCAGCAATCGCTCGGCCGGAACGAGGAATGTAATTACGCCATCCTCGACAGAGCCGGGGATACCGTTCAGTGTGGCTGTCGTCTTGTCTCTGAGAATCCCCGTTCCCGTCACGGTGATCGTGGCGCCTGGCGACCCAACAAGAAGGTTTGCCGGAGCGACCAGCGTTACAACGGGCACGGGATTGGCCGCCGGCAGAACTCGCAGCGGTTTGGGAGTCGAGGTCCAGGTATCGTCATTCGTAACCGTTACTTCGTAATCCCCAGGAACAAGATCGGCCTCTTCAAGCCTCAATGTCATGAAATTCAGGTTCGGGGCGGTCGTCGGACTATGACGTGCACCCCGATAATTGATTTTCGACAACATCGTGAACCCATTGCCGGTAAACTCCAGCGTCGCCCCGGCGGGGTTCCTCACCACTACGGGAGTCATCGTTTCCACGACCGGCGGGAAAGTCGTTACTCTCGTTTCGTTATTTCTGTTCGGGTTCGTCTGATTGTTGTCGCCTGAGGGCGGCGGCACCAGCGGGTCGGGATTAGCGACGTCATAGAACAATTGAAGATTGTTCTCTTGCCTAAACACGCTGGGTTTATCCGATTCCGCCTCGATATTTCGCGCAGCCGGGGTTTGCAGTATCCTTTGGAGGATTTCGCCGGTGACTTGCGCTTTAATCTCCGATTCTGAAACGTACGTTGTCGCCAGCGTTATTCCGTTAAGCCTTACCACCGAGGTTGGAAGGAATCCGCTTCCTGAAATCGTTACCGTAAAGGTTCCGCCGCCAATGTTAAATGTCCTCGGTTGAATGTCGCTGATGGCGGGCCTTGGGTTGGGAATACGGATCACGGTGATATCGTTGCTTCCGAAATTGGCGATTACGGCTCTCTGGGCGCCTTCGTCAATATCAATGCCGAATGCCGCACTTCCGACCGGGATTCTCGCGGTTTGCAACCGTGTGGTGACGCTTACCAGGGAAACGTTGGTCAGGGCGCCAAGGTTCTGGTTCTCGCGGGTGACGCCGCTGTTCGTCACCAGAATCGAATTGGTCAACTCATGGAAAGCGACGCCGGTTGGCCCTGTGCCAACCGTGACTCTCGCCACCTCTCTGCGGGCCGCCAAGTCGATAATCGAAACGTCATTCGAGTTTGCGTTCGCCACTGCGGCCATGTTGTTGGTGTTGTTGACTGCGACGCCTCGTGGAAACTGTCCTACAGGAATCCGGACCAGTTCTCCATTGGTATTCAAATCGACGATCGAAACATCGTTAGAACGGCGGTTGGCGACCACGGCGACATTTGTTCGCGCGTGAATCGCGATGCCCGCCGGCGCAGTTCCCACGTTGAACGTCCCAATGACCGCAAGAGTTTCCAGATCGATGACGCTGACATTGTTGCTTACAGCGTTGGTGACATAGGCGCGATTGGTTGCGGTGTTAATGGCTATGGCGGCCGGAAAGTCTCCTACTGGAATGTTTTTGACGACCCTGTCGGTCAAAAGGTCGATGACGCTAATGTTGTTGTCGCCGACGTTGGCAACGAGCGCCAGGTTCTTGCCAGGATGTATGTCGATGCCTTCCGCAGGACTTCGTCCCACCTTGATCTCGCCGCGCCTCTGGAACGTCCTGAGATCAACGATTGCGACTGCATCACTGGATTCATTGGTGATGAGAGCTCTCTGACGCGCTGCATCAATGGCCACCCCTGCAGGCGCAGCGCCCACGGACGCTCGTCCTTCAATCAACGGATCATTTGGAGCGGCATTAACCGTAAATTCCAGCCTGCCGGAGACGCCTCCGCCCGGCGCCGGTGTCTCAACCATAACAGACAAGGTCCCAGGTTGTGACAACCTGGATTGAGGCAGCACAGCCTGAAGTTCAACACTGCTGATAAAACTTGTCTGAACCGGTTCGTTGTTCATTCGAATAACTGATGTAGGCGTGAAATTCTCACCCAGAACTCGAATGCTGAAAGACCGATTTCCCGCGAAAGTCGCCGTTGGGGTGATAAACGTTACAGCCGGCAACGGCGCCGGTAGGAGACCGCCTGCCTCGAAGTCCAAACGATCAGCGTTTTGCCTATCGATTGTGACGCGGCGTTCGGCCGGAACAAACTGTGCTCCAGGCCTTTGGACTGAAACGTTGTACTCACCAGCTGGCAACTGCGGGAAAATGTATCGTCCCTGCGCATCCGTCGAACGGCTTGCAGTGACCGGGCCGGTCAAGGTCACCTGGACGTTTCCAATGACCTCGCCGCCCGCGCGCACGTTGCCGCTAATCGACCCGCTTCTCTGTTGGGCGGGAATGTAGTCCCCTGCTGGAATCTGCTGCGGAACGTTTGCCAGCGCGAATCCGTTCGTGGAACCGAACAGCACTGCACCGATCACCGGCTGGGATGACCGCAGAAAACTCCAGCCGCCGACCTGCTCGAGGCTGGAAGGCAGGAGCTCACTAAACAATCTGCCGATGCGTTCATTAGGCCCAAGCCGAAATGTCGATCGGCCCACGGTCTCACCATCTGGACGGATGGTGTAGAACTCAACATCTGCCGCTGTCGCGCCTGCATTGACCAGCGTCAGCCCCGTGAAGAATCCGCTTCCCTCAGCTACTTGAGAGAAAACAGCAAAGCGTGTCGCTGACGACGTTTCCGAACCCGCAACGAGGGCAAACGAAGGCGTCGAGGTGTTTCCGAAACCGACGTAAGTCGATAGGAATCCAAGGGAAGCGTCGACTTTGATCCATCCCGTGCTTAGCGCGGCGTCGGAAAAGCCGAAAAGTTCTGAAGCCGTCGCGCGAAGAGAGCCGTTGCCTTCCAGGGATATCCTTTTCGGATTTGAAGAGGAACTCCACAAACTGCCATCTTCTTTATAGGCGGTAAGCGTGACCTCTTGGCCGACCGCGCTTCCGTTAACCAGTCCGATTAACGAAAGCCAGCCGCCTCCAGTCGCGAACTGCGGCAAGACATAGTTCTTCGACGACGTCGGTACGCGCCCGGAGAACGCGATCGTTTCCCGTCTCTGGTCGGAGCCCGGCACGAAATAATCCGCTACCACCTCATGGCCAACCACCGGACGATCCGCATGCACCTTCGTGTGCGATGCATCCCTCAGGTCCTGATTGGGAAAGAGTGAGCCTAACGTCTGTCTGATCAATCCGCTACCGGGCAAACTGATGTCTTTTGCCGCCAAAGTCGCACCTGTGCTGTTGAACAGCGTGACCGTGGCTGAAGCGGGTTCGCTATTAATATTTGCGAGGGTGATTTCAGTCTTTGTGATTGCGTCTTCGGAAGCGAGGGGCAGCACAAAGTCCAGACCAGCCTCCACCGATCCGGCGCCGTCTACGTCCGTCAGCAGAGTGTTGCCGTTGAGGAAAAATCCCGTCAGGCCAGATGCGGCGCTCGTCGCCTGAACCCAGCCATTAAATGGGGCAGGCGAACCAAAAACTTCGCTAAACAGCTTTGCTGTCTGGCCGCCGGCTGGAACCCTGACTGTAACCGGATTCTGAACTCCCGACCCCGCGAATAGGCGACCGTCCGGTTGGAACGCAGTGAAAGTGACCGAGACCTCCGAGGTCGTCGGATTGCTAACTGCTAGTCCCGTAAATACATCTGGGCTGGAAATCACCCGAGAAAAATTCAGAACCGTCTGTCCAAGCAGGCTCTGAGCGCTGAGCAGAAATGCACAGAGAAGTAAAAACCGCTTCACACAACCTCACAAACTGAAGCGGCATTAGATCATATTGACGGCTTTTTTGAATGCGGTTTCTTCCGGAAATTTTGAGCCGGCCAGCGCGGCATCATCATGAGCGCCGGCCTCCCCGACCAAATGGCCGAGACCAGCTGACGATGCCAACAAATAAGGTCGCACCGACGCTATTTCAGTGCGGCCAGACGCTGCTGAATCTGCGATGCTTCCGGCGTGTTTCCGAATCTTCGAAGGTAGTCTTCAAGGACTTGTTTGGCGTCGCCCACGTCGCCCTTCATTTGATACGCCAGAGCAAGATTCATGACTCCCGGTCCATATGAAGGTTGCTGGGCCAATGTGCTTTTCAAGTGTTCGATCGCGTCATCCGTTTTCTTCTGGTTTAAATAGATGATCGCAAGGTCATGATGCGCCTCCGCATAGTCCGGCCGGATGCGGACCGCCTGTTTCAAGAATTCCACCGCTTTGTTCGGTTCCCTGGCATGGTTATAGATCACGCCAAGGCTTCGATACCCTTGTGCTGCGAGAGGTCCGTCCAGCAGAGACGTGAATTCTTTTTCCGCACCTTCATGGTCTCCCATCTGTGATCGGGCGATCCCCAGCGACAGGTGAAATGATGGGATATCAGGCCGTATGCTGATCGCTTTCTCATAGTTCTGGGTCGCGGCCTTGAAGTCTTTTTTCAGCGTGAGGGCTTCACCTTTGTTGAAATACGCCGCAAACGCGTTCGGATTCAATTCGATTGCGCGATCAAGCACCTCAAGGGCTTTGTCGGTCTGCTGCTGTCGCATATAGAGGACGCCGAGGTTTACAAACCCTTCGCCCATTTCTGGCGCCAGTTGAGTCACTTTCAACAACATTTCCTCGCCCTTAGGAAGGTTCCCGCGATCGAGATATATCGCTCCGATGTTGGCGTACGCGGCATACAAGTCGGGCTTCAGCGCCAGAGCGTGCTCGTATTCCCTGATAGCTTCGTCGAGGCGTCCTCTTACGTGATAGGTCTGGCCGAGGTTGAAGTGAGTCCTTGGTTTTTGCGGGCCTTTGGCCTCGGCATCGGTCCATACGCCGATGTTTGTCGCCCAGACTGTGTTGCGACTGATCGTCATCGAACTGAAAACCAGAACGACTATTGCCAATGCCGGCCAGCTGGCCGCGGGCATTTTGCGTGCAGTCCAAAGGAAAACAGCGGCGAACAACAGAGCGATGCCCAGCCCCGGTATGTACGCTCGATGCTCCTGCACAATGTCGGACATGGGCATGGCGACATAAGCTGTCAGGGGAGAAACCATCAAGGCCGCCAAACCCACAGCCAATAACGGCGGCTGCTTTCGCGTTCTGAAAAAAGCCCACACGATCCCTCCCAGGACCACAACCGCAAACAAAAACTCCAGGCTATACCAGTGAGATGCAACCGCGATCTGAGGATCAATGCTCAAACCAGTGGGAAAGACGAACCGCGGAAAGTAATAACCGACAACGGACGTCACATATGTCCGGAAATAGTTCGCTGGAGACAACACCGCCTCGAACCCGGCAATCGTCTGCTGTCGATTGTTCATGACCTCGGAATAGAGGTTGATGATTTCGCTTCGAATAAAAATCAGAACGATGAACGGTATTGCGGCCAATGCGGCTACGACCCGCCAATCTTTCTTCTCGCTCTTTAGAAACAGGACGGCCGCAAGGAAAAAAGGCAGCGTGATGGCCTCTTGCTTGGTTTGCCAGGCAAGAAAGCCCGCCACACCAGCCAGCGACAGCTGCAGAATGCGCATGTTCCGAGTCTCCGTCGAAAGGCTTCTGAGGAAGAGCAAAACGGCCAGGAAGTAGAACGTGGCGCACAGCACGGAGGAACGTCCGGTAACGTAGCTCACCGCGCCAGTCAGCATCGTATGAACGGCGAAGATCGCAGCTCCTGCGAAAGCGGCAAACTCGCGGCGCGGTTCTTCTCCGGCCGCCGCCAGAATGACGAAGAAAACAAGCAGGGTGTTGATGGCGTGAAAAGCGACGTTCAAGATGTGATAGGTGAATGTGTCAACGCCGCCCAAATAATAATTAAAGCCATAAGTGAAATAGAGAAGCTGCCGCCAGGTCATACCGAGGGAAAAAACGTCCCCCAAACTTCGAATGTTCATTAGGTCCGGGTTCTGAAGAATGACCTGCTGATCATCAAAGACGAATTCTCCGTGGAGACTGGGCCAGTAAACAGCCACGGATAGAAAGACGAGGACCGTAAGGTGCAGCACTATCCAGTTTGTCTTTTTGGGAGGTGAGACCTTTGAAGCGCGCTTCATGGGTGATTCTGAAGTCACTCGACAAGGATCGTTGCAAGCTTCAGCCGGGAGTAACGGAGGTCCATCGCCATGAAGGGCTCGATGCGAAGTTTCTCCATGAATTGAACATTCGCCTCGACAGTCTTTTTGGCGCCTACTGCAATCACACCCACGTCTTTCGCATTGATTGTCTTTTCGGGATAAACGATCGACAAAAATCGTGGAACGAAGTTAAAGGACTCGCCGTGGACTTCCTTAACGCTGATTCGCATGTTGTCGGGTGTGAACTCCAGAAGTCTCATTTCAAACTGCTCGGTTTTGATCACTGCGTCCTTCATATCCTTGCCGTTCACTTTGATTGCCATGAAACCCCACTCCCAAGTGGATTGCATGGGCCGCGCCCTGCTCCAATCCTTAATCCATTCCGAATAGCTTCAGTAACCAATTCTTTTCCGAACCGAACGGCTGATTGAACAGAGTCTCCGAGCGCAAGCCGGCCCGCTATTGCGGAAGACAACACACAACCCGTCCCGTGAGAGTCGCGCGTCTCGATGCGCGGGGCTTTCAGATGCACAAAATTGCTCCCGTCGAACAGCACATCAATCGCATCGCCTTCCATGTGTCCGCCTTTAAGAAGAACATTGCGTGCGCCCATGCCGTGGATCGCAAGAGCAGCTTCCTCCATGTCGTCCGGAGTGACAATCCGTTTCCCTCCCAGTAAGGCTGCTTCGTCGATGTTTGGGGTAATGATAAGCGCCAGAGGCAATAAAGCGCGACGAAAGATGTCGATTGCTTGAGCCTGTAGCAGTGGTGCGCCGGAAGTCGAGACCATGACAGGATCCACGACCAGATTTAACAGTTGATATTCACGTATCTTTGCGGCGACGACTTCGATGATTGCGGCTGTTCCGAGCATTCCAGTCTTGACCGCGTCCGGACGGATGTCGGAAACGACCGAATCGAGCTGGCATGCAACAAACGCGGCCGGCGTCTCCAGGACGCCGGAAACCTCGACGGTGTTTTGCGCCGTCAGCGCTGTGATCACCGACATTCCATAGACACCGACGCGGGCGAATGTTTTCAGGTCGGCTTGAATTCCGGCTCCGCCGCTCGAATCGGATCCTGCGATAGTAAGAGCCTTGGCAATCATTGAGAACTCTCGAGAACCATCAGCCGCCATCAAGCAATTTCAGAGGATCTCCTACGCGGATGACGCCGGCGCTTAACACCTTGACGAACATTCCACGCCGGTCGCGGAGAGACGCCTTCAGCCCCGACCTTATCCGATCCATTTGACCGCAGGGCTCGCACGGGCTGGTCACTTCGAGTAAGGCCTCGCCGATTCGAACCCGCTGTCCCTCAACCAACGCCATCACATCCACACCATCGACAACGACGTTTTCGCACAACGAACCCGGCTGCAGTTCGAACTCGCGCAGCACGTCGAGAGACACCATCAAAATCTGCCGGCGGCTAGTTGCGCTCATGTGGTGATCGCCTTCAAAACCGGTCAGTGCGGCCATGACCATCGACACGGGAATGGACTTGGCTTTTTTCGCGGGAGCAACGAAAAGCGCATGTACTGTGGCTTCCATCGGTTCTTGATTATAATGTTCGCAATGTTTCTGCTTACAGGGTTTCTTCTGATCCTGCTGGTTTCCGCGCCGGCGCTCGCTCAAGTGCCGCCCGGCATTCCGTATGTTCCAGCAAGACATCCGAATCCCATCATCACGTATGTCGAACTGAAGGATTTTAGAACGGCGACTTACTCCGAGGCCGAGCGTCTAGCCGGCATCGAGTTGCTTGGACTTTCCGAGGCCGAAGGGAAACGCACCTCTGTCGAGACTGCAGATGGCGGGAGGCAGAAGATCAAAATCTTTCGACGCGAAGTCGAGGTCGTTTTTTATCCGGTGGTGCGTCAGGTCTTCGAATTAAGGAAGGGCGGACAGTTGGTTTTGTATTCCTTCCGCACACCAAAATCTCCAGTGCCTCCCCCAGTGTTGGACGAAGCTGCATTTGCGAAATCAAAGAAGCCTGAAGAGGAACGCTTCGGAGGCGTCACAAAGCCCGAGCGCATTGATCTGCGCGGAGGACCGGGCCTTTTGTTTGAGAGCGACGGCGACTCAACCGTGTTTTGGCAGGAAGACGGGAGAGCCTGCACCGCCACGGCGAAACTACCCCAAGACGAGTTGATTCGGGTCCTGGAAGATCTGCTCTAACTGGCATCAGCGTCATTCCGGCGGCGCCATCACAAGTTTTCTTCCTTCGAGCGTCTTCTTGATGGGCTCGTTCAAACCCTGAGGTTGAGGAAGCCCGATGAGATCGTAGATGTTTCCGATGTGCTGGCGGAACAGTGCATCGAAAATCGCATCGCTGTCGCTGGAAAAGTCGTTCCCGAACCACCACATCCAATCGCTTCCTTCCGCAATGAGCAGTTCTTCGTAGGCGAGCTCCCAGTCCTTCTTCGGAACCTGGTCGCGCCTTTCCATAAGCGCCGCGCGTGCGCGCGCGATCCAATCCCAGGCCTGATGATCTTCGGGATGGCCGATCCAAATGTAAAAATGTCCGCCGGCCCAGGAGCCTGGCGCAAGCCAGTCCAGGTTTTCGGCCGGCATGCGCGACGCCGCTTCCGACAGAGTCACAGCTTCGAGGGCGGGCTCCTTTTGAATACCTTCGAACAGGCGTCTCAGAAAATCCCGACCGCTGTTCATGTAGTAGTCCCACGGATTCTCCCCATCAAGCGCGATCACCACGTGACTCCCGTCAGGAATCTCCTTGACGCGCCGGATTAAATCGTTGGCGCTGTCCTGAGGCCGGCCATGCATATAGTGAAAGCCGATCAGATCGGACAAGCTTCGATCCCGGAAAAACACGGTCATGTCGCCGCGGCGATAAGGGTGGTAGAGACGGTTGTGATCATCGCCGTTCAGATTGATGCCCGATTTGGGAAGGATGCCTTCATCCGTGGCCATCCATCGAAAACCAAGGGACGACGCGAGAAGCGCAACATCGTTGGAAACCGACCCTTCCGATGGCCATAGACCCGCGGGTTCGCGGCCAAAACGATCCTGAATAAAAGATCGAGCCCGAGAAAGCTGTTCACGAGCATCGTAAGGACAATGAAAAGAAAGCGGCACGTTCCGATCATCAACGCGGCTATCGATCAGCAGTGGAAGGATGGGGTGATAAAACGGTGTTGTTGAGATTTCAATTGAACCGACATCCTGCATGCGCCGGTACTGAGGAACAATCCTGCGAAGAATACCCAGCACTATTTTTCGAAGGCGGACTTTGTCGTCCTCGCTGAAGTCCCTTCCCTTCTCCAGCAGATCGCCTGGACGAAGATCGTGATCGAGCCATGCCAGCGTCCACCATACTTGGATGTCGCGGATATCCTGGTCGGAGAACGAATGGCGCGAGGGATCGCTTCTCCGTTCGTAGAGCTCGAAGTACCGAGGATACGGCTGCAACATCGTTCGGACCGGCGCGGGAAAAAAGCGCTCCAGAATCTGACCGCGTTGGTCGGGTGATAATTGCTCCACAGGCATGAATGCCATCTCAAGCGACTCATCCTGTGCGTCTCCCCGCGCATACTCTTCCAACTGCAGAATCAGCGAAGGCACGAGATTGAACGTTTGATGAACGTCAGGAAACTCCTCGAGCAGCGAGGGCATCCCAAGGTAGTCTTTGGCGCCGTGAAGGTACGCCCAAGGCAAAACATATTTCTGGCGTACGAGGTCTTTATAAAAAGGCTGGTGCATGTGCCAAAGGAAAGAAACAAGTCTAGGCATGAAGCTGGGCTACTGACTCCTAAGTATCTCTTCGATATATTATGGTTTCTGGCTTCTACAGATTATGAAGATCATTGACCGCTACGTCTTTCGAGAGATACTGGCTCCCTGCCTCATCGCATTGTCAGCCTTGACCTTCGTGGCATTCTCCCGTGAGATCGGATCTCTTCTAGAAGTCATGGTCCGCCAATCCGTGACATTAACGGAAGTCTGGGCCATCTCGGTAGCGATTATTCCGACCGTCCTGACATTTACGATCCCCA
>CAZIPZ010000042.1:0-10293 GCA_964541075.1 uncultured Solibacteraceae bacterium | reverse complement strand
TCTAGTAGGAATTCTAACCGGGTTTGGACGGATGTCGTCCGACAGCGAGGCGGTGGCCTTTCGGTCGGCCGGGGTTTCAATGAACCGCCTGCTTTTCCCGGTGTTTCTGCTCGCCGCTATCGCCTGGATCGCTTGTCTCTGGGTGACGCTGTCCCTTGCTCCCAAAACAGCGGCGCAACTTCGGGCGCTGAAGCACAATATCACCATCAAACAGGTGTCGCTGGAGCTGCAGCCGCGCGTTTTCAACGAGAGCCTTGCAAACCTTATTTTGTATGTTCAGGAAATCGCGCAAGACGGTCTGACGTGGCGCGGCATCATGGTCGCGGACATGCGCAATCCGGATGATCCGCGAGTTACATTCGCCCGGCAAGGAAGCCTGGTCAAAGACGAACGAAACCGGACGTTTCAACTTTCGCTCAACGACGGCAACACGCACATCGTTTCGCCCGTGTCCCCAGACCGATACTCCTTCTCAACATTCAAAACAACAACGATACCGATTCCACTCCCCCAGCCTCCTCCGCCGCCGGACAACTTGCCGCCGCTGGAAACTTCGTCTGCAGAGCTTTGGGCGAAACTGCGATCGGATGCTGCGACATACGAAGAACAGGTGGAACTGCATCGCCGCATTGCACTTCCATTCGCGTGTCTCGCTTTCGCTCTCGCCGGACTCCCGTTAGGTGTTTCCACCACGCGAGGCGGAAAGTCCATGGGGCTCGTGATCAGTTTGATGCTCATGCTGACGTACTATCTCCTTTTCATCGGAGGCACTCGCCTCGCGGGGGACGAGAAGTTTTCGCCGTTTTTGGGGGCATGGTTGCCGAATATCGGCTTCGCAATCCTTGGCGCCGTGTTGTTGGCCAGAGCAAATCGCGAGCATGAAAACGGCGTGCTTGGCCGCACGGCGGCTCTAATGGATGTGATTTCGGACAAGCTGTCGGCGATCAAACCGACGCGAAAACATCTGAGCCGTTGGGCGTATTCTCTGACGCATCATCCAAAGTTTCTGCGCGTCCTGGACATTTACGTTCTGCGGGGATTTTGGTTCTTCTTCGCACTGGTGCTGGTTGTGTTCGTGGCGTTGTTTATCATAGTGACATTGTTCGAACTTCTGCCCGACATAGTCAGGAATCGCGTCGCGACTTCGGTCGTTGTGAACTACTTTTTCTATCTGCTTCCTCAAATTTTTTATTACGTTATTCCACTCACTGTGCTGCTGGCGACTCTCATCAACCTGGGCGCCTTGACAAAAACGAACGAAATTCTCGCGGTGAAAGCTGGCGCGATCAGCTTGTATCGAATGGCGATGCCCCTGCTCCTAATGGGTCTGCTGCTTTCCATGGGGATTTACCTAGTTCAGGACTTTATGCTGCCTTTCGCAAATCAGCGACAGGACGCATATCGGAATGTCATCAAGGGTAGAGCTCAGCAGACCTACCGGGACCCGCAGCGCAAGTGGATGGTGGGATCCGACGAACGCATCTACCACTACAACTACTTCGACTCCAACCAGAATCTTTTTGGGGGCTTTTCAATATTCGCCTTCCAGCCCGACACATTCGAACTGAGGGAATGGGTGTTCGCGAACAAAGCGACTTGGTCCGCCTCGGGATGGATATTTGAAGACGGCTGGCAGCGAATCCTGCGCGACGATCGAACGGTGGATTACCGGGAGTTCCGGAAGACGGACTTTCCTCTCGCCGATCGGCCCGATTATTTCAAAAAGGAAGTGCGAACGGCGGCGCAGATGACGTACGTGGAGCTTCGCCGTTATGTGGATGATTTGCAGCAGAGTGGATTTGACGTGAGCAACCTTACCGTGGAACTTTACCGCAAGCTGTCGTTCCCGCTGGTGTCCTTCATCATGGTGATCATTGGTGTGCCGTTTTCTTTCACTACTGGAAAGAGGGGGGCCTTTTACGGAATCGGGCTTTGCGTGGCCGTGGGTATCTTCTATTGGTCAACGTTTGAGCTCTTTGACAAGCTCGGCGGAATCAATCGTCTCTCGCCGTTGATTGCAGCCTGGTTCCCCAACCTCATATTCGGTTCTGCTGGGGTATGGATGCTTTTGCGGGTAAAGACTTAGCGCCACTAGGAAACATCCGAAAAATGGAAGTCGAATGACTCCCATTTTTCGATCTGTGGCATCTATGTTCCCTCGGCCCAGGAAGCAAGGTATTCTTCCTGTTCCTTCGTAAGCGTGTCCGCATGAATGCCCATGGACTCCAGCTTTAGGCGTGCGATCTCGCGGTCGATTGCTTCAGGCACAGGGTAGACCTTTTTCTCCAACTGCAGATGGTAGTTCTTGATGTATTCGGCGGAGAGCGCCTGGTTCGCGAAACTCATGTCCATCACCTGAGCCGGATGTCCTTCGGCGGCAGCCAGGTTTACCAAGCGCCCCTCTCCTAGAATGCAGAGGCGACGGCCATCCGATAGATGGTACTCGTCAACAAATTCACGGGGCTGAGTACACTTGGACGCCATCTTTTGAAGCGCCGGGATGTCGATTTCGACGTTGAAGTGGCCGGAGTTGCATACGATGGCGCCATTCTTCATTGTTTTAAAATGTTCTGCTCGGACGACATTCTTGTTTCCGGTGACAGTGATAAAGATGTCGCCGATGGGGGCGGCTTCAGCCATCGGCATGACCCGATTTCCGTCCATTAACGCCTCGATAGCCCGAACCGGATTAACTTCTGTCACGATGACGTTGGCTCCAAGGCCTTTCGCGCGAGATGCGACGCCCTTTCCGCACCATCCATAGCCTGCAACCACAACATTAAGGCCCGCAACAAGTCGGTTGGTGGCGCGAATCACGCCGTCGATCGTGGATTGACCGGTCCCATATCGATTGTCGAACAAGTGTTTGGTATCGGCATCGTTCACAGAAATGACTGGAAACTTGAGAACGCCATTTTGCGCCATACTGCGCAAACGGACCACGCCTGTTGTCGTCTCTTCCGTACCGCCGCGTACATCGGATAAAAGTTCCCGTCTGTCGGAGTGCAGAGTCGACACCAGATCAGCGCCGTCATCCATCGTGATTTGCGGCTTGTGATCAAGAGCCCCGGCAATGTGTCTGTAATAGGTCTGATTGTCTTCACCCTTTATGGCGAAAACCGGAATTTCATGGAAGCGCACCAATGCTGCCGCAACGTCATCCTGTGTACTCAACGGATTGGACGCGCATAGTACTGCCTGCGCACCCCCTTCCTTGAGTGTGACCATCAGATTCGCGGTCTCTGTGGTGACGTGAAGGCAAGCGGCGATGCGGATACCATCGAGCGGACGCTCCTTTGCAAAACGTTTCCGAATGAGATCAAGCACGCCCATGGAATTGCGCGCCCAATCGATGCGCTGCTGTCCTTTTTCGGCGAGCTGAATATCTTTGATGTCGTATTGCATGAAACTCCTTATTGGTTCTGAGCGGAATTTGAACGATTTCTTTACAGACCTGCTTGTTCTCGCAATTTTTCTGCCTTATCGGTCTTTTCCCAACTGAATTCCGGTTCGGTTCGACCAAAGTGTCCGTAGCTGGCGGTCTTTCGATAAATAGGCCTACGCAGATCGAGCGATTCGATAATTCCTCGCGGTGTGAGCTGAAAATTGTCTCGAATGAGATCGGAGATCCTTGTTTCATCGATTTTCCCAGTCCCGAAGGTATCGACGCAAACGGATACCGGATCGGCAACGCCAATCGCGTAAGCAAGCTGAATTTCGGCGCGATCGGCAATGCCGGCAGCCACGACATTCTTCGCGATGCACCGCGCCATATAGCACGCAGAGCGATCGACCTTCGTTGGATCTTTGCCTGAGAATGCGCCGCCGCCATGTCGTCCCATACCGCCATAACTATCCACGATTATTTTCCGACCCGTAAGTCCACAATCTCCTTGTGGTCCGCCGACGACGAATCGACCCGTCGGATTGATGTGATACTTCGTCTTGCTGTCCAACAATTCGACAGGAAGCGTCGGCGTGATGATGTGGTCGATGATTTCCTCGCGGAGCTGTGCAGGTGTGACATCGGGCGAATGCTGGGTGGAAATCACCACGGTGTCGATACGGACCGGCTTAGCTCCGTCATATTCGACACTGACTTGAGATTTTCCATCCGGCCGGAGAAAATTCGGAACGCCCGCCCGTCTTGCGTCGGCGAGCCGCTTAGTCAATTTGTGCGCGAGCAGAATAGGCATTGGCATAAGTTCGGGCGTCTCATTGGTTGCATATCCGAACATAAGGCCCTGGTCGCCGGCCCCGCCTGTGTCAACGCCCATCGCAATATCGGGCGATTGAGTGTCGACGGAGGACATCACTGCGCATGTTTTGAAATCAAAACCGAAGCTGGCGTCGGTGTAACCGATCTGTTCTACGGTCTTCCGCACAATCGAGGCGTAGTCGATCGTGCATTTGGTTGTAATTTCGCCCGCAACCAATGCCAAGCCTGTCGTCACAAGCGTTTCGCATGCAACGCGGCCCATGGGATCATGCGCCATAATGTGGTCCAGAATCGCATCGGAGATTTGATCGGCCACCTTATCGGGATGACCTTCTGTAACGGATTCGGACGTAAACAGATATCGACCTTTAAGCATGCTCCTCTTTTTCCTCCCTCAGGGCGTTCGCATTCGGCACGGCGCAAGCCTCGCAACCCATCCAGTGATGTTATCGTAAAGTTACGCTCGGGGATGATAACTTTTGTAGATTTCCTTGAGGCGCTCGCGCATAACGTGAGTATAAATTTCAGTGGTTGAAATGTTCGAATGACCAAGCATCGTCTGGACCGCGCGAAGGTCTGCCCCCCTCTCCAGAAGGTGAGTGGCGAAGGAATGGCGAAGAACGTGAGGAGTGAGTTTCTTTTTGATGCCGGCCTGCACGCCATACCCTCTCAGGATTTTCCACATCCCCATTCGGGATAACTTTTTCCCGCCATTATTTAAAAAAAGATGATCGGTCTCATTCTTGGGACGCCGTATTTTGAGGTATGCGGCCACCGCTTCCGCAGCAGATAGCCCTATCGGAACTATGCGCTCCTTGCTTCCCTTTCCCATACATCGCACAAAACCCGCTTCAAGATTCACCCGATCGAGCGTCAATCCGATCAATTCCGAAACCCGCAACCCGGTCGCGTAAAACACCTCCAGCATTGCGCGATCACGAAGCCCTTTTGGAGTGGAGATGTCTGGAGCGACAAGCAGACGGTCGACTTCCTCAATGGTTAAGACATTCGGGAGTGGCTGCCACCATTTGGGTTCATCAATGACAGAGCTCGGATTCTCAACTGCGGCCTTCTCCAGAACGAGAAATTTATGAAGGCCGCGAACCGCCGCAAAGGCGCGCGCCGCCGATCGAGGTTTAAGCTTTCTCGAATACAGAAACTTCAAAAACCCGGATACATGGGTTGGTTTGGCCTCAATAACGTGAGTTGATCCCAGATGTTCCCGATACATCTTCAAGTCGTGGGAATAGGACTGGAGAGTGTTGTCCGCAACGCCTTTCTCGATGCGCATGTATTGGAGGAAGCGGTCAATCCACTCCTGATTGTTCACGCGCCGCCTCTATCACGGTTTCCCGACGTCCACCAAAGATCTCACGGAGTTCATACATTTCTCTAGCTCGCAACAAAAACAACATGGCGAAGTAAGCTCCCGCCGCCGCAGCAATAGTGACCGCAAGAGCGAAAGTTTTTTGAGCCTTGGATTGATCGATATAAAAGCCGGGCCATTGAATGAGCGTCCAAGCGACAATTCCTAAAACCGCAGCGGCGATTGCAAAACTTCGAAGCGAACGCAGGATGCCACGAATGTCGTAGGAGCCGTAGCGTCGGCAAAAAATGGTCATTAGCATCAGTGAACCAAAGAATGCAGAAAGCGACGTCGCTAGCGGGGGGCCGCCGTTTTCAAGCGGTATGATGAAAACCAGATTGAAAACGAAGTTGAGAATCATCGAAATGAACGCCACCTTGACGGGCGTCCGCGTATCCTGCAACGCGTAAAACGCGGGAACGACGACCTTGATCATGGAAAAAGCGGAAAGGCCCATTGCGAAAAACAACAGCGGCCGTGCGGCCAGTGCGGTCGATGCTTCATCGAAGTCGCCACGCTGGAACAATACCTCGATGATCGGCGTGCGCATCACAATGAGCCCGACTGCCGCCGGAGCGGTGATGAAAAGAATGAGCCGCGTCGCTTGATTGAGCGTGGCCTTCAGTTCGTCCATGTTTCGTCTGGCAGCCTGCTTCGATAACAAAGGGAGAATCGCAGTTGATATTGCAACAGTGTATCCGCCCAGTACCAACTCCATGATTCGATCGGCGATATATATCGCCATTACGCTTCCCTCGCGCAAGAATGACGCAAACTGTGTGTCGACCAGCACGTTGACGTGTACGATGCTGACTCCGAAAACAATCGGTCCGAGCAGTCTTCCAACGCGCCGCACTCCAGGATGCAAAAGGTCGATCCGGAAATGCGGACGCCATCCACTTCTCCACGCCGCTGGAATTTGTATCGCCAGTTGCAGTATGCCTCCGACAACCACACCAACAGCCAGTGCTACCTCTGGTTTTTCGAACGCCGTTGAGAGAAACGAAAACACGATAACGCTGAGATTTAGAAACACGGGAGCAACTGCTGACGTCGCAAACTTGTGGAAGCTGTTGCTAACTCCCATCGCCAGCGCCGAGAAGCTGATCAGAATCAGATATGGGAACATGATCCGGTTCAGCATCGCCGTCAGTTCCAACTTTCCAGGAGTGGCGGCAAAGCCCCAGGCAAGGATTCGAACTAGGAATGGAGAAAACAGGATGCCCAGAACGGTGACGCTGGTAAGAACGATGGTCAGGAGGGTGAGAAGGCTGTTTACGAATTTCCAACCTTCAGCCTTTTGATCCTCCGTAAGGTACTGAGAAAAGACCGGAATGACCGCAGCGTTTACGGCCCCTTCGCCCACAAGACGGCGAAGGAGGTTCGGAATTCGATACGCAATCTGATACGCATCCGCCGACATTCCTGTGCCAAGAAGAAAAGCCACCCGAGAGTCCCGAATGTAACCACAAATTCTACTTAGAAGAGTTAACGCGGTGATGATCGTAGCGGACTTGACGAAGTGACGCTGTTCGCTCATTAAGCGGTCTAAGTGTACCATCTCGTGGGAGGTCCTTTTGTGCGATTGAACGAAATTGCGGCGAAGTTGGAATGCATCGTCAGAGGAGATGGAGAACTGGAAATCGAAGGTGTGGCCGGAATCGATGATGCGAGCTCTGGTGATCTCACTTTCATTTCAAACCCGAAATATGCGTCAAAAGCAAAAACAACTAAGGCTGGCGCAGTCATTGTCTCGTCCGAGTTTCCCGACATTCCTATCACCACCCTGCGTTGTTCCAATCCCTATCTCGCGTTCGCCCGCGCCATCGAACTGTTCTATCGACCGCCTGCGCCTGGACGAGGCATCGACCCGTCGGCGCGGATCGCGCCCTCAGCGCGAATTGCCGAAGGCGCTTCCATAGGACCCTTCGTGGCTATTGCTGACGATGTTCGGATTGGGGAAAACTGCACGATTTATCCGTTCGTACATATCGCTCAGGGGGTAAGGATTGGAAATAACTTCAGGGCATATGCCCATGTATCCATTCGCGAATTCTGCCAAATCGGAAACAACGTTATTCTTCAGGACGGTGCGAAGATCGGCAGTGACGGCTACGGATACGCCAAGAAGGACGACGGAAGTTACTATAAAATCGTTCAATCCGGCATTGTGGTCCTCGAAGACGATGTCGAGATTGGCGCGAACGCAGCAGTCGATCGTGGGACCATAGGTGAAACCCGTATCCGCCGTGGCGCCAAAATTGACAATCTCGTACAGGTAGGTCACGCCTCCGATGTCGGCGAGGACACACTTTTGTGCTCTCAGGTGGGCTTGGCAGGAAGCTCGAAAATTGGACGCAGCGTCATTTTGACCGGCCAGGTGGGAGTCGCCGGCCACCTTGAAATCGGCGACCGAGTCGTAGCCACAGCGCAAAGCGGCATTCCAAATTCCGTAGAGGCGGACAAGATCATTTCGGGATATCCCGCTATTGACAACAAACTTTGGTTGAAAAGCTCGGCGGTCTTCAAACGGCTTCCGGAACTGTTAAAGAGGATTGAAGCCCTGGAACGCAATAAGGCGGCTACAGAATGACGGGATTAGTGAGGAACCCAGTGGCACTATGGCTGCCCCTTTTTAATCAAGGAGAGCAAAATAGGGGGGAAATGGAGAAACTACTTACGAACGTTCGAATTCGAAATAGTAGACTGGACTGAGTTCCCCGTTCGCGTTTGACGCAGACCTTTGCGTTTAGATAGCGGACCAAAACAGAATTTCTGCATCGGCGCTCACTTTGCTGAAATACAGGCTGCTACTTTATGGCCGCACCGACGCGCACAGATGAAGGCCGCTCTCCAATCTGCTGGCGCCACATTGCATAGTAAAGGCCGCGTATCTCGATCAGCTCCTCGTGCCTTCCGGATTCCACGATTCTGCCGCGTTCCAGAACGAAAATCTTGTCCGCGTGGAGGACCGTCGAAAGGCGATGGGCAATCAGGATCGTGATGAGGTCTCTGCGAACGGAGACGTCGCGAATGGTTTCGCTAATCTCTTCCTCCGTAAGCGAATCGAGCGATGATGTTGCTTCATCAAAGACGAGCAGATTCGGCTGTCGAAGTAGCGCGCGGGCGATCGACAGTCTTTGTTTTTCTCCACCGGATACCTTGACGCCGCCCTCACCGATAACGGTGTCCAGACCCTTGTCGGCGCGCGCAAGCAAATTGTGACACGCCGCTTTGCGCAATGAAGAGAGGCACTCTTCGTCGCTGGCGCCAGGATTGACGAATAACAGGTTTTCGCGAATGGATCCTGAAAAGAGCTGTGTATCCTGCGAAACAAGTCCGATCCTCTCGCGCAATTGGTCGAGATCCACATCGTTGACTGAAAATCCATCATAGCGAATGTCGCCGGCTTGAGGACGATAGAGGCCCACCAGCAGCTTGACTAGCGTTGTCTTGCCTGATCCGGACGGACCCACAAAGGCGATCGTCTGCCCAAGCGAGACGTCAAATGAAATCCCATCCAAAGCGTTCGTGGTGGCCGATTGATGACGGAATCGCACGTCTTCGAACTCGATCCTTGTCAACGACGTTAAATGGACCGGCTTTTCCGGATGCGGCTCCCTAGGCATGTTCAGAATGTCTTCAAAATTCTTTAGGGATACTTCGGTCTCACGATAAATGTTAATGACATTCCCGATTTCCTGAAGCGGACCGAAAATGAAAAAAGAATAAATGAACAACGAAAAGAATTGCCCGACCGTAATTTGCTGCGCATATATCAAATACAACATCAAGAACATGATGCCGGTGCGCAACGCATTCACGGATGTGCCCTGAATGAAGCTCAGGCTGCGCAAGTAACGCACCTTCTTCAGCTCCAACTGAAGAATCTTCCCGGTGGTGCTGTTAAGCCTCTCGATTTCCTGTCTGGCCAGCCCTAAGCTTTTGACGAGTTCGATATTCCTTAAAGACTCTGTAGTGGATCCCGCCAGCGCCGTTGTTTCCGCGACAATTTGTTTCTGAATCTTCTTTATCTTGCGGCTGAGGACGGAACTGAGAATTCCGAGCAGAGGGATAGTCAGAAAGTAAGCAGGGGCGATAATCCAATGCACAGTGACGGCATAAACCATTACAAAAACGATGCCGACGAGAGAAATGAATAGAATATTGATCGCCGCGTTGATCAGTCGTTCTACATCGGTTCGAACCTTCTGCAGCTTTCCGAGCGTTTCGCCGCTGCGCTGATCCTCGAAAACGGAATATGGCAATTCGAGCGAATGACGAATGCCATCAGAGTAGATCTGAGCTCCTAGCCGCTGCGTGATCACGTTGGTGAAATAGTCCTGGAAATTTTTCGCGACGCGCGATACGAACGCGACTCCGACCGCAGCGGCGAGCAAAAGGCTCACACCTCTAATGAATTCGGCGGTCGTATACTGGCTGAACTTGGTGGCGTATTGATCGATGACGTAGCGAAAAATGAGAGGATCAAGAAGAGAGAAAATCTGGTTGATGGCCGCGAGAACCAACGTCAAGGCGACCATCTTCCAATACTGACGAAGATAGGAATAGAGCAGCTTCAATGACTTATATAAGGAAAATCGGGGACAGCAGGCTCTTTTCAGTTGTTGGAAAGAGCCTGCTGTCCCCGATTATTACTCCAAAAGATCAGACGGTTCGGCTACGCTCCTGACCCGATTTATGAGCC
>CAZIPZ010000041.1:22722-23231 GCA_964541075.1 uncultured Solibacteraceae bacterium | reverse complement strand
TCCAATTTCGGCCATCGGGTTGTTCTCTTTCATAATTCCTCCAATGCTTAGTGCGGTTGTTTTACTGGAAATCTCGGAACACAACGCTTAGATCCAAATTACTCCGTAGTTTTCGTTCATTGCTGGACCTCCTTGGGTGAAATTTGAAGTGCAACTGACCTCAAGATGCCTTTCGCGCACGAATAAAAGATCAAGTCTGGGTGTGCGGCCTTGTTCGCCGGACCCCTGCCTGGTTTTTCTTTCCAGCCTGCCTGTCTCACGGAGGCATGAGACTTGCTGCCGACAGCTCCGCTCACCAGCCGTCAGTAGCACCGCGGCCACTAGTTCCTTCAGTACTCAATGAAAGTCTTAGCCGCCGCGCTTTTTGCCTTTTGGCTTCCGGGGTTCTGAACAAAGGAAAATCAGTCTCAGCTCGTCAAGCTTTAAGAGGTTAGAACTCGGCAGAAAATACAAAGGAAGAGAAAAACTTTGAAAAATTTTTGGCACTCATGGTAGGCGTTTCGTTGTTA
>CAZIPZ010000041.1:0-22712 GCA_964541075.1 uncultured Solibacteraceae bacterium | reverse complement strand
CGGGTGACCAGGTCGATAATTCGGCGTTTTCCGCAATAAATCTTAGCTACTCCTGTCATTTCTGGCTTCAGAACGAAGTTTTCGTTAGGCAACTCACTCCGGACCACGACCTTTTGCTGTCCGTCGACGGGTTGGGCTACGGGAGCGATGAAGTCTACCCTCCCTTGGAGAGCCAGGGTCGGAAAACTGCGGGGCTTCATCCAAATCTGGTTTCCAGCGCGGACGTCTGCCATTTCCTTTTCAGGGACTTGCATCTCAATCGTCACGCGTTCGATATCGACTATCCGACACAGCTCGTCCCCAGCATTTAAGTACTGGTTCAGCTTCCTGTGGACAAAAGGCGTCGCAATAACGCCATTGATAGGGGCGCGGATCTCTGTTCTTTCAAGTTCTTCATTGAGAATTCCAACCTGTCCCTCTAATTTCGAAACCTCCGCTCCGACCTGCCGAATCTGCTCTGGACGACTTCCTGCAAGCAGAAGCCGCAGTTCGCTCTCCGCTTCGGCGAGCTCCCGCGCCTTGAAATCAGCTTCGCGGTCCGCATTTTCTGATACTACTCGGATTGATGCTTCAATCTCCGCCAGCTCCCGTTCACGAATGCTCACGCCAGTCTCGGCTTTGTCCAGTTCGGCTCGCGCAGTCAAACCGCTGTTGAAAAGGTCGCGAGTGCGGGCAAGCGTCTGTTGATCCAGTTTCAACTCTGTCTTTTTTCTTTCAAGAACCTGTAGCAGCTGATTACGCTGCTCCTGATTTCGTCGTGCATTTCCAAGTTCGACCCGCTTGGTTTCGACTAACTTCTGTTTGCGATCAATCTCTTCAGGTCGGGCTCCTGCGCGCAAAAGCGCAAGCGAACTCCTTTTGGTTTCCAGTTCCCCCGAAAGTTCGGAAATAAGCTGCTGTTTGGTAAAGTCCCGAAGCCGGGCCAGTACATCTCCCTTGACCACATGACTGCCTTCACGAACCAGCATTTCAACAACGATGCCGCCCGTTTCCGGACGTACCGTCATTTCATTTCGAGCCATCACCTTGAATTCCGCTGGAACAGTCAGTTCCCAGCGTCCGACAAACGAAACGACGATAACAGCCGCTACAATGCCTAAATTCCGATATTTCCCGTAAGCCACTCGCGTGGCCAAAGCACGAAAACCAGCCACAGATTCCATTGCCGTCCTGCGCAGCGTGAAGCTCGAAAACATGAGAAATGCTACTAAACCCGCAAAGGCGAAATGCGATGTGGACCAAGTATACAGGGCTGAATACACCAATATTAATAGCGTTGTAGAAAAGATAGTCGCGGCTATGCCGTAGATAAGTCTGGCTCGTTCCTCCCGTCGAGGGATTCGGGGGCGTTGCGAGCCTCCAATCCACGCGCACAATGAGTCGAAGGATTTTGACCGCAGGTTCGGAATTTCAAGAAAATCACTCAACATGTAGTAGCCGTCAAGTTTTATTAGGGGATTAAAGTTCACGAGCGTTTGAAACCCCGCGAAAACGTTCACCACAAGAGCGACTTGATTGATTACCGTATCGGTGTCGGTTACGCGCCAGACCGCCGTTGCCAATCCCCAGACTATGAGCTGGAAATATCCGCCGGCGAAGGTCACTAATATCCGCTGACGTTTCGATGGGAACATCCAGGAGTCGCTGACATCGCAATAAAACGCGGGCTGAAAATAAATGAGCATGAAACCAAGTTCTTTGACCTTGCCACCGAAATGACAGCAGGTCAGTCCGTGCGCGAATTCGTGCATTGTTACGACACTGAATGTCACAAGCCATAAAAACAGCAGGCCATGCACGTTGAATAGACCCGTAACGCTCGACGCAAGCTGGTCGAGATGGAGATAGTTGAGTACGATTCCCGACAAAATGATAAACGCCCCGAGCCACTGAAATACTCTCGTGAAGGCCCAACGGGTTCGTGGCAGAAGCCACGCAAAGACGCTTTCTGGATTAAGGGACGCAAGCTTCCAGTAGAGTAGACTGTGATCATCTAGCTTCCGGTTTTTAATACTCTCCAACGTCTCTCTTACTGCCGGAGTGTCGAGCAGATGCTTTTCTTCGAGAGACTTTAGAAAAGCTTCAAGCGTCGCTTCCGAAATCGCCCCGCCGAGCTTATCGGACGCTTTCCGCGCCAGCGACGGAATATCGATGGGCTCCTCCTTGAGCAAATCGAGAATAGCCGCCTGGGTTTCGGTAAAGCGAAAATACCGGGATGTTAACGGATCTTTTACGACTTGGTAGGTCTTGCCTTGATGCTGCTGCCGAGAGAATTCGAGGCCCGATCGAAGCTGTACCGCCTTCGTTTGTTCCTGCATTAAATCTTCTGAAGACAACAAGACCCTGCGATTTCGCTCACCGCAGGGTCTTGAAATTTTTTACGCCATTTTCTCAACATTCTCAGCTTGAAAACCCTTTGGACCCTGAGTGATGGTGAATTCAACGCTATCGCCTTCCTTTAGGGTTTTGTATCCGTCGCTGACGATGGCCGAATAATGGACAAACACATCCCCGCCTGAAGCCCTCTCAATAAACCCGAATCCCTTTTTGTTGTTGAACCACTTTACCTTGCCTGTTTCTTTGCTCATTACCGTCAGACTCCTTTACATGAAAAGCTGTTTCAGCTTAACCATCGCAGCAAGAAGAGGATCTCACGACGGGATCCAAGGCCACCGTTTTTGGGGTCGCACATTGTCCAAGTACAACACGCTACAAAGTTTAAGCCGTCGGGCATTATATCCAAAAAAGGTGGGGTGTCAAATTAACCGAAAAGCTTTTTCGCAGAAGCTCTTATCCGCTCCGGTCATCTAAATTAAGCGTCAGGGAAAAGGGGAGTATCGCTTCTGAAGCAGTCTATTAAAATTCTAGATCAGACAAGAAAGTATTTCGTGATCTATGTCACGATGAGCATACAATCGCCGTAACTATAGAACCGATATCGCTTCCCAATGGCCTGCTGATACGCCCGCTTCATCAAAGAATCCGACGCGAAGGCGGACACCAGCATCAACAGGGTCGAGCGGGGCAAATGGAAGTTTGTGAGTAGCGCACCTACTGCTCTGAATTGAAAGCCGGGCAGAATAAACAGGTCCGCGTCGCCAGATGTTCCACGGAATCCGCCGTCTCGATGCATCAGGTATTCCAGGACCCGTGTTGTTGTTGTGCCAACGGCGACGATTCGTCGTTTGGAAGCCGCGGCCGCGTTTAACCTTTCAGCAGCTTCAGGCGTGACCTCGAATCGCTCCGCTTTCAAAACGTGATTTCGAGGGTCATCCGTTCGCACCGGCAAAAACGTACCAATGCCGACATGCAGCGTGATGGTTATGACTTCAATTCCACGGTCGGCCAGCGCCTTGAAAGTGGAATCGCTGAAATGAAGGCCGGCCGTCGGAGCGGCTACCGCCCCAGGCTTCATGGCATAAACCGTCTGGTACTCGACGATATCCTGCGGATTGGCTTCACGGTCAATGTAGGGGGGGAGCGGAATATGTCCGTACTTATCGAGAATTAGCTCGATCGGTTCTGACGTGTTCAACTGCAGCGCCCGAAGGCCATGCTGCCGCGACTCTCCAAATTCGCCCTCAATTTCGCTTTCCCCAAGCACAAGCCGGTCGCCCCGCCGTACGTGTCTTCCCGGTCGACACATCACTTCCCACGTCCGTTCAGCAAGAGGTGCGGAGAACAAGACCTCCACGTTGCGAATCGTTTCCATTTGACGTTTGAGCTTGCCGAAAACCCGCGCACGCAATACGCGGGTATCATTAAGGACTACAACGTCAGAAGGATCCAGGAAGTCCGGAAGTTTTCGAAACTCAGTATCAATGCATTCCTGAGTGCTTCTTTTAACGACCATCATCCGCGCTGCATCGCGCGGCCTCGCTGGTTCGGTCGCAATCAGTTTCGGTGGAAGCTCGTAGTCAAATTCAGAGATATGCACGGAGGTCTCTTGAAGCGATGGAAAATGGTCTTGTTCTAATTCGAAAGCATGGAGCAGATCGAATTCGGCGCGGCCACCGTTGGGTGTATCGCAGCGATATTCTCGATGTCGATAAAGCTCAACCGGGAAGCGTCGTCACAGTCCGCGAAGAACGAGGCGGAATCCTCGGAAAAGCATTCTTTAGTTCCAAATCACAAATAGCACTACGGTTTCTCGTTCGCGAAGACGTTCCTATCAATAAAGAATTCTTTCGCGCCAAGTTTGCTGACGCTGATCACCTCAGACATCGCCTGCAAGTAGATGGTCGCTTGAGCCGGCGTGTGTACTCCGAAGGAGATCTAATTCCTGGACTAATCGTCGACCGCTACGGAGACCGACTTGTCGTTCAGAATCTCATTCAGGCGACAGATCGACTACAGACGCTCATTGCGGACCTTCTTTTCGAACGATATTCCCCTCTATCCATCCTTTTTAAGAATGATAACAGGGTGCGAGAGCTTGAAGGCCTCGAACTGAAGCAGGAAACTCTGGGAGAACCCATTCCGCCACGCCTCGTCCTTGAAGAAGAAGGAAAGAAGTTTTCTTTTTTTCTCACCACCGGACAAAAGACCGGCGCATTTCTCGATCAACGCGAAAACAGGAAGGCTGCGCGCCGTTACGCTAGAGGTGATCTGCTCGACGCCTTTAGCTATGGAGCTGGGTTTGCAGTTCAACTGAGCGACGTTTGTGATCGGATCGAGACCGTGGAAATAGCCCCTACGGCTGTTCAACTCGCGGAAAGCAACGTCGAACTCAACGGCATAACAAACATCACCTGCTTCGAGGCGAACGCCTTCGATTTCCTTCGCCAAAGGTTCAAAGAAGGCGTCCGTTATGACACGATCGTTTTAGATCCGCCCGCTTTCGCAAAGAACCGTGACAGTGTCGAAGCCGCCCTCCGTGGCTATAAGGAAATCAATAGTCGAGCGATGCGTCTTATTCGTCCAGGCGGCATCCTTATTACATGTTCATGCTCGCATCACGTCAGTGAGAGCCTTTTTGCCGAAATGTTGGCCGCCGCTGCTAATGACGCCCATTGCTGGGCGCGGGTCTTAGAGCGCCGAACTCAGTCGTCAGACCATCCGATTATCCTGACGGTTCCAGAGACGCTTTACCTGAAATGCTTTATACTCCAAATACTATATTGACATCACTACACTCATATTTTATGCTTGTCACTAACTAATATATTTAAGGAGGTCTTATGGCCCTGATGAAATGGGACCCTTTTCGAGACTTGAATGCGCTTCAGGATCGGATGAATAGGCTTTTTGAGGACGCTGGACGCGGTTGGCGAGGTGACGAGCCTGTATCCACAACAAGCTGGAGTCCTGCGATCGACATCTTCGAAACGGAGGGTGAGATCGTCGTAAAGGCTGAACTTCCGGGTATGGATCGAAAGGACATCTCGTTGAATTTGGAGAACAACGTATTAACGCTTAAAGGCGAACGCAAGTTTGAAAAAGAGACAAAGGAAGAGAACTATCACCGAATCGAGCGATCCTATGGCGGGTTTGGCAGAACGTTCTCTATACCTTCTATGGTCGACGAAGAGAAGATTCGCGCCGACTACAAAGATGGTGTTCTGAAAATCATCCTTCCTAAGAAGGAACAAGCCAAGCCGAAGCAGATTCGAATCGCCGAATAAAGGTGGCTACATGATTAGATTTGACAAGCTGACGCTGAAGGGCCAAGAGGCCCTTCAGTCTGCTCAGGCTCATGCCCAGGAAAAAGGCAATTCGTATGTTGCGCCCGAACATTTGCTGTGGGCGCTAATTGAGCAGAAGGACGGTGTAGTCTTGCCGATCCTTCAGAAACTGGGAGTTACTCTTCAGGGCATTGCTCGTGACTTGGCAACCGCTGTCTCAAAGTTGCCCAAGGTTCAGGGTCAGAGTGAACTATTCATCAGCCCTTCCCTTAACCGTGTAATCGAAGACTCTTTTAAAGAGGCGGACAACTTCAAGGATGAGTATGTCAGCACAGAACATCTTCTCATTGGGTTGAGCAACTCGAAAGGTGAAGAAGCATCCCGGATTCTCAGCGCACATGGCGTCACGAAAGACGCCATCCTCAAGGTGTTGGTATCGATCCGGGGAACCCAGAAGATTACCGATCCCAATCCAGAAGAAAAATACCAGGCGCTGGCGCGCTATTCCCGAGACCTTACGGAGCTCGCTCGCAAAGGAAAGTTAGATCCTGTCATCGGTCGCGACGAAGAGATCCGGCGCGTGATTCAGGTCTTGTCGCGACGGACAAAAAATAATCCAGTCTTAATTGGCGAGCCTGGTGTAGGAAAAACCGCCATCGTGGAAGGCCTTGCACAACGCGTGATTGCGGGTGACGTGCCCGAGTCCCTGAAGAGCAAGCGCATTGTTGCCCTGGACTTAGGCGCCATGCTGGCCGGCGCGAAGTACCGTGGTGAGTTTGAAGACCGGCTGAAGGCCGTGTTGAAAGAAATCGAAGAGTCCGGCGGCAACATCGTTCTCTTCATTGATGAACTACATACACTGATAGGAGCGGGCAGTGCAGAAGGTGCGATCGATGCTTCCAACATGCTGAAACCGGCGCTGGCGCGCGGAGACCTTCGATGTATTGGAGCGACGACCCTCAACGAATATCAGAAGTATATAGAAAAGGATAAGGCCCTCGAGCGAAGGTTCCAAAAGACATACGTGGGTGAACCGACGTTGGAGGATACAATCGCCATCCTCCGCGGGCTGAAAGAACGGTATGAGATCCATCACGGCGTAAAAATTAAAGATTCCGCAATCATCGCTGCGGCTACGCTGTCCCATCGATATATCACCGACAGATTTTTGCCCGACAAGGCTATCGACCTGGTCGACGAAGCCGCCGCAAGTCTTCGCATGGAGATCGATTCCTTACCCGTCGACATTGACTCGCTTGAGCGCCAGATCATTCAGCTCGAGATCGAACGTCAGGCGCTCAGTAAGGAAGATGATCCAGCATCACGTGAGAGGCTTTCCTTAATCGAGAAGGAATTGAGCGAGCTGCGGGAGCAGTCAATGCAAATGAAACTGCGATGGCAGCGCGAAAAGGAGCTTATACAATCCATACGCGCATTGAAGGAGCAGATCGAATCCGCCCATGTTGAAGAGCAGCAGGCCGAACGACAAGGCGAATATTCGCGAGTCGCGGAGATCCGCTATGGCCGTCTCCAACAATTGGACCGGCAGCTCAAGGAGGCAAATGCACGATTGGAAGAAATGCAGCAGAACGAGCGCATTTTGAAAGAGCAGGTTGACGAGGAAGACATCGCCAAGATCGTCGCCAAATGGACTGGCATACCCGTCACCAAAATGCTTGAGAGCGAGGTTCAGAAGCTGGTTCAAATGGAAAAGCTTTTGGAACAGCGAGTGATCGGTCAGGAAGCCGCATTAACCGCCGTGTCAAACGCAATCCGACGTTCGCGCGCAGGATTACAGGATCGCAATCGGCCGATAGGGGTCTTCATGTTCCTCGGTCCTACTGGAGTGGGAAAAACGGAAACGGCGCGCGCTCTTGCGGAATTCCTATTTGACGATGAGCATGCCATGGTAAGAATCGACATGTCGGAATTTATGGAAAAACATTCCGTCGCCCGCATGATCGGGGCCCCTCCGGGCTACGTCGGGTACGAAGAAGGCGGATATCTGACCGAGAGCGTTCGACGGAGACCCTATTCGGTGATTTTGCTCGATGAAATTGAGAAGGCGCATCCTGAAGTCTGGAACATTATGCTGCAGATCTTCGACGATGGTCGTCTGACGGACGGCAAAGGCCGCACCGTTGATTTTAAGAACACCGTGATCATCATGACTTCAAACGTTGGCGTGGGGCTGTCGAGTGAAAACATTCGCGAAGCTTTGAAGACGCACTTCAAGCCGGAGTTCCTCAACCGAATCGATGACATCATTACGTTTCGCACTCTAGGCAAAGACGAAATATCGAAGATCATTGATATTCAGTTGGAATCGCTGCGTCGGCACCTGGCAGAGCGAAAGATCACTTTAGAACTGACGCCTGCAGCGCGTGAAATCGTATTCAAGGAAGGATACGATCCGGCGTTTGGAGCACGCCCACTCAAGAGATCCATTCAAAAGCTTTTGGCGGACCAGTTGGCGCTTAAGATTTTGAACGGCGAAATCCAGCCGGGCGAACGCGTTGTCGCCGACGCTCAGCACGGAGTTCTCACGTTTCAAGCGGCTCCGGCCGTTGCTTCATAAATCCGTCGCGGATTCCCAAGTCTTGAAAGCTGTTTAGTGGTTTCGCTATCATTAGCACTCGTCGGTAGAGAGTGCTAATGACTTTGGACTCTTGACCCATTCAAACACCTTGGAGGGATCTCAATGCCTGCAAAGGAACTCATTTACCGTGAGGATGCACGGAACGCGATGCTTCGTGGCGTCAATGCTCTGAGCGATACGGTCAAAGTAACCCTGGGGCCGAAGGGTCGGAATGTTGTTTTGCCCTACAAGTACGGCGGGCCAATCGTGACCAAGGACGGGGTCACAGTGGCGAAGGAAATCGTTCTGCCCGACACTTGGGAAAACATGGGCGCCCAGATGGTCAAAGAAGTCGCCAGCAAGACGAGTGACATCGCGGGCGACGGGACCACGACGGCAACGGTGCTGGCCCAGGCGATATACCGCGAAGGTATTCGAAATGTTTCAGCGGGCGCCAATCCGATGGAGTTGAAGTGTGGCATCGATCGCGCCGTGGAAATCATCGTGGAGGAGCTGAAGAAAATTTCCAAGCCGATCAAGAGCAAAAAGGAGCAAGAGCAGATTGCAACGATTTCAGCGAACAATGACAAAAGGATTGGTTCATTGATCGCGGAAGCCATGGAGAAAGTCGGTAAAGACGGAGTGGTGACCGTTGAAGAAGCCAAGTCGATGGAGACCGAACTTAGCTTTGTGGAAGGAATGCAGTTTGATCGCGGCTATTTATCACCTTACTTCGTGACTAATCCGGATCGAATGGAAGCGGTGCTCGAAGATCCATTGATCCTAATTCACGAGAAAAAGATCGCCAGTATGCGAGAACTCGCTCCGGTGCTTGAGCAAGTGGCACGCGTAGGAAAGCCGCTGGTGATTATCTCGGAGGATGTGGAAGGAGAGGCTCTTGCGACTCTGGTTGTAAACAAGATGCGCGGAGTGCTCAAAGTTGTTGCGGTAAAGCCGCCGTCGTTTGGTGATCGCCGGACAGCCATGCTCGAAGATGTTGCAATTGTCACCAATGGCCGTGCTTTTGGATCTGATATGGGCATCAAGATCGAGAACATTAAGCTGGAAGAGCTCGGTCGCGCCAAGAAAGTGATCGTTGACAAGGACAACACGACGATCATCGAAGGTGCAGGCAAGAAGAACGCCATTGAAGCACGAATCAAACAACTTCGGGCCCAGCTTCAAGACACGACGGCCGGCTACGATCGCGACAAGCTTGCTGAGCGGCTGGCTAGGCTGGCTGGCGGCGTGGCAGTGATTCGTGTAGGCGCTGCAACCGAACTTGAAATGAAAGAATTGAAGGCCCGCGTGGAGGATGCGCTGCATGCCACGAAGGCGGCCGTGGAGGAAGGCATCGTTCCTGGTGGCGGCACCGCCTTGATTCGCACTCAGAAGGCGCTGGATAAGTTGATCAAGAGCCTCGACGGAGACATCAAAACGGGCGCCAAGATCATGAGACGTGCTGCGGAAGAACCCTTGCGCATGATCGCCCGCAATGCTGGACATGACGGGGCGGTCATCACTGAAAAGGTTCGAAGTGAAACCAGCATTTCGGTAGGTTTCAACGCGGAAGAAGAGAAAATGGAAGACCTGGTGCAGGCAGGCATAATAGATCCGACCAAAGTCGTTCGCGTTGCGACTCAGAATGCATCTTCAATTGCTGGTTTGTTGCTGACAACGGAAGCCTTAATCGCGGAATTGCCGGATAAGAAAGCCGCGGCCATGGAGCACGAAGACGACGATTAAGCCGAAGGACGCGGGCGGGAGCCCGCGCCCCGCTTGTCCAAAATCGCCACCATTAAAATCCCGCCAATCATGGCGAATAGCGAGAACACCAGAAGGTTCATAAAAAACGTAAACGACACCACAACCACGGAGACTTCAGGGGAGGCCATTCTCATAAAGAGCTCTTTTATTGGGCCATCGAGATTTGGCATGTCTTTGAACGCTTCCTCCAACGCCCTCTGTTGCTCAGCGAACATCCGCGTAGAAATAATGCGAACGGGAATGGAAACGATTGTGGCGATAATGGCCCCAAATAGTCCGCTAAGGACTCCCGCAAACGCACCGTCACCGTAAGTGATTCCAGAAGGCCGTTGCTTACTTACAAGGAATGCGGCAATGGCTCCTCCCCCAAGAACCCACATACAACATAGTGCATTGCCGATGCTGATAAGAGGCAATGACGAGAGCAATCCGAGAAACATTCCACCAGTAAGCGCAGGTTGCAGAAAATCAAGTTCCGCCTGGGGCTGGGCCGAGCTATTGCCTTCCGAAGGCAAAACTGAACCGCACTGAAGGCAGAATCGGGCATTCTCAGAGGCTTCTGCTCCGCATTCCTTACAATGACGCACGAAGCTCTCCAACACCCTGCCTGACAAATGGTGCTGCCGCCGCCCCGAACAACAGGCCGACAACGATTCGAGCGGATACGAGGTCCCTGACGATGGTCGCAAAGCAAACCTCCGCAATCATCGCGAGGACGGCGATTCTGAGCCAACACACGCTGGCCGGCGCTTTCAGACATAACGAAAGCAAAAACGCCCAATATATGGATGAACATCGGATACACACAGGCAGAGCACGGCCAGCCAACGTCCACGATCGGTTTGGATCCTGATGGCAAATAAGAGAGAAGAACGAATGCAGGATCGGTATGTCGATGATTGGCTCGACCACTAAGGCGACACACCAGACTGCTGTCACCGCTAGTAAAATACGGTCGCCTCTTTCGATTGCAGTCAGATCAGCGTTTCCGGATTGATTACGCTCATCCCGTCCAGATATGGCCGGAGAGCTTTGGGGACTACGACTGAGCCATCCGCTTGTTGTCCGTTCTCCATGATCGCTATCCATGTGCGTCCTACCGCTAGTCCGGATCCGTTCAGGGTGTGAACAAATCTAACCTTGCCCCCCCCCTCAGATCGGAATCGAATATTGGCTCGCCTTGCCTGAAAATCTCCAAAGTTGCTGCAGGATGAAATTTCCCTGAACATGTTCTGTCCTGGCAACCATACTTCGATGTCATAACTCTTTGAAGCGCCGAAACCCATATCGCCTGTGGAATGGATCACGACACGGTAGTGCAGGCCGAGCCTCTTGAGAATTTCTTCGGCATCATTTGTGAGGCCTTCGAGATCGTTGTTCGATTCTTCAGGCTTCGAGAATTTCACCAACTCTACTTTGTTGAATTGATGCACGCGGAAGATGCCCCGCACGTCCTTTCCATAGGATCCTGCCTCGCTCCGAAAGCATGGAGTGTAGGCTGCGAACCTTAGCGGTAAGCGAGATTCTTCCAAAATTTCGTTTCTGTAAATGTTCGTAACTGGCACTTCAGCAGTAGGGATCAAGCCGTATTCCGGCTCTTTCAGCCAGAACAGATCTTCCTCAAACTTCGGAAGCTGGCCTGTTCCGAAGAGGGTTGATCGGTTGACCATTAATGGTGGAATGATTTCCCGGTATCCGTGCTCTTTGGTCTGCAGGTCGAGCATGAAGTTAATCAGCGCTCGCTCGAGTTTCGCACCGGCGCCCGCTAGAAAGTAGAATCGAGATCCCGTTACTTTGCTTCCGCGTTCGAGATCGAGAACGCCCAACGCGGTGCAGAGGTCCCAATGAGCTTTCGGCTTAAAGTCAAAGTGCGGGGCTTCTCCAACTCGCCGAACCTCTACGTTCTCCTCCTCCGTAAGACCAACTGGCACGGAGGGGTCAGGGAGGTTTGGAATCACCGCCGCAAACTCGAAAAGGCGTTCCTCCGCCATACGCAATGCTTCCTCGATCTCTTTGATTCGCTGGGAAATTTCTTTCATTTCATTGCGTTTGGCGGATACGTCTACCTTTTCCTTGATCAGCTTTGCAATGTCTTCCGAGGCGGTGTTTCGCATTTGTCGCAGCTGTTCCACTTCCTGGATAAGACGCTTTCGGTCGCTATCCAACTTTTGAAATGTTTCTACGTCGAATGTGTAGCCGCGGTTCGCGAGCCGTTTCCGCGCTGTTTCCGTGTTTTCTCGCAGGTACGCGAGGTCAAGCATAAGTTAACAGTCTCCTTAGTGCCGGAAATCGAATTGTAGACAAAAGGTCGCCCGCCCCAAAAGGCCTAATTGCTTGACTGTGAAAGCACTAATGCTATGATACTTGCTCGTTAATACTTAATTTGACCCTATCGTCCAGTCGAGGTGCCCTATGAACCCACGGGGGATTATCTTAGCCCTTGCTTGCTCCCTCCTTCTTCCGTCTTTGTCACTCGAAGCGGCCATGCAAAAAAAGGACTCGCGGCAGCAAAACTCGCGACAACGCGAGGTGGAGAATCGCGCCTTACGAAAGTGGCTGGAAGAAGATGTAGCGTACGTCATCAGTGATGAAGAAAAGGCCGCATTTAAAGCTCTGAAAACTGATGAAGAACGGGAACAGTTCATTGAGCAGTTCTGGCTTCGACGTGATCCCACTCCGGACACGTTTGAAAACGAATTTCGGGAAGAGCACTATGAGCGGATCGCCTATGCAAATGAGCGATTCAGTTCCGGAAAGCCCGGTTGGAAGATGGACCGCGGGCGCATCTATATCATTCACGGAAAACCGACAGAGATTGAAACCCATCCAACGGGGGGGACCTACGAACGACCGATTGACCAGGGGGGTGGTTCAACCACCACTTATCCTTTTGAGATATGGCGTTATCGGTACATTGAGGGGATCGGAAATAACGTTGAGCTCGAATTTGTTGATCCGTCTTCGAGCGGTGAATATCGATTGACGATTGATCCCAACGAGAAGGACGCGCTCTTGCACGTTGCCGGGGCCGGTCTCACACAGGACGAGCAGGACAACGGCGGAAGCAAGCATGCGCGGATAACCGGTGTCGGGGGAGATCCAGCTTCTGGGACCAGCCTCTTACGCAACAACCAGTTTGAACGGCTGGCGCTTTTTGCGAGCGTATTCAGGGCGCCCGAAGTGAAGTTCAAAGACCTTGAAGCGATCGTCACTACAAAGCTTTCCTTCAACCTGTTGCCCTTCAATTTCAGAACCGATTTCATTCGGGTGACTGAAGAGAGTGTGTTGACGCCAATTACGATCACGATTCAGAACAGAGATCTGGCATTTCAAAATCAGGAAGGTATTCATCGAGCGCTCGTGAATGTGTTTGGGCGGATCACAGGAATCAACGGACGTGTTGTTCAAACTTTTGAAGACACCATTGCGCAGGACATTCCGGAAGCACTCTACAAGCAGGCGCTGGATTCCACATCCATTCACCAGAAAATCGTTCCTCTCCGACCAGGGTTGTACAAGCTCGATCTCGTTCTGAAGGACATCAATAGCGGAAACGTCGGGACGATCAATAATCGTCTGGCGGTTCCCCGCTTTCCTGATGAGAAGCTGGCTCTAAGCTCATTGATCCTCGCCGATCTTGTTGAGGATCTGCCGCCAACTCAGATCGGCTCGGGCTCCTTCATTCTAGGCAGCACGAAGGTGCGTCCGAATGTGAGAGACGAGTTCAACCGGAATCGAGACCTGAAGGTGTGGTTCCAAGTGTACAACCTGAAGGTCGACGATTCGACGCATAAGCCGTCGGCGACCGTGCAAATGTTGATTACACGGAACGGCCAGGAAGTAAGGAAGATCGTCGAGCAGGCTAGCGAATTGTCAGGAGCTGCGCAGCAGATGACGCTGTGGAAATCAGTTCCGCTGTCGGACTTTGAGCCCGGGCAATACAATATTGAAGTTAAGGTCATCGATGACCTGAGTAACGAGATCATCGCGTCATCGGGAAAGTTCGCCGTTCGCTGAATTTTTTCCAGACGGAGATACGATGAAACCTTTGCGTTCCGGCCTTTTCCTTCTCGCCGCGCTCGGAATTGTCGCGCTTTTCATTCCGTCCAGCCTTAGCGCTAATGATCTCGGCGTCATCAGTGGTCAGGTCAGAGACGCTGGCGGAACTCCTCTCGTTGGCGCTCTCGTGGTCGCCGCCGCGGCGGTCGCCAATTCACCCGAGAAAATGGTTTTTACCGATAACCGCGGGGCGTTCACCATTCCAAATTTGTTTGCCGGTGAATATTCGATCCGTGTGACCCTGCCGACGTTTTTGCCTGCCGTGAAGCGCGGGATACGCCTGAATGCCGGCAGCGCCGCCATGTTGACCGTGAATCTACAGAATGCGTTGGACATCGTTCGCAGAGTTGTCACTAGGGACAACGCCATGTCCGAAGACATTTTGTGGACGCTTCGCAGTTCGCGGGCGACGCAGCCAGTGCTTCACCTGGTCGAGGAAGCGCCCATCGAACAGCCGTTCGATTTCTACGGTCCCGACTACTCTGGTTATTTTCAGGTCTATTCCAAATCGGTGGAAACTTTGTCCGGAACTACTGAAGCAGTGGGTTCTCACTTTTCAGTTACGATGCCGCTGGACACGACGTCAAAGGTCACTATAGCCGGACAATACAGCGAAGTTCCAACACAACCGCGAGGAATTGGCGCATCCTATGAGTTTTCTCCGCGTAGCCGACATCGCGCCGTCATCAGTTTGAATGCGCGCCAAGGCGGTCTCGCGATGGATTCCCGCTATCCAGGTTCGTTGAAAGAACTTCGGATGGAATATGACGAGCAGTTTCAATGGTCTGATCATCTCGTGTTCAACTATGGCGCTGAAGTCGGTCGAGCAGAGACGATCGCGGGCCGCAGTTATCTCCGACCTCGATTTGAGGCCTCTTGGGTTCCGGAAGCACGCACGACCGTTAGTATCGGCGCCAGCACTCAGGCTCCTGCAGCCGTTGATGATCCAATCCGCGGCAAAGAATATTTTGATCGGAATCTCTATGTGCCGCCTACCCTCGAACGCTACGCTCATTCCGAGGCTGAACTCTCTCACATCCTTTCAGATGGCATGCTGCAGTTCTCAGCTGGTCTTTTCCGCGATCGCTCCGACGCGCAAGCTTTATTCGTCAACTCGGCTGACGGAAGGCAAGGCATTCTGGTTGTAAAGACGCAACAGAACCCTACACGAGGTTTTCGTCTCCATGTGGGTCGCCAATTTAGTGATTTCGAGGCGGGATTAGGTTTTACCGCAGGAGATGGGGCAGGATTCGCCCCGGCTGCACAGCGCATTGATGGGCTCGGAGACAAGTTGGTTCAGCGGCGGTTTCAAAGCCTAACCGCCCGTCTGAAGACTGACTTCGATGCAACTCAAACTGAAATTACGGCGGTTTACCGCTGGATGTCGGGTTTCTCAGTTTCGCAGTTGGACGCATATCAAAGGTTCGTGGAATACAACGACCCGACGCTAAGCCTTACTGTTGCCCAAGGTCTGCCCATGTGGCGAATGTTTCCCGGAAAGCTCCAAGCAATCTTAGATGCTCGAAACCTCTTCGAGCAGTCCTTTGACATCAACGGATCTCAGGTCGCTCATTCCCCCCGGCTGCTAAAAGGCGGCATTAACATCAAATTCTGAAATATATTTCGCCCTGCCTGTGCATTGCGGAACATGCATTCCATATTTTGTAGAGACCAAATGGTGATTCGGCTAAGCTTAGCTGGTTTCGTACCATTTTCTGGAAGGTTGTTTCTGTCGCGGGGAGGCATTTAGCGCCCTCGTTCCGATCTCCAATGGGAAGAAGGATATTTTCATTTAGAACTATTGCCACCGTTTTGCTGACGGTCGGGATTCTCGTTTTGGGCGGACTCAACGCCCAACAGAAACGAAAATACGTTGCGCCCGACGACGGATGTTCCTGGATTCAAGGTTCCCAAGGAATTCAAGCGCGTTTGGTAGTTTCCGATGGTCCGGCGGACAAGGCCGGAATTCAGCGCGGGGACATACTTACAGCAATCAACGGTCGGCCCATTCGGAGTGACCGTCACGTCACCCAAATCCTGTATGAACTCGGAATCTGGTCCAAGGCCACTTACACGGTGCAAAGATCCGGAACGGTTTTCGAAACAACCGTTGTCGTTGCCCCTCCGCCTGAGCGGTTGATGCGTCAACGACTATATCTCGAGATCATTGGAATGCTTTACTTCCTAGTCGGCATTTTTGTGCTGACCAAGCGATCTCGAGCGCCTCACGCCTTGCACTTTTATTTTGTCTGCCTAACCTCGTTCGTTTTGTATTTTTTTCATTACACCGGCAAGCTGAACGAATTTGATTGGACGATCTTTTGGTTTGATATTGGGTCGTACGTTTTTCTTCCACCTCTCTTCCTTCATTTCTGTCTAGAATTTCCGCTTCGGAACAGGTGGCTCAAGCGTCATCGGGGGCTGATCTGGTTGATTTATGTTCCAGGAAGCATCCTCTTCACAGCATGGTTGTCTTTCATATACGGAATCCTCGGTTTCATTCCGTCGCCCCTGGTCTTGCGAAACCTTCTGGACAATCTCGCGGATTTTCACTTCGGACTCTATTTTGTCACTAGCGCCATAGTCCTCATCTACACGTACCGCACTGTCAAGACGCCCGAATTGCGGCAACAGATGAAGTGGGTTACCCGTGGCACGGCCGTGGCAGTCTTGCCCTATTTTCTATTGCAATCCGTGCCGAGAGTGGCCGGCATGATTCCCGAGAGCTGGGTCGACTTCGCCATTTTTCCACTGGTCCTCATCCCCATATCGTTCGGTTACGCCATTCATCGTTATCGCCTGATGGATGTCGACATTATCTTTAAGCGGGGTGTTATATACACGCTCGCTACAGCCAGCATCATTGGTTTGTATGCAACATTGGCGGTTCTCGTTGGGGATCTTCTTGGATCAGGGTTTGAAACACTCAGCACGGTCGCGCGGGTTGTGGCGACTATTGTTGCGGCGCTGCTATTTGCTCCCATTAAAGATCAGTTCCAAGTGTGGTTGGATAAGTTTTTTTATCGTGACCGGTACAATGTCCGTCAGACGCTGATCGATTTTGGACGGACGCTCGGAAGTGAAGTCCACCTTGAAAAGATGCTCGATCGCGTGGTGGATCGTTTAAGCCGAGCGCTATTGGTCGGCCGAGCAGCAATTTTTCTGGAACACCCGTATCAAAAGTCCCGCTTCTTTCCGGCAAAGGTCGTAGGACTAAGTATTCCCGAGAATGCAGATTTTTCCTTCTTGAAGGAGTCCACCGACAGGCCTTACGTCTTTTTCGAGTCGGATAACCATGACCTCAACTATTTCATCCCTTGCCGCGTCAAAGACCGCGTGATCGCCTATATCGGCCTTGGCAGGACCCAGAATGGGGACTACCTTACCAGCGAAGACCTGGAGCTGCTCGAAACCGTTTCAGACTACGTTGGGATCGCTCTTGAAAACGCGCGGTTATATCGTTCGTTGGAGGAAAAGGCAACCGAGTATCAGAGTCTGAAAGACTTCAGCGAAAATATCATCGAATCCATAAATGTCGGAGTGATGGTTGAAGATGTTGAAGGGCGTATCGTAGGGTGGAATAAGGCGCTGGAATTTCTCACCGGTCAAGCGGCGGGCGAAACACTTGGCCGTCGTACGACCGACATCATTCCTGAAGACTTCCTCCATCGGCTGCTCGAGACTAAACATTTATACAAGCAGCAGTGGAATGGGTTGATCGTCAATTTTTCCGCGACTTCGCTGGTTGACAAATCAGGATCGACACGGGGCACGCTGATCATCATAGACAATATTACCGACCGTGTTCGCCTTGAAGACCAGTTGATTCAGAATGAAAAGTTGACGTCAATCGGCTTACTGGCCGCAGGTGTTGCGCACGAAGTTAATACGCCTCTAGCTGTCATTTCCAGTTATTCACAAATGCTTCGTAAACAGATCAGCGCAGACGATCCTCGCTTCAAGCTGCTGGAAAAAATAACGAGGCAGACCTTCCGGGCTTCAGAAATTGTGAACAACCTTCTGAACTTCTCTCGCACGAATGCACTGGAGTTTACTGAAGTCGATGTTCACCAAGTGATTGCGGAAACACTTTCATTGTTGGAGCATCAGTTCAAGAGCGCTCGCATCCGCGTCGAGCAGGAGCTTTTGGCCGACAATCCGTGGACCGTGGGCAACGCAGGCAAGCTTCAACAGGTTTTCTTGAATTTGTTTGTTAATGCGCGTGACGCCATGGGTGAAGGCGGCGAACTTCGCGTTCGCACCGAGGCGATAGATTCAAAGATTGAAGTGACCGTTCAGGATTCGGGAGTTGGCATCAGCCGCGAAAATATTAAGAAAATCTACGATCCATTCTTTACCACCAAGGCTGCGGGCAAAGGCACCGGTCTTGGCTTGTCGGTGAGCTACGGCATCGTGCAGGAACACGGAGGCAACATCTCGGTCGAGAGTGTACCGGGTCATGGCACTTCGTTCAGGCTCGATTTGCCTATAGTAAGGAAACCTGTGAATGTCTAAGCGAAAGGGTTCTGTCCTCATCATTGACGACGAGGAAGAGATAAGAGAAAGCATCGAACTGCTCTTGAATTCGGAAGGTCTGAACACGGAGACCGCCGGAAGCGGGGAGGAAGGTCTTCGGAAAATCGAAGAGAACTTCTTTGACCTCGTTTTGCTTGATCTCATGTTGCCGGGCAAGTCGGGGATGGAAGTCCAAAAGGACATCAAACGAATTGATCCGATGCTGCCCGTGGTTATTATCACGGCTATTGGGGCGCTTGAGACTGCCGTCACTGCGATCAAGGAAGGCTCTTTCGACTACATCACCAAGCCCTGGAATAATGAAAAGCTTCTAGTCATAGTCGGTAATGCCTTAAAGCAACGACATCTAATGAGCGAAAACCTTCAGTTGCGTCGAGCGCTGAAGGAGCGTTTCGGATACAGCAATATTGTCGGCAAGAGTGAAAAGATCATGAAGGTTCTGGATCTGGTCACTCAGATTGCCCAGAGCCGCAGCACCGTTTTGATTCAGGGAGAGAGCGGGACCGGCAAAGAGCTTATTGCCAAGGCCATTCACCTCAAAAGTCCCCGAACAGACAAATCCTTTGTTCCAGTCAATAGCGGCAGCATGCCTGGAGATCTGTTGGAGAGCACTCTGTTCGGTCACATGCGTGGCGCCTTCACCAGTGCAGTGGCGACGAAGAAAGGATTATTTGAGATCGCCGATCAAGGAACGATTTTCTTCGACGAAATCGGTACGATCAGCCTTGAAACCCAGGCAAAACTTTTGCGGGTGATCCAGGAAAAAGAATTCATGCGTCTCGGCGGGGTCGAGACGATCAAGGTCGATGCCAGGATCATTGCGGCCACAAACGTCGATCTGAAACAGTTGGTCGATGAGGGTCGCTTTCGCGAAGATCTTTATTACCGGCTGAATGTCATCAACATTCAAATTCCACCTTTGAGAGAGCGAAAGGAAGATGTTCCTCTGCTCGTGGAATTCTTTACCAAAAAATACTGCGACGAGAATGGGAAACCGACATATCGCTTCAGCTCAGAGGCTCTCAAGGTTTTGATGGACTATCACTGGCCTGGGAATGTACGTGAGCTTGAAAACGTCGTCGAACGGGCGGTTGTGCTGTCGCAGGACGAGATTATTGGTCGCGACTTGCTCCCCGAAGCGATCATTTCGCCTTCCTCGCGATTTGCCACCTTGTCGTCATTTTCTCTTTCCAAGGACACTTCGCTATTTGAAATTATTGACTCGTTCGAGCGCCGTGTCATCGTTGAAATGTTGGAACAGACCGGATGGAGTCAGACTGAAGCCGCCGACAATTTCCGAATCCCGCTCTCCACGCTCAATCAAAAGATCAAACGTCACAGAATCGAAATCAAGAAAAAGCGGGAGCGCCCTGGCGTACCATCAGTGAAGTAAAGCGGTCCTTCCACCATGCGTTTGCCGAGCTCAAAGATGCCAGGCGGATGTTTCAGACTGGGTGGCAAACTCTGACAGTTAGTTCCCGGTGTTCCCCAAGTGCAATGCGGTAGTTGGAAGTCCCTTGGTCGTTATCCATACAAGGGTTCCACTGGTCTGAAGTGAAGGTTCCTCATTGCCGACATGATTAGCAGAATTTAGACAAGTAGGTTGACTAGGTGCCAAGGCTTTTGGCACATACCGGAAATAGGATTTCCGTTTTGCTAAGTAGACTATGCTGTAAATGGAAATCCGCTGGCCACTTTGCAGAACGTGGTTGGCAAAGCGGAAACTGTACTCGCCGTTTTGCCAACCATGTTTGCGGGAATCGGAACGAACTTCGCGACGGTAACTGATCGGGTCAAGGGACGCGTAGCCGGAGATGCTTTGCTGAAAAAGCGGATGGCTAATCTGCAGGTTCTCTTCGAACCTTCTTACGACTTCTTTTTCGCGCCAGCGCTTGCTTAATTCGTTTTTTTTCACCGGGCTTGAGGTAAAAGGAGTGCTTTTTCACCTCTTTAATAATGTCTTCCTGCTGAACCTTTCTTTTGAACCGACGCAGAGCATTCTCGATGGACTCACCGTCCTGAATCCTAACCTCGGCCAACTCAATCCACCCCCATTCCGGTACGAATAGACCCTGATTATTGCCAAGGCTTAAACCAAAGTCAAACGGGGTTTATGCCGCCTTCAATGCTATACTTCGCGCCTATGGCGAGATGCCCGTTGTGCTCTGAGAGAGCCGCGAAGCGATTTTGTCCTGCCAAAGAAACTCAGATTTGCGCCGCCTGCTGTGGGTCCAAGCGAGAAATCGAGATCGATTGCCCAAGTCATTGCATGCACCTTAAGAGCGCCCGCGCGTATGAGGACGAAAAACGAATCCCAGATCCAGCAACTGCCAGCAAAGTCGATAAGTTTGATCAGGATTTTATTTATCGATACTCACCGATTCTTGACGCGATCAGCAGAGCCGTGGTCGAAGAGAGGTTAGTTTCACCCTGGCTGGTTGATAACGACGTCGCTGAGGTTTACAAAGCACTGTACGCAACCATGAAGACCCTCGAGAGCGGTCTGTATTACGAGTCGCTGCCCGACGGGCCGGTTCGCGCGTCGCTATTCCGCCGCGTGAAAGCAGTGCTCGACGAGCGAATGCAACCCCAAGCCTCCGCCGATCGGCGAGCCTTGAAGATTTCCGAGGGCCTAGATGTGCTTGATTTTCTAATGCTCGCAGCCCAGGTGAACTGTGGAGTGAGACCCCGAAGTAGAAGGTACCTGGATTGGTTGACCGAAATGGCGGGTGCGAGCGTCGGACCGTCGGACCGAAGCGGCCTAATCCTGCCATGACGCCGTGAACCTGCTCGCAATAAGGTTCGCGAGGCTTGGGGACGTTGTTCTACTGCTTCCTGCGTTGACCTCTCTTAAGGCCGCAGCTCCGACAATGCATCTCACGTTCCTGACAGATCATCGGTGCGCTCCGATCGCTCAGCTGTGTCCATCCATCGACGAAGTGATCGCACTGGATCGTGTCGCCATGCGCGATGGTCCTCTACTATCGGCTCTCAAAGAGATGAAAAATCTCGTAAGCGACATTCGAAGCCGCCGCTTTGAGGTTGTGGTGGATTTCCACAGTTTTCGAGAAACAAATCTTCTGGCATGGCTCTCTGGTGCTCCATCCCGACTAGCCCTCAGAAGGCAGGAAGAGTCCTATCTGCCCTTCTGTTTTAATCTACCGCCAGTGAATGAGGATAAAGGCCTCCACGTCGCCGACATGTTCATGAAAGTGACGTCTCGACTGGGAGCCATTCCCACTGGGTCGCGCACAATTGTGATTCCGGAATCAATCCAACAATGGGCATCGGCGATCACTCCTTCACGTCAGAGGATCGCTCTGTACATTGACGCCCCTATAGTGGAAAGAATCTGGCCGCCAGAAAGATTCGCGGAGATTGCGGATTTCGCTATTGATAGTTTCGGCGTTGAGGTGTTTTTATTGGCGAGTCCTGCTGGATCGAGTCTGATCAGGCGATGTCTCGATGCGAGTCGGCGTTGCGAGAGCATTCGCGAATTCTCGGATCTTAGTCTGGTTCATCTCTCCGCCTTGATTGCCTCGTCACGACTATTGATCAGCAACGATACCGGTCCTATGCACATTGGTCCCGCCGTCGGGGTGACAACACTCGGACTGTTCAGTGTTGGCTTCCCTGAGCACTTTCGACCAATGGGCTCAAAGAGTCGATTCCTTCGAGGCAACCCTATCGAAAATATACAAACCAGTGATGTCAAGGAAGCGGTTCGGCAGATGTGGGCTATGACTGCTGGTCTAGATCTTCAATACTGATCTTGAGGGAGCGTAGAAACTTGAGATCTTGCGCCGTAACCTTGAGTTTCATTTCACCGCTCTTCAGGCCTTCAGGAGTGACTTCGTCGCCGCCATCGGTTTTCGATCGCTTGTTAAAACCGATCGTGGCTTCCAGCACCAGAAAAACGTCATAGCCGGCGTTCCGAACGTTTTGGATAGCCTCGCTGATGTCTTCGGAATCGGACAGCGCGTCATTTATCGCTGCTCCCAATTCCTTCATCAGTTGCTTCAGGTTGTCATCCAGTTGCAAACATCCTCCTAAGCTGGCGACAAACGGTTTGTCTAAATCCATCGTACGCACAAGGCTTTAATTTGGTCAATTCTCAATTTAGTCGACTGTTTTATACGTCAGTTTGG
>CAZIPZ010000040.1:0-23275 GCA_964541075.1 uncultured Solibacteraceae bacterium | reverse complement strand
ATTTCGCCACTGACCTGGTTCGATTTCCTATGGACAACTGGCCTGGCAGGCAGCCTCTTGAGCATTGCCTGTTACGTGGGCGTCAGCATTTTTCTGTTTGATACAGCTTATGCGTGGACCGGTTCGCGTCTTTCGGGATGGATGGCCTTTCTTTTTTTCGGCCTGAATCCCCGACTCATCTATCTCTTCACGACGCCCATGACCGAACCTCTAATGATCCTCTGCGCCACCGGTCTGACCTACTATCTTCTGAGGTGGACCCAGACACAGGAATGGAAGGCTTTCGCACTCGCCGCAGGAATGGCTTTTGCAGGTACGCTCACACGTTATGAAGGTTGGGCGCTGGCAGCAGCTGCGGTGACTCTGGTTCCGGTCATGGCTCCAGTCAAACGATGGACGGCCGCTGTTCTCTTTGCAGGCGCTTCTGCGCTAGGACCAGCCTTGTGGATGATTTTCAATTGGGTTTATTTTGAAGACTCTTTGATATTCGCCTACGGCCGGGGCTCTGCGAAGGACTACGCACGAGAGTACTTTTATCGAACCGGCAAGACGTTCGACACCGCCGGCAACTTCTGGGCGTCACTGGGGACCTACACGGTCGACGTCGCGTATTGTCTGAATCCGGGCATCCTTTGGCTCGGGATCGGAGGTATGGCGTTGAGCCTCATTCTCCTTGAGCGGCGTCATTTGCGTTCAACGCTGCTCATCGCTGCGGGAGCAATCACACCCTTCGCCTTCTATGTCTACAACCTTTATTCGAACAACGTTCCGTTGTTGATGCCCGGCCTGTTACAAGACGACTCAGAATCCATTTACAACGTCCGGTACGGAACCGTAATGGCCGCTACAATCCCGCTGTTCGCAGCGTTGTTCCTGTACTTGGTTATCCAACGCGCAGAACGTCAGCGCGCGTTCTCACTTTTGATTCTTGCTCCATTGTTTATTCCCGATCCGATACCTGTCGCGAGTCTCGAGCGTATTGACGAGCAGTTCACTCACAATCTGTTCTATACGGAAGGTATCCGTAATCAAAGCTTCTGGATGCCGGCGTTCGTTGAAGTCGGACAAAAGCTGAAAGAAGAATTGCAGGGTTCGACGGGACCTCAGGATCTGGTGCTGGCGAATACGCGCATCATTCATCCGGTTGTTTGGGCTACCGGAATTCCAATGAGACGCTTCATCCATGAAATGAATAAGACTCGTTGGAATGAAAACATCTCCCAAATCGATCCGGAAATTCGATGGGTCATGGTCGAGGAAGGCGAACAGCTTTGGCATGCCCAGGGACGATTTCTTCAAGGCAATTTCATTGAAGTCGCCCGGGCGAAGTCGCCTTCAAGCAACACAGTTCATTTGTTCAGGCGGGCGGGAAATTAAGTACGCTCTCGCCGAGTCATGACGCAGGCGAGGATCCTTCTATGGTCACAGGATCGAGATGATCCGACGGCGTGAAGTCGAACACGCGTGAATAGAAGTAGAGCTCGGCCTCCACCGACTTTTTAATATTCTCCGCCTCCCGAAAACCGTGCCCTTCAGTTGGAAATGCGATATACGCGAATGGAAGGTTTTTCGCCCGCAGAGCTCCAATCATCAGTTCAGCTTGAGAAGGTGGAACCACTTTGTCTTCGAGACCCTGGAACAGGATTACTGGGCAGGAAATCCGGTCGCAAAAATTGATCGGCGAACGCTGGTAGAACAAATCGGCGGCTTCAGGATATGGGCCAATCAGACCTTCCTCGTAATGCGATTCGAATTTATGGGTATCCTTCAACAACGCAACAATGTCGGCCACTCCGAAGTAGCTTGCGCCGGCCGCAAACACTTTATGAAAAACCAGGGCGCAAAGCGTCGTGTAGCCGCCCGCGCTTCCTCCACGAATCGCCATACGCTTTCCGTCGACGGCGCCCTGTCTTTCAAGGTAGCGCGCCGCATTGATGCAGTCCTCGACATCAACAACGCCCCACTGTCCTCGGAGGCGTTCGCGGTATTCGCGGCCGTAACCCGTGCTTCCGCCGTAATTCACATCCACGATTGCAAACCCCCGGCTTGTCCAGTACTGGATCGAGAGCTTCAGAGCCGATGATGTGGCGCTTGTTGGCCCACCGTGACTGATCACTAACAAGGGCGGCCGTTCATGGCCAGGTCCAGCAAAGTCCTTGTTCTTAGGACGGTAAAAAAGGGCGAATGCGGCCTTCCCTTTCGCTGTCGGAAACTCTATAGCCTCGGGTTCTGAGATGTATGCAGGATCGATCTCAACCTGAAGACTTCGACGGAGCACATTGAAGCTCTTACTGTCGACGTCCAGAGCGACGGCTTCAACCGGATTCGTCGCCGAAGCGGCTGTAAAATACAGATGGTCGATTCCATCACTTACGATGTTGCCAAAGGTCGTGTACGGCGTCTCGACAGGGTCCAGGCGCCTGCCCCGAACGTCCAGGATTCCCAGATAGTCCAACCCATTTTGGGAGTACACACAAGCGATGCGGTCACTGCGTAAAAACGCATATCGTGAGTATCCAAAAATCCATTGCGGCAAACCGAATTCGGCTTCCAAGGGCGCCAATGCAATGATCTCTCCCTTGCGCTCCACGTAAAGATTCCACCAGCCCGTCCGGTCTGAAACGAAATGCAGGACGCCTTCCGGACTCCACTCCGGTTGCGTTACGGATTCGCTGATTCCGCCGGCAACGCGACGCGCATCTGAAATAACGCCGGAATCGAAATTGGCAACCCACAATTCGGTTCCGTCCCACGGCATGCCCGGATGGCGCCAGCACAACCAGGCGAGCATGCGACCATCCGGACTGAGCCGAGGATAAGCGTAGAAGTCATATCCGGAGTGAATGACTACGGGCTCTGCCGAGCCATCTGCCGGCAACAGGACGATTTCGTTGATTGCCTCCCGGCCTGCTACGTGGCGCTCGCGCACGCACACGATAGCGGAACCGTCCGGCGTCACACGAAGGTCCGCGTAGCGGAGACCCGCCGGTGCGGTTGGTTCCGGCGTTATTGGCGCCGGAAGGCCTGAGGGATCCTGTCGATAAAGCCGCTGATCCTTGAAATTGGAGAAGAAAATCGTGTTCCTGAAAACGACGTAGGCGCCGCCCCCGTATTCATGAACCCGGCTTCTGGCATTGAAGCCGGGCGGAATTGCATCCGTAGCTTCTCCTTCGGAGGAACTGCGAACAATCGCCACGCGGCCCGCCTCGACAGGCCGGCTTTCAAGCCAGTAAACGTGGCCGGCGCTGAACATCGCATCGCTTAGGCCGATTCCAGCTGTCGTGAGAAGAGTGCTGGTAATCGGTGATTTCCACGATCCGTAGGAAGCAGTCGATGGACTCATGCGCAGAGAGCCTTGCTCACGGCATCAACGGTGCGGTCGATATCGGTTTCAGTATGGGCTCCAGAAATAAAAGCGGCCTCATACTGAGAGGGAGGTAAATAGACTCCCTGCTCCAGCATCGAATGAAAAAATTTGTTGAACGCCTGCGTGTTTGAGGTCTTCGCCGATTCGAAATCCACAACCTCCCGGCCGGTGAAAAAGAGTGTGAACATCGATCCCACACGATTCAGACGCGCGGCGACACCCGCCCTTGAGACGGCGTCCTTTATCCCCCGTTCCAGCCGGGCGCCCAAATCTTCGAGTTGGCGATACGGCTTTTCTTCCTGAAGGCGCGACAAAGTCGCCAAGCCTGCACCCACGGCCAAAGGATTGCCGGACAGAGTCCCAGCTTGATAGACAGGGCCTGAAGGCGCGACGCAGTTCATGATGTCGGCGCGGCCGCCGTAGGCTCCGACAGGAAGTCCTCCTCCGATCACTTTCCCCAAAGTCGTCAAGTCAGGCTTGATCGAATAGCGCTCCTGCGCTCCACCTAAAGCCACGCGAAAACCTGTCATGACTTCGTCGAAAATCAGCACCGATCCGGCCTTTGCCGTCACTTCGCGAAGCAGTTCCAGGTAACCGGGCCGAGGCGCGACACACCCCATATTCCCAGCCACAGGTTCAACAATGACACAGGCTATTTCGCTACCACGGCGATCAAATTCCTCCTTGATGGAATCCGCACTATTGAAAGGAAGGACCGTGGTCAGTTCCGCCAAACTCTTCGGAACACCCGGACTATCGGGCAAACCGAGGGTGGCCACGCCCGATCCTGCGCGAACGAGAAGACTGTCGCCGTGTCCGTGATAACAACCGTCGAACTTGATGATGCGTTCCCTTCCGGTAAAACCTCGCGCCAGTCGAATCGCGCTCATCGTTGCTTCGGTGCCGGAACTTACAAGTCGGACTTTCTCCACAGAAGGGACAAGTTGAGTAATGAGCGACGCAAGATCGACTTCCCTTTCTGTCGGAGCGCCAAAGGATGTGCCGATATCGAGCGTTTCGCCGAGCGCACGCAGAACCTCGGGCGGACGATGGCCGAAAATCAGCGGCCCCCACGATCCGACGTAATCGATGTATTCACGACCGTCGGCGTCCCAAATATGAGAACCGTTTCCGCGCTGGATGAAGAGCGGTTTTCCACCGACCGAACGAAACGCGCGAACGGGGGAATTCACACCTCCCGGAATCAGTTCCTGAGCGCGCTTAAACAGTTCTTCAGAACGACTCATATGAAATCAAGTTTGCACCGTGAGGACGGACGTCAGAACAATTTCGCTAGTTCCAATGCGTAGTAGGTGATGAGAACATCCGCGCCGGCCCGCTTAATCGCGGTCGCCGTCTCCATCATGATTCTTTCGCGGTCAATCCATCCGGCTCGAGCTGCTGCCTCGATCATAGCGTATTCGCCGCTGACCTGATACGCAGCAAGCGGAACGTCGAACTGAGCGCGAGCACGTGCAATGATGTCTAGATATGCAAGCGCGGGTTTGACCATAAGGATGTCCGCGCCCTCTTCGACGTCGAGTGCGATCTCCCGCATGGCTTCCCGTGCGTTCGGCGGATCCATCTGGTAGCTGCGCCTGTCTCCAAACTTCGGAGTCGATCCAGCAGCTTCGCGGAAGGGACCGTAAAAACCGGAAGCATACTTCGCCGCATAGGACATGATCGGCGTATGCGGAAAGCCTTCGGAATCGAGCGCATCGCGGATGGCGGCTACCCGGCCGTCCATCATGTCGGAGGGGGCAACTATGTCCGCACCGGCCCGCGCATGGCTCACGGCCGTCTCGGCGAGAAGCCGCAGCGTTGCATCATTCTCCACGTCACCATGGCGAATAAGCCCGCAATGCCCATGGGACGTGTACTCACACAGGCAAACGTCCGTAACAATCAACAGATCCCGGACGTTTTCGCGTATCGATCGCACGGCTTGCTGCACAATACCGGCTTCGTTGTAGGCATCCGAACCCAGTTCGTCTTTGGCCTCCGGAATTCCGAAAAGCAGCACACCGGCTACGCCAAGCTGTTCTGCCTCTCGCGCAACCTCGACGACGTTATCCACCGACAAATTGAACTGTCCGGGCATGGACTTGATCTCATTGCGAACGTTCCGCCCAGGGCATACGAATATGGGGTAAATCATCGACTCAGGGGTGAGTCGTGTTTCTTGGATCATGCTGCGAAGCCGGGGACTCTTCCGAAGCCGGCGCATGCGATTTGTCGGGAAAGTCATAGACGCGATCCGGATTGCGGAATCAGGGTGAGAAATTCAGCGTTCCAAGTCCGGAACTTCAAAATAAGCGTTCCTGACGTCGGAGTGTTCCGTAGGATCCGATGTCTTTTAACGATATTGCGAATCGAAAGCGACTCTCTTTACGGGCGCCGATGTCGAACTGCATGAATTCAAAGCTCAGTCCGTAACAGTCCGTATTATAGCCAAACTGTGCGACCGACCCCTGGAAAAGAGTTCTTTCAATATCATATGCAAGGCTGAGAGCCCCGCTGAATCCGACCTTCTGATCGTTGCCGTAGCCGATGGTCGTCCTCAACTGATTGTTGGACAACTGAATTGCACTGCCGCGCGTGAAGAAGTAAGAAATGCTTCCGAATGACTGACCGCGGCTGAGACCTCCGATAATTCCTGCACTTCGAAACAGGCGGTTTTTCGTATCGTAGTCCACCTGGAGATCAGTCGATGTATTTGGACTGGTCGAAATGCGCATCGTTGAGACGATCGGGGAGAAACGGCGGCGGCCGTCCGCAAAAGCAAAGCCGGTTAGATCCAGCAAAGACCCGAAGACGTTGCGTCTCCCTGGAACGATTGCTCCGCCAAATGTCGGGTCGAAGAAATACTTTTGGGCAATCCTCCACGAAAACACCTCGTGGCCCGTGAAGAATCGATTCGTGATCGAGTACTCGATGTCGTTGGTGTCTGTTACGAGATCCGTGTCATCCACCACGATGGTTCTACGGAATCGGTCGACACCGGCCAGGTAGTGATACTCAATCGCTGGTCCTATGACGTGTTTGAAGGATCCGAAGTCACGCTCCACTTGGGGGCCGGAAAAGTGCGTCACATAATCCATCGAAAAGCGATTCAGTGCGTCAGCGGTGACCAGTGGGTTCATGGAATGCGTGTACGTCGTGTTCCGTACGCCGATTCTGTGACTCCAATTGAAGGCGTTCGATCTGATGACGGGAATCTCCAAGACAGGATGGACATCCAGGCGTTGCCCGAACGTAGAGGTCTTGATTGCCGCGTCGCGCCGGGCAATTCCAGCCAATCCGGCTTCCGCGCTGAAGTACAACGGCAGCGGCCCGAGACGTCTTTCGGCAACGGAGGCTTCAAAAGTTGGGAACTTGCGCAAAATGACCGTAGGCTGATCCGTGAAAAAGATTCCAGTTCGAGTGTACAGAAAGTTGAAGCTTATGCCGGGCCGGTTGCTCGTTAAGAAGCCTAATGAATGCTCGATCGGCGACGAGATGACATTGAAGCCTTCTTCATACACCTGCCTGAATACGAACGAACTGACAAGATTCATGTCCACAACCGCACGGTGTTCACCGCCGAATCTCGTTTGACCCTGAATCAGGACGCTCTGGCCGCCCTGACCTTTCCTGTCCTTGGCAAAGAACGAATTCACTTCGAACCGCGAACCTTCATTGGGTGTTGTTCTGAAATCGACGGCGGCCGCTGGTCCTCGCTTCGTAAAGTATTCGGCGGTGAATGTCGCGTCTGCGCTCCGGTTGATCACCCAGTAGAAAGATTCCTGAAAACCGCGGCCTTTCGTTGTCGATGTTGACGTCGAGGGAATCAGGAAACCCGTGGACCGTGATCTATTGATGGATGGAGCGATAACATACGGCATGTAGAAAATCGGAATTCCCTCAAGCTTGAACACGGAATTCCTTGCGGATACTCGCCTTCCCGGATCAATGAAGACGCGCGCAGCCCCGAAAGTCCAACCTGCACTTGGTCCGTCGCAGGTGGTTACGGTTGCATTCTTGAGGTAATACCGGCCGTCTTCAAGCCGTTGCGCTTCGCTGGCGGTCACAAAGAAGCCAGGGCCAAGAGCGCCGCTCGCATCAACAAGCACGCCGGTTTTCGTCTTGAGGTTGATCTTCGCCCGTGTCGCGGTCAGATGTTCGTCAACGCGCGTAAAACGCACACGCCCCGCAACAATGGATTCCCCGGTCGCCTCGTCATAGGAAACCTCGTCAGCTTCCAGGTGAACGTCCTCATAGTCGGCGACAACATTGCCCCGACCGGAAAAAACGGTCCCTTCTTTTTCGAGGCGATCGGCAGTGATCGCAAGGTCCCCTTGCTGCGCAAGCACTGCCAAAATGACGGCGGCGAAATAGAACAAAGACTCCCTCCATGGCCCAAGTGTCGAGCGAGTTTAACGCAAATACGTGATAAAATTCGCCCGACGCAAAATGGAACGGAAGACTAAACGAACTGTAATTTCGATCCAAGAGCACCAGCCAGAACTCGATTTCGAAGAAGCCGAACACAACCCGCCTTTCACTTTTCCGGAATATCAGCGAGAAATTCTAGGAGCGCGGATCGTCGCCGGCATGACAGACTTCGGCATCGTTGCCCTGATGTACTCTGTATTCGTCGTTGCAACGATCTTCCAAATGCCCGAATCCGCGCCTTTCGACCGGAAGGTTTTCGGAATCTATGCCGTTGGCTACTTTGTGCTCGTCGCGACCTACTATCTTTTGTTTATGCTGAGTGCTAGCCAGACACCCGGCATGAAAGCGGAACACCTCATTGCCGTAGGTAAGGAAGGTGTGCCGTTGGCTCCATGGCAGGCCGGTGTCCGCGGATTTGGTTATTTAATTTCAATTCTTCCCGTCATGCTCGGTTTCTTGTGGGCCCTCGTTGATCCCGAGCATCTCACCTGGGCCGACAAAGTTTCCGGCACGTACGTCAAACGGGCCGGAGTGGAATAAAAGGGAAGGGGACAGTGAGCAATTTCTGAACCCGAGAAATTGCTCACCGGTCCCCTTCCCTTTTCGTTTGTCCCCTTTTTCACCTGCCATCGACAAAGCCGTACAATAGACAAATGGAGAACTTTGCATTGGTGGGCCTTGTCGAGAATCTCAAGCCCGCTTTCGCCGATCTGGTCATTCGCCGTGTTGTTCAGCACCAGCCAAATGGATTCATCTTCCAAACCAGATCGCCTAAATTCAGTGCATTCAAAGTATTGATGGAATCGCAGTGTCCGGCCATTTACCTGTCTGAAAACCGTCCTCCGATCGAGAGTCCTAATGACGATTTCCTGATGGTGCTCCGAAAGCATCTGACTTCTGCAGAGCTTGCAAGTTTTTCAAAGCCACTCTCCGAGCGGATCGTTGAATTCGTTTTCAAAACAGCGGTGCCAAGCAAAGAGCTCGAAACCATGTCGCTGGTGCTTGAACTGCTGCCGAATGCTGGAAATCTTATCCTGCTCGATGCAGAACGCAGAGTTCTCTCTTCCTTTCTGCCGATTACGCCGCAGCATGGAATTGGCGAATACGACACTTATTCCTTTCCGAAGGCGGGTGACAAGATCGACCTCGAAAGGGTGATGCACCAAGACATTCCCGAATTGCAACAACTCGAAACGACGGGCGACGCTCAGTCGTGGCTGATCTCGAACGTCGCCGGGATTGGACCAGTATTCGCAGCTGAAGTGCTGCACAGGCATCGGAAAACCGGCGCACCAATCGTCGACGAGATTCGAACCTTGATCGAACAGGTCAAAAGTCCGTCTCGAGGCGCTTGGCTCTACACAGATCTGCCGCTGAGCCACATTCTCGAAAGAAACGATCTGAAGCGGCTGTCCAGAGGGATTCTCAGCCCGGTTCAATTGGGATCCCTCGAACGCTCTCACAGTTCCAAATCATTTGGGAACATACTCGAGGCCGCGAAATTCTTTTTTGATGAACTGGAAAACCATACTCTTTTGGAGAACGCCAAATTGCCAATCCTACGAGATCTTCGAGAAGCGGCAAGGCGGCTTTCGGACCGGGAGAAACGTCTGACCCGCGAACAGAAGAAATACGAGGAAGCGGAAGGCATTCACAAGGTCGGGCAAATGCTAGCCTCCAGTGGAAAAACAATGGACCAGCACTACGACTCCGTTACGGTCACGGATTACTTTCAGGAGGAGCCACGGCAGGTGAATGTCACGCTCGACGCCACGGTGTCCTTAAGAGAGAACATCGAAAGAATGTTCAAGCGCCATCAGAAGGCAGACCGTGGAAAAGGAATAGTTTCACAACAACTCGGACAGGTCCGCCACAAGCGCACCGCTCTGGAAGAGCAAATGCGCCGCTTGCAAGCGATCCGGGATTGGGACACCTGGCTCGCAATCGCGAGCAAGATTCATTTGCAAAAGGGGGGGGCGGTTCCAACGCGTGGCGAGGAAGGAGGCGGCCGTAAAAGGAGCGCGCGCAATCTGAAAATAGACGATTATGAAATCTTGATAGGCCGCAGCAGCAGGGAAAACGACGAAATCACGTTTCATGCAGCAGGTCCCGAGGATTTTTGGTTCCACGTCGCAGATTACAGCGGGTCTCACGTGATCGTAAGAAATCCAGGCAAAGAAAAAGATTTGAATGAGGCAGTGCTCTTGAAGGCCGCGCAACTTGCGGCGTACTTCTCTCAGGCGAGAAATTCCTCAAAAGTCGACGTGCACTATACGAAGCGCAAGCACGTCACTAAACCCCGCAAAGCGAAGGCCGGCATGGTCCGGCTGATCGAATTCAAGTCCATCAAAGTTGAACCTAAGAACTGGATAATGTGACGGTCCAATGCTCGAACTCGACTACACCAACGTTTTGGAAAGCTCCATCGGCGCCGATAACGGAATTCCGAAGAATGCTTTTGATAAGGCGGCAAAGGCATCAAAACAGATTGTGGATGCCGTCAGGGCGGCGCACGACAAAGGCGCGCTCGGTTTCGGCCGCTTGCCCTTTGATGACAAGGCGACCAAACAGGCAACTGAGTTTGCTCGCTCGCATGACTATCCGACCATCATTGTTATAGGCATCGGCGGATCCGCGCTCGGACCCGCTGCATTGGACGCGGCCCTCGGTCGGCCGCATTCAGGCAAGCGCTTGATCGTGCTGGACAACATTGATCCGGATTTCATACACGATTCGCTGGATGCGATCGATCCGAAGACGGCGATTGTCAATGTGATCGCGAAGTCGGGCGTTACGGCAGAAACAATGGCGACCTACGGTGTTGTCCGCAGGTGGATGATCGATCACATCGGAGGAACAAAAACTCGCGAACGTTTTGTTGTGACGACGGACCCTGCAAAGGGCGACCTCTTGGCGATTGCTCGCCACGAGGGCTTTCCGGTGTTCACCATCCCTCCCAATGTGGGAGGCCGCTTCAGTGTTCTTTCGCCCGTAGGCGCACTGCCCGCCGCGCTTCTGGGATTCGACGTGGAAGCGCTGATGGAAGGCGCTCGCCAGGCTTACGAACAGGCGCAAAAACCATTCTTCGAAAATCCTGCACTCGTCACCGCATTCATTCAATTCGCCCTTGAACGCGAGCGAGCCAAGCGAATCCTTGTTTTGTTTCCGTATTCTCAAGGGCTTTGGAAATTCGCACTATGGTTCAAACAACTGTGGGGAGAGAGCCTGGGCAAGAAACTGGATCGCCGCGGACGTGAAGTATATTACGGGCAGACGCCTACAGCCGCGCTAGGCGTGACCGACCAACACTCCCAGCTGCAGCTTTTCATTGAAGGCCCCAATGACAAATCATTCATCTTTTGGAACGTCAAGCGATTCAAAAACAGTCTGCCGATAGAGCACCCTTATTTGGATCTGGATTCCATGGCTTATCTGAACGGCAAGGCGTTAGCCGACCTCTTCATGGCCGAGAACAGGGCGACTGAAATGGCTTTGACCGGCGCCTTAAGACCAAATTTGGCGGTGACTGTTGACGCCGTCAGAGAAGAAACTTTGGGATGCTTACTCATGTTTTCCCAATACACCACGGCATTTGCCGGCGAATTGTATGATATCGACGCTTTCGATCAACCGGGCGTCGAATACGGCAAGAAGCTGACGTTTGCAATAATGGGACGTTCCGGCTTCGAGGAGTATGTCTCCAGCATCGACGAGGCAAAGAAGCGGCAACGAGCCCTTATTCGATGAAACTTCCAAGTCGAGTTTCGCTTCTGTTTTTTATCGGCATCTTCGCTGTAGGTTCGACAGCGCTCGGGTACTACTACTACTTTGTCTATGCGCCGCCATTGAAGGCGGCGGAGCAGTTCATGGATGCCATGGAATCCAGAGATGAACACGCGATCAAACAATCGATCGTCATCAGCGTCGCCATCGATGAAGGCGAGCTGCGAGAGCCAACAGCCGATGAGATCAAGAAACTAGTCTCGGAGCCTTTCAGTCGAGGCCGGATTCTGGACCAGCGGCGACATTCCGGCCGCAGCCGGCACTTTGATTACCTCGTTTTCAGGGAGCCGGACGGAAGGATCTATGCCCTCGTTGCAACAGAATTCAATGGCCAGCAGCGGATCGTCATCCCAGAGAAACCCATGAGCAAGCGCCACCGCTACCTCTGGGACTATTCTTGGACGAACTAAATCCCCGGCGCTCGCCAGACGCCACCCCGGCGACATTTATTCTATATTTTTCAATATCTTAAGCTAAATGCCGGCAGTGCTCGTTTTGTCCTTATCTGCGGTACAATCTCCTGCGGAGAATCCACACACATGTTTTTGTTGTCTAGATCAAGACACTCCTCTAGATTGCTCCAGCGCATGAAGGGATGTGTTGAACCGTCAAAATCCTCTCCCCACAGGGCTGTATTCGGCCGGCGAGCCTCCGGGAGCGGCGATTCGGGCTTCACGATGCTGGAGTTGCTCATCGTTGTTGCTGTCGGATTGACCCTCACGGTGATCGCTATTCCGAACCTCGGCACAACGATCGCAACATACCGCGTATCCGGCGATGGAAGAGCCATTAGCGAGCAGCTGACACTAGCGAAGATGAAGGCAGGCGCCAACTTCACGCGTGTAAGAATCGTCTTCGACACGAGCAATAACACTTACCAGCTCGAAAAGTATGACAAGGCGGCTGCGGCTTATGTGGCTGACGGGGCGCTGAAGAGGCTCAGTCCCGGAGTCGCGTTTGGTTACGGATCAATCTCGGCGCCGGCAGGCACTCAGTCCACCATCGCTCAGAGCTCACCCATCATTTTCAACTCGCGAGGAATTCCCGTGGATGGAAGCAATGCGCCGACGCCCACGAACGCGGTCTATTTTTATAACTCAACGGGATATCACGCAGTTTCGGTGGCCCTGAGCGGCCGCATTCAAGTGTGGAAGTGGGTCAATTCTGCATGGTCTGCTCAATAAAGAACATGAACAACAAAGTGCAACAATCAAAGGGATTTACTCTAATCGAAGTAATGATCGCCATGGTGATCCTGCTGATCAGCCTTGCATCGTTACTCGGAATGTTCAGCGCGGCGGTGGGTTACAACGCAAATCAGGGCGATTCAGCGACCCGAGTGATCGAGTATGCGCAAGATAAAATGGAACAACTGCTGGCGCTGAATTTTACTGACGCGACAACCAATACCCGGGTCTATCCACCCTTCGGCCTCGGCGGTACTGGACTTGGCGGCAATATGGCCGCGAACACAACGGTCGGCGGAGTGACGCCGGGGTCTCCGGTGACGGGATACGTGGATTACTTGACCGCCACAGGAACGCTGCAAACAACGGCTACAAATGCATTCTATGTACGCCAGTGGAGCATTAGCACGGGCGCCACTACAAACCTGAAGACAATCACCGTCATGGTGCAGGCATTGAAATCGCTTGGAATAGGCGGAGCGCCTTCCACAGTACTCGTGTGCTACAAATCGAAAACCACATGAAACGACGAAATTTTACAAGCCAACACGGCTTCTCATTGTTGGAAATGCTCGCCGGAATTCTCATTCTGTTGGTCGTGTCAGGATCGGCTTTTCAGGCATTGGTCTACTATCAAAAAAACTACCTTGCAACACAACTGAGGGTGGACATGCATGCCGCGCTGCGATCGTCCATAGAGTTGCTTACTCAGGAAATCGGTCAGGCGGGCCTTCTGACATTTACTCCCCGCACAATATCGGGCAACTACACCGGCAACCCAAGCGCGCAGCCTGTCACCCTTAATGACGCCACCGATATCTTCGTCGGCGAAAAACTCCTCATAGATGCTGGCGCATCGCAGGAACTCGTAACAGTAACCGCCAAGAGTGGAAACGTCGTCTCAGGAATCTTCACCAAGAATCACTCGGATGGCGCCACCGTGAATGCGCTCGGAATTTTTCCGCAGGGCATTATGCCGTCACCCTCCATCTCGACCGCCACATCGCTCAAACTTTTTGGAGATCTTTATGGCGACGGCACTCTCGTTTATGCGCAATACGACTGCAATACGGGCGCAGGGACTTTCTCGCGCTCCGTGACGCCGGTATCTGCGGGCTCCATCAATGCCTCGCAGGTGCTAATCGCCAACATTACGGCTAATCCTGGCGGAACGCCGTGCTTCCAATACACAACCGTTTCCAAGAGTGGATACATTTTCGTCACGAGCGTGGGGATTACTCTCACTGTTCGGACCGCGCAGAGGGATCCGCAAACCAATCAGTACGCGACGATGACAAAGACATTTTTGAACATCGCACCCCGGAATGTTCTGGCGGGATTGGAAAACGCAAACGGTGGAATCATCGGCCGCCTTCAGCCGACGCCTCCGAACTTGCCATTATCCTGATGGGAGAAATCAGACTGTGACTAAAGATAATAAGGGCGTTGCTATCATCATTGCCTTATTGACCATACTTGTGCTGTCAACCCTTGCCGCGTCGATCATGTTCTCCACGCAAGCGGAGATCACGACGACTTACAATTACAAACGACTAACCCAGGCAAGGTTCGTAGCTGAAGCCGGCGCCCAGAAAACGGTCAATTGGCTTGTGTACAACTATGCCATTCCCAGCAGCTTTGGCAGCTTTAACATGACGACAGCCCCCGTACAGTACAGCAGCCAACCGGTTGTGCTTTCGGCGATGAGCGGCGTATCCGGCAACTATCCGGACAGTTCCGTTCAGTCGGCCTTCAGTAGCGCTCTTTTGAACCAAAGCGTTCCGGGCCTTGACATCGGCGTTACATATGCGACCACAGCGACTCTTCAGACCATGCGAGTTGTCGTTCCCTTCGGTGGGACGACACAGGTGCCCCTTCAATCGTGGCTGATTCGCTCGCAGGCCACGCTAGCCGGTTCACTCGCGCAGGTTGAGGTGACGACGACCATCGAGAAATTTGGCAGTCCCGTGTTTTCTTATGCAGCCTTTGGCGTCAGCAACACGTGCGACGCTGTTAAGTTCTCCGGAGGGTCCACCACCGATAGTTTTGATTCAGGGACCGGAACCTACGCGACCACCCAACAAAATAATTCGGGCAACGTGGGGGGCAACGGTAGTGTGGATGTTGGCGGCGGGAGCGTCATCAATGGGACGAGTTCGTCCCCGGTAGCGGCAACTGGAAATTGCACCGGTGGCGGCGCGGCAAACACTGGTCTCGAAATCAGCGGCGGCGCATCTGTGACGGGTGGAGGCGTGACATTGGGTTCAACAGTGTCTTTCGCCGCTCCGGCGGCGCCCAGCCCTGCGCCTCCAACCACCAATGACAACACTTCCGGAGCATGCAGTGGCATATCGGGATGCACCGAGATTTCTTCGAATAATCTGTTGTTTGCACCCGGCCAATACGGAAATGTGAGCATGACAGGCGGCGTAACCGTGCACCTGACGCAAGGCGTATACAACGTCAACACATGGTCGCTCGCAGGCAACAGCACCCTCATCATCGATTCCGGTCCCGTTGTGATCAACATTGCAGGAGCAGGACTTGGCGGCGGGAATGCCGCGTTTGATCTCACCGGCGGATCGGTATCCAACACGAGCAACAGCAAACCCAGCGACCTCCAAATTCTGTACGCGGGCTCGAATCCTGTGAAACTGACGGGCGGATCTGCAAGCTTCGGGGTGGTCTACGCCCCAAATGCGGACATCAACCTGGGGGGCGGAGGCGACTGGTACGGATCGCTCATTGGCAACAAGGTCGATGTTGGCGGGGGTTCGGATGTGCATTACGACCGCAGTCTCCAAGCCGACTTGTACATGGTCGGCAACTATCTGCCAACGTCCTTTGGTTGGAGCAAGTACTGAAGGCAACTCCTGTATTTACTTCAGTGTACGCTCAACCGAATACCTCCCGTCCTATCGTCGGAATTCCTGACAACTTCAGTGTCATCGCAAGTCCTTCATTAAGTAAATGCTATGCTAAATCTCACCCTATAACCGTCGTGATTCTTTACGGCGCGCAAATTTGGAACCAGGTAACTCATTGACAACAAACGAACATTGGAAGGCATCGTACGTGCCTAAACACTTCACTCGGAAGTGTCTCTCCACCAAGGCTTCCGGCAGGTTTAAGGAGTGTATATGCGGCTGGTTCGATTAAGCTTAATAGCAATTTCGCTGGTGCTGCTGCCCACAGTCACCTTATTAGCAAGTCCGATGACGATCACGCACACGGGCTCGGTTTCCGGCGGATTCACCTATACCGGGGATGGTGGATTTGAGGATGACTCGGTCACATGGTTTGGCGAGAGTACGTTCACGATCAATGCAACGGCCGACACGCTGAATATAGGAAACTGCGTAATCAGCGGTGAACCGAATCTTGATTGCTACTACATCAATCATGATTCCGCCTCGATCACCATTGATGCGCTCGGCGAAACATTCAATTTTGTGATCTCGACGCGCACCTTCGTCAGAAACGATCTCGGCTTCGTGGCTTTTGCCTGGGGAGGCGCAGGTGGTGATGATCTATACCAAGGTCCCAATAACGCGGAATTCCTAACTTGGGACATGACCGACTCCATCGGCGATCCGACTCCTGTTTCCGGTCCGGGCTCGATTCTGGGTTGGGATGGGTCTCCGGTTGAAACCGAAACCGTGAGAATTGCTTTCATGCCAGGTGAAGTGAGCAATGGAACCTTCCAAGCCATAGTGACCGCAGGCGGCGCAACTGGTGGTGAAACGGCCGGGGGTACTGCCGGCGGCACGGGTGGCGGCACGGGTGGAACCACAGGCGGCGAAACTGGCGGCGGTGGCGGCACGAGCGGCGGAACCGGAGGCGGCACCAGTGGCGACACGGGTGGCGGAACTCCACTTCCAGAGCCCACAACCATCGTGCTTATGGCGATCGGTTTGACGGGCCTTGTCTCCCTCAGACGCCGATAGTTTACGGTCGATCTCGAAGGCTCCTAACCTCCTCCTAGCGCGGCCGTTAGCGAGCCTTTGATCAGAATCAACGGCGCCAAACGAGTATTTCTTGGGCAAAGCCCGACGCGTTCCGCTATACTGGGTCAGGCTTTTCAGCAGGAGGATCCATGTTTAGGTTGGGCATGCCCGAACTTTTAATCATTCTCGTCATTATTTTCTTCATCTTTGGCGCCAAGCGCTTACCCGAAATGGGCAAAGGAATTGGAGAAGGCATTAAGAATTTCAAGAAATCCGTGAAGAACGACGACGAGAAGGAAAAACACGCATAACTCTCTAGAGAATCATCCGATCGTCTCCGACCCTCCTGGTCACCCGCTGCCGGTCCAAGTATTCGAGCAGCGGGATTGCATACTTCCTGGAAACACCTGCTAAATCCTTGAACTCAGCCACACCCAGTTTCGGATTTATTGCCTTCCGATCTCTTATCTCTTTGATCAACGCCTCCATCGCCTCGCGGTCGATGATCATGTCTTCGCTCACCTTGATCAGCAGATTTTCCTTAATCAAGAACTGAATTATCTTTCTCGCGAGACCCGAATCCAGCTTCAGGGTGGCAATGAGTTCATCCGGCGAGGAGGCGCGCAAACCGAGATGACGGAACTGCTCGATCAGTTGATCCCTCATCCTCTGTTCGTCTCCTTTAAGCGTGATCGCCCTGCCGAATTCATGGACAAGATCTTGAACCACCACAATCTTGCGATCCAATACCAACTTTTCCAGAAGGGCCTGAAACACCAGCGGCGAAACGTTTCCTAAAGCCCGGGCTTTCAGTTCCTCCCTTCCGATTCCTTTTATCAGTGGATTGGCCTGATGAAATTTTCGAACTTCGGCCATGATCTTTTCAGATGCATCAGCAAACACCCTCGCCGAAACCGCAGTGTGAGAAATCGCGCTTAACAGCACGACGCGGCCTGATTTCCCCAGCCCTGCAAGCAGGTCGGAGACGGTTCGGCGCTGCAGACCCGAACGGCCCACGAGATAATTCAGAGCGGCCGCCGAAAGGCCGGCTTCATCGATCCAGACCATCAAACGGTCTTCGTCAGAACCATCCTTCAGTACTTTCAATCGTTGCAAAATTTCGCCGTCGGCTCGCCGATGCTTGGCCGATGCGGCGTCTAGAATTTCTCCACCTCCGATCGTTGTCATCGGCGAGTATTGGCGAACAATAAAACGATCTCTTGGAAGCGCGAGCACAGGCGTCTCAAGCCGAATCTGGGCGAATGCGGCCTGGCCGGGATTGAGCCGCTCCTGACCGAGTAAGACCGCATAGCCCATGACTTCCGCCGCTCCCGCGTGAAATCGAATACGTTTTCTGCCGTGAATTGGATTCGGTGCGGACGCCAGGAGCTCGAAATGGCAATCCAACATCGATGCGGCAGAGAAGAGGCCGGGGTCAGCAAGAACCATGCCCCGGTGGATCTCTGTCACATCGACACCCTGAAGATTCAGCGCTGTACGCTGTCCGGCCACCGCTGTACTTGTTGCGGCGCCGTGCACCTGAATTCCTCGTACGCGCGCGCGCCTCCCGGATGGAAAGGCTTCGACTTCTTCTTCCTTCCGGATCTGTCCGGCGATGAGAGTGCCTGTCACAACAGCACCGAACCCCTTCATGGAGAATGATCGGTCGACAGGAAGTCGAAAAATCTCACTCGCATCTTTCGCAGGGGTCGTCTTGCAAAACTCGCGTAACGTATCAAGAACTTCAGGTATGCCTTCGCCTGTGCGCGAACTGATTTTTACAATTGGAGAACGTTCGAGGAATGAGTCGTGGAGGAATTCTCGAATTTCCGACTCCGCAAGCTCGACCATGCCTTTTTCAACCACGTCGATTTTCGTGAGAACGGTGAAACCCCGTTTGATGTGCAGCAGTTTGCATATCTCCAGGTGTTCGCGCGTCTGCGGCATGACGGATTCATCGGCGGCGATGACCAGCATGACCAAGTCGATGCCCCAGACGCCCGCCAGCATGTTCTTAATGAAGCGTTCGTGACCCGGCACATCGATAAAGCCGATCGTGGTGTCAGCATCGAGACTGAGATTGGCGAAACCGATATCGATGGTGATTCCGCGTTCCTTCTCTTCCTTGAGCCGATCCGCATCGATGCCGGTCAAGGCCTTCACCAAGGCAGTCTTGCCGTGATCGATGTGTCCTGCTGTTCCTACGATAATGTGCGGCATAACAATTCGTGTACGAGAGGAAGAGGCAAACCCATGACATTGAAATAATTCCCCTCGATTCTTGGAATGTATACTCCCGCATATCCCTGAATAGCATATGCACCGGCCTTATCGTAAACATTCTCCCGCCGAACATAGTCGCGAATTTGGCTCTCGGTTATCTGTTTAAACCACACCCGGGTGCGCTCCACACCTTCCAGAACCTCCTGCTTTGTCTGATTAATCACACAGACCGCTGTGATCACCAAGTGTTCGCGGCCGGACAACTTCGTCAGCATGCGTATGGCGTCCGATTCGTCTTTGGGCTTCCCTAGTATTTCAGCATCGATCGCAACCACGGTATCTGCAGATAAAACTACGGAAGCCGAAAGGCGGGAGGCCACTTCCATTCCCTTTTCTCGGGCCACTCGAACGGCAAACGTTTCCGGCGTCTCATTTGCAAGTGGCACTTCGTCGATAGAGGAAGGGGCGATAGTGAAAGGAATACCGAGAATTGCGAGCAAGTCTCGCCTGCGAATGGACTGCGATGCGAGTACAAGATTCATCGGCCTTCGGACATGTTCCGGGGATCGTATGCCCAGTGGAACTCGAGCTCATAGGCTAGCGAACGCGCCAGTCCATCCAGGTCAGGAAACAATGTGGCCTGAGTTATGTTCATGCGGTAGAGCTCGCGCATGCCCTTGTCACGAATAGAATCTGCGGGCAGAACGAATTTGATCAACGTATCCCTGGGATTCGGATATTCCATCAGAATATCCTCGATAGACTTCCCAAGTACGCCCGGGACTAGAAAAGTCCCAGACTGTGCAATCAAGCGCCGATTCATTGCGTGCGGCTCCCCCAGGTAGACGAAAGAACTCTTTCCCGTCAGAAAATGTTTACGGAAGGCTCCAGGAGACTCCAGATCAAGCTTCTTGCGCTTTTCGATTTCAAAAGGATTGCACGCCCAGATCACGCCTTCCTCCGTGGTGTTATGCAGTGCAAAGAACGCTGCGACGTAGGGCGACCAAGTGAAATCAAGAAGCCGCGTAGGGGCGCCATGATCCTGCATCAAGGCAAGCCATTGAAAATCGTCATCGCGCTCTGGAACGTGATCCACAAGATGAATCGCCTTACGTTTGAATATACGGAGGATTCGCTCCTCTTGCTCAGGCCACGCGCGCGAGTCAATCTTGAACGTCTGCAAATAACGGGAGAGAGCGCTGAACAGCGGCCCTTTTGCGTCGCGCTGACCGCGGAACGCCCAATTGTGATATGGCGAATCCCCGATCATCAAGAGGTACTCCTCCCATGATTTCAGTCTAACGACGTCGTATGGCGTTTCGTTCATTCTTGAATCATAGGATATGCGGAGTCTTCCATTAATCCGCAAATCCGAAGCTGTCGGAATAGTAATCGAGGCCGCCCAGTCGCGAGTGATGACCCAATCCGCTCTGCTTCACACCCGGAAATTCGATCAAAACATCGCGAAAGATTCCGTGATTATTATGAAAAACGGCTCCCGCCTGAAGCAGGTCCGCAAACTCGGATGCTTTCCCCCGGTTCGATGTCCAGACCGAAGCCCGAAGTCCGTAATCGGTGTCGTTTGCCCATGTCAGAGCCTCGTCTTCGTCCGAAAATGGCACAATGGGAATAATCGGACCAAATTGCTCGCAATGTACAATCTGGGCATGCTGCGCCGCTCCCAACACAATCGACGGCAATAGGAAGTATCCGTGTTGCCAGGTATGCGGCGAGAGCTTGCCTCCTTTCGTGACGACCTCCAGACCCTCACCACGACAGGTTTCCAGAAGACCTGACACGAAATCAAATTGAGCCTTGTTATTCAGAGGTCCCATTGTGGTTTCGGGAAGCAGCCCGTCTCCAACGACCACACGGTCGAAAGAATCCGTCAGCTTATCCACCAGTTCGCGAAACCTGGAGTGATGGACGTAGATTCGTTTGATCGCGATGCAAACTTGCCCAGCAGACCGAAGAATCGCGCTCGTCATGCGCTGTATGGCTTGCTCATCAAGAGAGGCGTCGGAAAGAACGATTGCCGGATCATTCCCTCCGAGTTCCAGAAAGAGTTGCTTCACACTCGGCGCCGCAAGTTCCATGACGCGACGACCCGTTTTCGTACTTCCAGTAAACGCGACGGTGCGCACGCGTTCGTCGGATGCGAGTACTTCGCCGACAATTGAACCCGAACCGGTTACGACGTTCAGTACGTCCGGTGGAAAGTGCTCGCCGACAATTCGGATGCACTCCATTACGGTCAATGGACAGTTGGTCGCCGGCTTGACGACCACGGTGTTTCCTGCAGCCACGGCCGGGACAAAACGTTTGAAGCTGAGAAGGACCGGCGAATTCCAGGGAGATATGACAGCCGTTAATCCCCTTGGCCGCTTTCGAATCCAGACGGGCTGTTCAGAATCGATAATCGAAGGCTCAAACCAGTCCGTTGCGAGATCGGCAATACGCTCCATCACCTCTATCGAACGCTGAATGTCGCGGCGGGCCTCTTGCAGTGGTTTTCCGTTCTCTTTCACAAAAAGCCTGGCCAAATGTTCGGACGCCTCGCGCAAAGCCCTCGCCGATGCTCTCAAGCGGTCCGAACGATCCTGAGGATTTGTTCGCCCCCAGGATCGAAACGCTTCATGAGCTCGCTCTAAGACACGGTGGACCTCCCCTGCGGTAAGGATCGGGACGAAACCCACAACCTCAGTAACATTTGCAGGGTTGCGCACGCTGGCAGGGGTTTGCGGAGACATTCACCGATCATATCAGTTTGGCCGGCCACGCCTCTTCCGATAAGATGACCCTATGCAGTTCAACAGACGCAAGTTCTTGCTCGGCTCAGCCGCTCTCGGGCTGGGTTTCACAAAGATCGATAATCTCCTCGGACAATCGGCGGCGGCTAAGACGCCCACGGACGCAGGCTCATTTGGCGCACTCATCGAAGACCGAAATCGAATGCTGGATTTACCCCTCGATTTTAGTTACGAAACGATTTCAAAAGTCGGCGCTCAAATGGACGACGGATTCTTTGTGCCTTCGGCCTTTGGAGCGATGGCCGCATTCGCAACCAGGCAATCGGATCGGGTGGTCCTCGTGCGCAATCACGAAATGATGCCGGAAGACGTTAAGACCGGTCCCTTTGGCGCAGCCAACGAGTTGCTGAGATACGTCGGTCCGGAAGAAATGTACGACAGAGGCGGCGGCACAATGCCCTGCCTGGGCGGATCGACCACCGTCCTTTACGATGCGCGGAATAGACGGGTGATTCGTCAGTATCTCAGTCTTGCGGGAACTATTCGCAACTGCGGCGGCGGGCCCACGCCATGGGGAACATGGATCAGCTGTGAACAAAGCGTCCAGCCTGCGACCGGCGCTTATGAGACAGGTCACGGATATGCTTTCGAGGTTCGTGCAAGCCCGCTGGTTGGACTTGACAGGACTTTTCCTTTACGTCCCATGGGCCGGTTCAATCGGGGAGGCCTCGCCGTCGATCCCGAAAGTGGAATCATTTATCAGTCTGAAGTGCGTGATGACGGCCTTATTTACCGGTTCATTCCAAACAGCGAAACCGACCCGCGCACGGGTCGTCTTCAGGCTTTGAGAATCGTTGGGATGAAAAGCGCCGATATGACCAATTGGGTGCGACCCGCCGCTCAGGTGGGGCAGTCTCTGGACACCGATTGGATTGACCTGAAGGATGTGGAGTCACCCGACGATGATCTTAGACTTCGTGGGTTCGATGATGGAGCTGCGAAGTTCGCGCGAGTTGAAGGCATGTGCGCCGGCCAGGGAGTGATTTATTTTTCGGCGGCGACGGGAGGACCGCAGAAAGCGGGACAAGTCTGGCGATACATTCCGCGCACTTCGAAATTGACTCTCTTCATGGAGTCCCGCGATAGACAAGTGCTGGACATGCCCGACGACATGACGCTGTCTCCTTGGGGAGACCTTATCCTTTGCGAGAATGGACCAGACGGAAACTTCGTTGTTGGCCTCAACTCTCGCGGACAACCCTACAAACTTGCCAGGAATGTTTTGAATAATTCGAAGCTGGCGGGCGTCGCCTTTTCGCCCGATGGAGCACTGATGTTCTTGAACTTCCACACACCGGGACTAACCGTCGCGATCACAGGGCCATGGGAGCGTCGCGCATTCTAGTGCGGCTTATAAAGCTCAGCCCCGCCATCCGGGCCTGAAAACGCCTTCCTTGGCTCTCCGATTGAAGCCGAATCGACGACGATCATCCACGGCTCTCGCGATTTTAAGGAGCAATTGAAAACTTCGCGGAAATCCTGTACGGATTTCACGGATGCGGATTTGATCCCAAATGAAAGAGC
>CAZIPZ010000039.1:0-23556 GCA_964541075.1 uncultured Solibacteraceae bacterium | reverse complement strand
CTTGAACATCACTCGACGATTTTCAGTGGACCTTGCCGCATTTCATACGAACACAAACGTCGAGCAGGAGGGCAAACTCGGCGTTGCCTTGTCGCTGCGGTTCAATCAACCCACTCAGTAGCTGTTTCCAGGTAGGCCGAGCACAATACTGCTCGATTTGGTTCGCGCGGTTCAATTTGCCGTTGAAGGTCGCATAGAAGTAATCAAATTCGTACGGATGAGCGCAGTCATTGTCGTTGAAAATCTAGTGAAAAAGTTCGGAGATTTCTCGGCCGTCGCCGGAATTGATTTTCGGGTTCAGGCGGGTGAGATGTTTGGATTCCTCGGTCCAAACGGAGCGGGAAAATCGACCACGATCAAGATCCTCGCGACGCTGTTAAAGCCCACCAGCGGTCGAGCGACTCTCGCCGGCTATGATGTTTTGACCAATCCCACGAAAGTGCGGCAGAGCATTGGCCTTGTCTTTCAGGACCAGTCCCTGGATGATCGCCTGACCGCCGAGGAAAACCTCGAATTCCACGCCAGGTTGTATGACATTCCGAAGGATGTGTTCCGCTCTCGCGCAAACCAGGTGCTGCAAATGGTCGACCTGCACGACCGAAGAGCATCACTGGTTCGCACATTTTCCGGAGGTATGAAACGCCGTCTCGAAATCGCGCGGGGCTTGCTGCATCACCCTGCAGTTTTGTTTCTGGATGAGCCTACACTGGGGCTGGATCCGCAAACGCGAAACGCAATATGGAGGCACATCCGCGAACTTCGGGACAGCGTTGGGACCACGGTGTTCATGACGACCCATTACATGGATGAAGCGGAGAATTGCGACCATATCGCCATCATTGATCACGGAAAAATTCAGGCTGTCGATACGACAGCTGCTCTGAAGCAAACTATCGGAGGCGACAAAATCATCGTCGGCGGAGATGAAAGGCTCGAGAAGGATCTTTCCGAGAAGTACAACATCGAGGCGAAGACCATCGGCAGCGAAGTGCATTTTCACATGCCGATGGGAGCTGAATTCGTTCCAAGGCTTGTAGCGGACTTCAACGGCCGAATTCGTTCAATACAGATCAAGCAGCCAAGCCTGGAGGATGTATTTCTGAAGTTGACTGGTCGCGCGATCCGCGGCCAGGAAGGCTCTCCTTTGGATTCAATGAGGCAGGGAATACGCCTTTGGAGGAAGGAAAACCGATGAAAGGTTTGAAGGTCATCTACACCATATGGCTGCGGGAGTTCAAAACGTTCATGCGTGAGAAGTTTCGCATTGTCGCTATGGTGGGTCAGCCGCTGCTTTACCTCCTGGTGCTCGGTAAAGGCATTAATTCAGGGATGACCATCAACAGCGCCGCCAATATTGATTACCTCAAGTTCATGTATCCCGGAATTATCGGCATGAGTATCCTGTTCACTTCGATGTTTTCCGCGATTTCCATCATCTGGGATCGGGAATTCGGCTTTTTGAAAGAGGTGTTGGTTGCGCCTGTTCCGCGATGGGGCGTGGCTTTAGGCAAAAGCTTCGGTGGCGCCACAATCTCCATGATCCAGTCCATCATTCTGGTTTGTCTCGCTCCGATCGTCGGAATTTCACTATCGGTGTTTGTCGTCATTCAATTGCTCGTTCTGGCGTTTCTAATGAGCTTTGCCGTGACGAGCCTTGGCGTGATGATCGCTTCAAGAATGGAATCTATGCAGAGTTTCCAAATGGTCATGAACTTCCTTGTCATGCCTCTTTATTTCCTGAGCGGAGCGATGTTTCCGATGGACTCGGCCCCAATATGGATGAAATCGCTTATGACGCTCGACCCGCTAACATATGGAGTCGATGCTCTACGAAACGTCATGTTTTCGGAGACGTCCATCCGCATTGGGGAAACCGCGCAGCAGCCACTAGTTGAGGTCGCACGGAACGCCGGCCTCATCCGCTGGACTCTTTCCTTTGATCTTGCCGTCATGACCTTTGCCGCAATCACGCTCGCCGCCGCCGGCGCGTATGCATTTACAAAGTCCAGTTAAAAAAAGGTCGTCCGCAAAGGTGACCCGCGGACGACCACTGGAGGACGGTGAGTGAGACATCATTGAAGCGGCCCCAAAACACGAGGCCATTACTCCGAACACGGTTTGACTACTCTCGCGATTAGCCGTCTTGACACCCAGGAACTTATTAAAGAGGTTGGCCCTCGAAAGATTTCACATAAAGCAACTGGGAGTTTCCCTTTTTGACGACTGTTCCGGTTGCAGTAATTATGTAGTTCATCTGCTTGACGAGGTTGTCCCGAACCTCGTGACTGGCCTGATAGTCAGCAATACCGAGCAATGTATAGACTTGGTTGTTTGCGGCGTCAAAGAGGCCTATCGGATTTCCTTGAGTTGCGCACTTTGTAGAGCATGTCTTGTGACCGACTCCACGCAGGTCGCGATTCATGAAGCAATACAGATCGACGACTTCGCCTTTGACTGTGATGTTCTCTCCTTTTATCGTCGGAGGAATGATCTGCGCGAGCAAGGTGCTCGATATGATGACGATGAGTGCTGGAAGCAGAAAGCTCGGCGCCCACTGTTTCAAAATAGTGCATTGTTTCATTAGACACTGTCTCCTTAGCTCTAAGAACTGCATGCATTGTATATCGTACCACGATATTAATGCGAGAAGCTTCTCAAGACGGTGACTTTTTGGCAAGGGGGCCATAGGTTCGGAGGGCTGTCATATGAGAGGAATCAACGTCAAGTGTTTCCTGCGCTTTGTCAAATGGCGGCCGCAATGATAATGTCTTTCCACTTCGAATTCCGACAGGAGGCTAGTTGATGAACGGACTCTCCCGAAACCTCGCCGGCGGCATTCTGATGGGCGTTTTGGCGGCGCCTTCGGCATTGTTCGGGCAAGCAACGCACGACCATACCGCCACTCCCGACGCGAACTACAAGGCTGTAACGCCTGGGGAAGTAAAGCTCAAGGGAGCAACTAATTACCAAAACCGGGAACAGTTCAAAGTTCGTCCTTTGCGCGTTGAAAAAGGCCCTCGAATCGACGGCGTGCTCGATGATGAGGGCTGGCAATTGGCGCCGTTGATCGATGAGTTCATCCAACAAGAGCCCAAAGAAGGATCGGTTGCGAGCGAGCGCACCGAAGTCCGGTTGATGTACGACGCCCGGAATCTTTACATCGGTCTGCGGGCTTTCGATTCGGAACCAGCGGGTGTCATCGCGACAGAGATGCGACGAGATTCTCCACGCATCCTCGACGAAGACAATTTTCAAGTGATCATCGATACCTTCAATGACCACCGCTCCGGATACATGTTCGTGACCAGCCCGCTCGGTGCAAAGCTTGAGCAGCAGATATTCGAAGAAGGCGAAGGCGGGGGCCGTGGAATCAATTCCAACATCAACAAGGATTGGGACGGCGTTTGGGACGCAGTAGCTCGCCAAACGGAAAACGGTTGGGTGGCCGAGATTGCGATTCCCACCACGACGTTGCGGTTCAAGGCCAGTGACGAACAGGCCTGGGGAATTAACTTTGAGAGAAATATTCGCCGGAAAAATGAGCAGGTGTTCTGGGCTCCGATTCCCAAGGCGTACACGATTACTCGCGTTAGTCTCGCCGGCACTCTGGATGGAATTCGTGGTCTGAGCCAAGGTATGGATTTGCGGGTGAAGCCCTTCATGACATCCAGCTTCCGACGTAAGAGTTATAACAATGCTGCGACCTCGAATAATTTTTTGGGCGATTATGGGCTCGACATGAAATACGGGGTCACGTCGGGGCTTAATCTGGACATTACGATCAACACGGATTTCGCCCAAGTTGAGGCGGACGAGCAACAGGTGAACCTAACTCGCTTTGGATTGTTCTTTCCCGAGAAGCGAGACTTCTTTCTCGAGAATGCAGGACAGTTGAATGTCGGAACCGCTCAAGGACAGGATGCCTATCTTTTCTTCAGCCGGCAGATCGGCCTTTCATCCACCGGTCAGCCCATCCCGATCGTCGGCGGAGCACGACTGACGGGCAAAGTCGGCAAGAACAGCATCGCTTTGATGGATATTCAGACAGCGAGAGCTTTTGGAGCTCCGGGCGACAATTTCATGGTTTCGCGTTATAGCCGCGACGTGTTGGCGCGTTCGCGGGTCGGTGCGCTGTTTATTAATAAGGAAGCCAGCGATCATACTCGATTCAACAGAACTATGGCGACGGATGCTACTTTCGCCCTCGGAAAGAGTTTCAAGGTGAATTCCTATTTGGCTAAAACATCGAGCCCTGGAATTCACGAGGGTGACATGTCCTATTACACTCGCGCGGGCTGGCAGGATCGCAACTGGAACATATGGACCCAATACATTGATATTCAAGATAACTTCAATGCCGAGGTTGGTTTTGTCCCCCGAAAAGGGATTCGGACGAGCCAGACTCACTTTGCTCCTACGCCCAGGCCAGGGCGGCTTCGCATGCGGATGTTGGAACCGATGATCCAAGTTACCTACACGACCGACCAAAACAACCGCCTTTTGAGCCGTCGGGTCCATCATATGGTCGCATTCAACATGGACGACGGGACATACATCAATTTCATCTACAACAAATATTTTGAGCAGCTCGATAAACCTTTCCGCATTCAAAGAAACGTCTCGATCCCCACCGGAACGTACCGTTTCGGTGAGATGATCATGCAGCTGAACACGAGCCCAGCTCGACGCATTTATGAGAAGTTTACGTTTTCGCCTCAGACCTTTTATGGCGGATTCAGGAAGGATTTTGACGCCACTCTCGGCGCACGCGTCAGTCGGCAGCTTTCCACCGAAGCCCAATATCGTAGAAACGATGTCAATCTGCCCTTCGGATCGTTCGAAGTGAACCTGGGCACTTTACGTGTGGATTATGCGATGTCTCCCCGTATGACTGTCCGCAGCTTGGTGCAGTACAATTCTTCAACACACGAAACGAGCACAAGTATTAGACTTAATTGGATTTATCGACCTGGCAGCGACTTCTATATTGTCTACAATGGTCTGCGGGCAGCTTCGACAGCGGACGTGCCTCGGGATCATCAAATTGTGCTTAAATTGAACTATCTGCTGTCGCGTTAACTGCGGGACCTCGAAAGACCACCGATAACGGCTTGAACAATTACGTTCAATGTACGGAATGTCTCGTGATCTAATTGGCCATCAATTCAAAATGCAGCGTTACGAACTTAGGTTTCCAAAAAAGGGGTGTGTCATGCACATGGGCAGATGTGTTCTTTGGTTTTTGGTGTTAGCTGGTTTGGCGGCGCTTGTTATCGCACCATCGGCGAAAGTCATGAACGCTCAGATAACGGCCGACAAGGGTGGGGCCGAGGTTACTGGACCCTACGACTACGTGGACAAATGGCCGGACGACAGTTTCTTCGAGAAAGGCTGGACGTGGGGCTCCAGTCCGGCGATCTTCGCGCAATCTCCCGATCGTGTTTTTGTGTATATGCGCGGCGAACTGCCTGCTCTGAAGGCTCCAATTAACTCCGCTCGAAATTCTCACCTCGATCTGATTGCAGCCGTTATGGAACAGTCCAGGCAGAAGCCGCGGATGCAGCACATGGTGATGGTGTTCGACAAGGCCGGTAAACTCGTCGAGTCCTGGGAACAGCACAACAAGGAATTCGTCAATGCGCACAGCGTGTCCATAAGCCCCTACGACCCCGAGAAACACGTTTGGCTGATCGATCACGTAGGGCATCAGGTCATGAAGTTCACGAACGACGGCAAAAAACTGGTGATGAGACTGGGTGAAAAGGGCGTCGCCGGGACCGACAAGGTCCATTTTGACCAGCCTTCAGGAATCGCCTTCATGCCGAACGGCGATTTCTTTATAACCGACGGATATGGCAATACACGCGTGGTTCGATTCTCAAAAGACGGCAAATATCTATCTGAATTCGGTAAGAACGGGAAGGGCGCCAACCCTGGGCCGAGCGAATTCAATACCGTTCACAGCATGGTGATCGATGCCAAGCACCGGCTCTATGTCAGCGACCGGAACAATTCGCGCGTCCAGGTCTTCGATGAGCAAGGAAAGTTCATTGAGATGTGGAAAGACATTCCGTTACCGTACTTCCTCTATATGGACAAGAACCAGAACATCTGGATCGGAGATGGGACGGTTCACAAGATCATGAAGTACGATCTGAACGGCAAGCTCCTGTATCAATGGGGCACTTTTGGACGGAGACCGGGAGAGCTCTGGGGCCCGCACGCTATCAGCGTGGACAGCGAAGGCAGCTTGTACATCGCAAACGCCCAGGGCAACAACGTGGCGAAGTATCGGCCGAAGAGGGGTGCAGACCCGGCAAAACTGATTTCCGCACCGTTCGTGATGCCGATGACAACATCCGGCGGACAATAAAAGAGTCATCTCGCCCTACATCTTGCGAGGTCCGATAACCGATCGAGGCTGCGGACTTCGCATGATGGCAGGGTTCAAAGCCGTAACCTTTCAGTTGCAGTTTCCTCGTCACTCCGCGACTCAACAGGCCAAGGAGGCGCCGGAGCGTTTGCTTCAGCGGCACTTTGTGAGAGTTGCGCCACGCAAGCGGTCGTGTTCTAATTTCCATCAATTCGGAATTCGCTTTTACAAACTTGTCTCAAGGGGTGTGTCATGCGGATATTCAGATTTGTGTTGTGGTTCTTAGTCCTGGCCTGTCTGGCAACGGTCCTCATTGCGCCAACGGCGAAAGTGATGATCGCTCAGGTTGTGGATAAGGGAGGCGCGGAGGTCACCGGTCCATACGATTACGTGGACAAATGGCCGGACGACAGTTTCTTCGAGAAAGGCTGGACATGGGGCTCCAGTCCCGCGATTTTCGCTCAATCCCCGGATCGCGTGTTTGTTTTCATGCGCGGTGAACTGCCTGCTCTGAAGGCCCCGGTGGACTCCGCCCGAAATTCGCACCTCGCGTTGATTTCAGCTGTCATGGAGCAGTCGCGTCAAAAGGCGCGAATGCAGCACATGGTGATGGTGTTCGACAAAGCCGGCAAACTGGTGGATTCCTGGGAGCAATTCAATAAGGAATTCGTGAGCGCACACAGCGTGTCGATCAGCCCGTACGACCCCGAAAAAAGTGTCTGGCTGGTTGATCACAGTGGGCATCAGGTTGTGAAGTTCTCGAACGATGGCAAAAAGCTCCTCATGAGAATGGGCGAGAAGGGAGTTCCCGCCGCCGATAAGACTCACTTCAACAGGCCCTCAGGAATCGCGTTCATGCCGAACGGCGACTTCTTCGTCACTGACGGATACGAGAACACCCGCGTGGTTCGATTTTCAAAGGACGGCAAGTATCTATACGAATTTGGCAAGAACGGAAAAGGTGCGAACCCTGGACCGAGTGAGTTCAATACCGTTCACAGCATGGTGATCGATGCTAAGCATCGGCTCTATGTCAGCGACCGTGACAATTCCCGCGTGCAGGTCTTCGATGAGCAAGGAAAGTTCATTGAGATGTGGAAAGACATTCCGTTACCGTACTTCCTCTATATGGACAAGAACCAGAACATCTGGATCGGAGATGGGACGGTTCACAAGATCATGAAGTACGATCTGAACGGCAAGCTCCTGTATCAATGGGGCACTTTTGGACGGAGACCGGGAGAGCTCTGGGGCCCGCACGCTATCAGCGTGGACAGCGAAGGCAGCTTGTACATAGCTAACGCTCAGGGAAACAATGTGGCGAAGTATCGGCCGAAGAAGGGCGCGGATCCGGCAAAACTGATTCCTGCGCCGTTCGTGATGCCGATGGCAACATCCGGTGGTCAATAAAGCGTCGCTGTAGACGCGAAATTCCGGGCTGCCGAGCTATCTGAATTGATGGCTTCGGCAACCCGGATCCGTTCCTCCAGAGTTCATTCTGTATCCCTGCCTGCCCTAGATTGTCGTCCTTGGTTGCACCTCGGAAGATCTCGTGTTTTAATTGCGGTCACTTCGAATTCGCTTACAAACTAAAAATCTAAAGGGGTGTGTCATGCGGATGGGCAGATGTGTTCTGTGGATCTTGGTGTTGGCCGGCCTAGCGACGATGCTGATCGCGCCGTCGGTCAAGATGATGATCGCCCAGGGAACCCAAGACAAAGGCGGGGCTGAAGTCGCAGGGCCGTACGACTACGTCATGGGTTGGCCAGACGATAGTTTTTTCGAAAAAGGCTGGTCGTGGGGATCATCGCCTGCCATTTTTGCGCAGTCTCCGGATCGCGTTTTCGTGTACATGCGCGGTGAGTTGCCCAGCCTGAAGACTCCGGTTACCTCGAAAGCTTCACACCTCGGCCTCATTGCAGAAGTGATCGAGCAATCCAGACAGAAGCCCCGGATGCAGCACATGGTCATGGTTTTCGATAAGGCGGGCAAGCTGGTGGACTCCTGGGAGCAGCAAAACAAGGAATTGGTCAATGCTCACTCGGTGGCGATTAGTCCCTATGACCCCGAAAAGCACGTTTGGCTGGTGGACTACATCGGCCATCAGGTTCTGAAATTCACCAATGACGGTAAGAAGTTGGTCATGAGACTTGGAGAGAAGGGCGTGGCCGGCGACGACAAAACCCATTTTGCACAGCCATCCGGAATCGCCTTTATGCCAAACGGCGACATTTTCATTACGGACGGTTATGTCAACACCCGTGTGGTAAGGTTCTCGAAGGACGGAAAGTATCTGTATGAATTTGGAAAGCCTGGAAAGGGGCCGAATCCAGGTCCCAGCGAATTTAACACCGTTCACAGCATGGTGATCGATGCCAAGCACCGGCTGTATGTCAGCGACCGGAACAATTCTCGCGTTCAGGTGTTCGATGAACAGGGCAAATTCCTTGACATGTGGAAGGACATTCCACTGCCGTATTACCTCTACATGGACAAAAACCAGAACGTCTGGATCGGCGACGGAACCGTCCACAAAATCATGAAGTATGACCTGAACGGCAAACTTCTGTATCAATGGGGTGTGTTCGGCCGCAGGCCTGGTGAACTCTGGGGTCCTCATGCCATCAGCGTAGACAGCGAAGGGAGCCTGTATCTAGCCAATGCCCAAGGCAATAACGTTGCTAAATATCGGCCGAAAAGAGGTGCAGATCCGGCGAAGTTGATTCCCGCGCCCTTTGTTCTTCCGATGACGACTTCCGGCGGCCAATAAGGCCTAATGACCCGACGGATTGTTCATTGCGGCTGCCAATTCGCCGCATTGCTCAATCCGTTCGGGTTGTGATGTGGACCGATGCGACCTCGTGAATCTTTCTATGCGCACGAAGACATGAGAGTTTTCGCTTTTCTCCTTCCTTGTTATCGCCCCATTATCAGTTTCTAAAGAGAAACACCACCATGTTCCGAGTGTTTACCAGGCTGTGCGTATAATGGCTTGATGCATATCTCACGTAATCGTTTGTGTAAGCTCGTTGCGTCCGTAGTGCCAATGATGACCTCAAACGTCGCGATCTGATGCGACTTCCTGCCAAGCTGTCCACCGTGAAAGGGCGCTCTGAGTCTAGTCTTTTCGGGTTTTGCCTTCCCGTCACTCGTTCATAATTAATAGGACGCCCATGCAGCGTTTCAAAACAGGTGATCGCGTCCTCATCCTGCCGAAGTTTGCGCATCTCTACCCGGAGCCGTGCGCAATTGTTATCGACGTGAGTCGAGATCCGTTTCGCCCTGTGTTCAATGAGTACACCCTGGAGTTTTCTGATCGAACCAAGGGCGACCTGTTTGAGTTCCAACTGCTTGAGCGCCGGCCCGAGTACCAACTTGCGATTGCCACACTGGCGCTCGACAGCTACCAGGACAAGGAAAAGGCGGCCGCCGGAAACGCCAGACAAGTGCGTCATGTGGTCTTGCAGACACAGACCGTCGAGGTCGAAATCAAGATTCATCCTCGTCTGTCTGGTGCATCGATTTTTGGGCAAGTCATGGAGCGTTCCAAGAAACGTTTGATCGGCGACGCGGGTGTGATGTTGTTGCGCGAGAGCACCCCATTATTGAGCGTCTCTGCGGACAGCTCAGGAGCGTTCAAATTCGACAATATTGCTTCCGGAACCCTGAACATTGACATCCTAGTACAGCCCGACTTATTGAGAATTTTGGGTTCCTTTTCTGTTTAGCCGAATCCTTCCTAAGCTCGTTCTGGAATTGTTCCTCGATTTCGTTATCGCTGTCGAGCCAGGTGATTTGGAGAACTTCTCCGAGTTCTTGTCCGGCAACACCTGTCAACCCAGCGCTGAATTCCAGCGATTTGTTCAAAATAATGACTGTTACAAAAGCAGAGCCTCGAGTCGATGGCCATGGACCATCTTTCGGGACTGCGACCATGCGAAAAGAGTGAACGGCCCGTCTTGGGACGCGACAAGCGCGATCGCGTTCCGCTGATCTTGTACAAACTGGGCAGCCGATAGATGTCGTGTGCCACCGAGTTGTGCGGGAGCCACAACCGTTTCAACCGCGCCCTCGAAAGGCTCAGTAAGAAGGATTTTTTCGATGCTGTGTTGTCCATCGCGCAACATGATTTTTGCTCCGAACGCGAAGAGGTCAAAGTGGTCCGAGATTACGGTGGCTCCGTCAACGGCAGTCAAGCCGGCTAGTGCGTCTACAGCAGCGCGGAGCACTTCGAGCGGGTTTTCAACAATGTGGCCTGCTCCCTCCTTAAGCGTCCGGATTTCGGAGAACGGAGGCAGCACCCGATATGTGACGGGCTGTACAATGGATTTGCGCCAGTCATCCGAGTTGTGCGGCACTACGAGGAGCGACCCTCCATGCCGATGAGCGCGCATCGAAACGCCAAGCCGAACAAGGATGTTTTCGGATTCGTTACGTCCCGCTGATGAGTAAAACTCCAGCAATGAACTTAATGCTGTGGGCGTTTCAGCCCCCATGGCGTCCTGTCTTTCAAGAAATTTCACGTTGGCGCCTTCAAGCACCGCGACATTCGCAAATTTTATCGACGGATCGGCTCGTCGATACTTCACTACCAGCAATCCCGGAGCGACGACTTCGAGGACGAAACACCACTTCGGCACAGACCGCGTAGCCCCCCACACACGCAATTCTTCGCGCTGCCAACTAACACCCAGGTGGATTCCAGGTCGCTCCACCGCAGGAGCCAGACGAGCCAGCACGTCCGGTTCGAGCGCCAGCGTAGGTTGAAAGGTCATAGGCGCAGCGCTTCTTTCGGGAGGAACAAAAGCGAGCGAGATTGTGGGAGCTCTTCCCTCTTCGCGACGCAGGCTTGCCCAGAATGCTGCAGTGATGATCTCTTCAATTGCCACCGCGTCGGGCTTCGGAGCATCGCTGATTTTCTGGAAAGCTGTCGTGTCGGCAGCTAAGCGCTGCTCGATTCGTTTCGCAACTTCACGCGCTGCCGGATAGGATGGCGTGTTCATAACATCATTTCTAAACAGTTACGGTCCCAGAAAGAAGGGACGGAAGCAAACTATGAGCCGCGCGCCCACGGATCGATTCCTTCTTCATCTGCCAAAAGATTCTAACGGTTTTCGGAGTCCCACACCTTACTTCAGACTTCCCTCTCTTTTTGCGCTCCTTGAACAACGTGTCTCAGGCCAAGCTTCGTTTTCGCTCTCCCCAATATGGTTCGCTGTCGTGCCAGTTGCTCTTCCTTATTCAACGGCTTGTTCCTTTCACGGGACTCGATTTCGTCGCGCCGCGTTCACTCTCTTTGGAAGTTGCGCCTAGATCTTCCTAGCCGCGCCCACTTTCAATGGACGCAAGCCCCTTTTAAACACAGAAGAAAGGCGTTCAATGATCATTCGCCGTGCTTGGTCTTCCAATAAATGCAAAGAGGGTCATCGACACACGCTTACTGTCCAATGATTGACAATCCCGCGGACAGGCTAATAGAGTTTGTCTCACAAACCATACGATTTGAGAATTTTGTTCGGCGGATAAAGCGAAGTCATCGGTGTTTGCCGCTGATAGTGCTTCCAAAGCCGTTTTGCGCCGGGGGAACTGAGACATGAAGAAGGCCGCACTTGGACTGTTGATCATCGTTACTTTGTGGAATTTCCCAGTGTTGTCTCAATACGAAAAGCAGCCGGGTTCCGTACAGAAATCCGAGGAGCTTGTTCAGGAATGGTTCAAACGATTGAACGAACTCGATGGCTCAGAGGAAGCGTTGACATTGTTTGTGGACCTCTATGAGCCGGATGCTTTGCAGCAGGTCGGGCCAGTAGGACGCCAGTTTGGCCCGGTTTTCTATCAGGATCGCCGGCAGATTCAAATGTGGGGCCGGGAATTTGCACGAACGCACAAACCGATTCCTGACATAACGTATTTTGGTGTGAGGCTGCAGACGGTGAACGAGAAGACGGCGCAGCTGGTCTATACGGTTCAGGCTCCATGGGATGACACTGGCGCCGCAGTCGAGTTTACTGGCAGGTATCTTGACCCCGAAAGTAACAAAGGTTTCATGGTTTCCGGGGCCGCCTTCTTTCAATTCCGGAATGGGAGGATTTGGCGAGCCCGCCTTTATATGCCCCGTGAGGAGATCATGGAGATCACACCTCCGCTGAAGTCCTGAAAGAATCCTTCCCATTGAGTTGCAAGGCATTGAAAGTAATTGACAAACTACCAGACCAAAGCCATTAATGTGGACAAGCATCTTTTGGAAAAATTTGGTGAAACCCGTTTCGATCTCTGGAGGTCGGAAATGATCATAGTGCGGATCAGGCCGGTGATCTTCGGTGGCGCATGCGTCTGCCTTGGCTGGTTTGTGATGGCGCAGAATGCGGAGCCCAAACAGGTTCCCCAACCTGCCAAGAGCGTCGATCAATTTGAGGACGTTCACAAAGGCGTTTTCGCGCCGGCGGACGACAAGGCGAAGGAAGTCGGCCGGTTCACCGATGCCGTCTCCAAGGGATTGCCCGCGGCTTCCGGTTCCTATGATCGATTGCCTAGAAAAAACTTCATTGATGAACACATTTTTGGACGCATTGAACGCGACCGGATTCCCCACGCCGGCCTGGCTGGGGACGAAGAGTTTATACGCCGCGCCTATCTGGACGCGATAGGAATGTTGCCAAGCTCAGATGCTGTTCGGGCGTTTACGGCAAGTGCAGATCCCGATAAGAGAGATAAGCTAGTCGATTCGCTCATCGGAACGGAGGAATTCGCTGAACAATGGGCCTGGTTCTACGGTGATCTCTTCCGATTGAATAGTTACTCAGGCAATGGGAAGAACGGATTCCAACACTGGAATAAGGAATGGCTGCGGGTGGACAGGCCCTATAACGACGTCGTGCGTGATTTAATCAGTCCAGTTTCCAAGAGCCACGCGAGTATGCCCGCACTGGGATTCCTGGGACGGATTACACGGAATGCAGCCTACAAGGACCGGCTTGGCACAGATGCAGACAACTATGGTGCGATATCCAATCGTCTGGATGGCGTGGACGAGGCAGCGGTAGAGATCGGGCGCATATTCCTCGGCCTCAATCTCGAATGCATTTCATGTCACGATGGCGCGGGGCATCTGGAGTCGATTAACAGGTATCTGTCCCAGAAGACGCGAAAGGAATTCTCAGAACAAGCGGCCTTTCTCGGCAAAGTGACCATGATCTTTCAGTGGCAGGTCACCGACGACATCATTCTGGATGACACGGGCAAAGGCTACGACACCGGAAACGATGCTCCTTACTTCACCCAGAGCGAAAGCAAGTTTCCGCGTTCCGGAGACACCTATCAGCCTGCATTCATTCTGAATGGCGAAAAGCCACGTCCGGGAATGAATGAAAGAAGAGAACTTGCACGGATGATTACGACAAATGCCCAATTCAGTCGGGCAACCGTTAATCTCATCTGGGGTAAGTTGATGACGATCGGTTTTGTCGAGCCATACGATGGGTTTGATCTCGATCGAATCGATCCAGAGAAGCCTCCTCCGAAACCGTGGACGATTCAGCCATCGAATCCTGAATTGCTCGAAGCGCTCGCGGCGGACTTCCGTGACCACAGATACAGCATGCACCATTTGATGAAAACAATCATGAAATCCAATGCTTACCAACTTTCATCAAGTTTTCCTGCGGATTGGAGGGACGATTACACGCCATACTACGCACGCAAATTCGTTCGCGTGATGACCGGTCCGGAAGTCATCGACACGATCGCACAGGCCACCGGGCGTCCTTACAAGTTCCAGTTTTCAGGAACCGAAGTGCAGCGCGTAAAGCAGTTGACCGACCTCGCGGATGTCGGCGGAGGCAGGAATAGGGCAGGGAGCGGCTACTCGGATGGATCGGACATCACGACCATCATGAACAGTTTTTTTGAGAACAACCGCCTTACACCCATTCCGACTGGAAACAAGGCCACGACCATGCAGGCAATCCTGATGATGAAATCCGGTCTGGTCAATGATCGCGTCCTTGCTGAAAAAGGAAGCCGCGCACAGCAATTACTCGATGCCGGCAAGAGCAATGAAGAAATTGTCGAAGAGCTATATCTCTCCACACTTTCGCGTCGTCCCACGCCGCAGGAGACAAAGGCGGCTATTGCGTCCTTTCAATTTGAAAAAGATAGGAAGGCCGGAGTTGAGAATTTCCTTTGGGGCTTGTTGAACGGAATTGAGTTTGTTCTGAACCATTAGTAAAGGGAGCCATCTATGGAACGACGACTGAAAGACATTCTTCGCATGCGACGGGATGTCCTTAAATGGGGTGGTGCGGCCCTAGCTGGTTCTTGGATTGACCGAGTGGTTTGGCCGCTGAAAGCAAGCGCCGCCGGAAAAGCGAATCCTCGAGGATCTGCCCGCAACTGCATCTTGATACAGATGGGCGGCGCCATGAGTCAGGTGGATTGCTGGGACTTTAAAGAAACCAGATGGACGCAGAAGGATCTAGACGTAAAAAAAGTGTCGCCCGAGGTTGCGATATCTCGAACGCTCTTCCCACAGCTCTCGAACGAAATGCACCGCGTGTCCATTGTGCGTTCGGTGCGCACGCCGGAAATGGTTCACTTCAACGGCCAATATCACGTGCAAGCGGGTCGCTCGCTGAACCCAGGGATTGCCAAAGAGATCCCAGCATTCGGATCAATTATCGCTTATGAATTGGAGTCGCGCCGCCGTGAAAGCGACACATTTCCAACCTACATCAGCACCTCGCTAACCAGTGCAACCGCAGGCTCAATCAGCGCCGGATTCCTGCCTCCAAAGTTCACAGCACTCGACCTTAATGCGACGACAGTAATGGAAACATTCGGCGGCAGCAACGAAGGCATGAATGCCCTGCTGGAAACCAGATGGGGACAGTTGTCTATGTTTGCCGAGACTTCACAAGTCGATCGGTCATACATGGGATCCAAGGTTTCCGACTACAAGGCGTTTTATCAGGATGCTTTCAGGATACTGACGGATTCTCGCTGGTCTGCATCATTCAACGCGACAGAAGAAGAGAAAAAGCGCTACGGGGACGATGAATATGGGCTCGGCTGCATACTTGCGCGAAATCTCATAGCCGCAGATGGGGGTACACGTTTTGTGTACATCAACGACGGCGGAAAATGGGACCACCACGTCGATTTGTTCAACCGCAAGGCGTCCCTCAATCACTACTACACCTGCCCACGGCTGGACAAGGGTTTGGTAAGCCTATTGAATGACCTGGGGGCAATGCCCGGCAAAACACCAGGCAAGACCTTGCTGGACGAAACATTGATCGTCGTCACCAGCGAATTCGGCCGGACTCCTCAGATGAATGCCGTAGGAGGGCGAGATCACTATCGCGAGACGTTCTCTGCATTGCTTGCGGGCGGGGGTGTTAAAGGTGGACGCATCATCGGCAAGACTGACGAAATCGGAGCCTTCGCTGTCGAAACCGGATGGAAACACAAAGAACAGCCCGCTATCGATAATCTCGTTGCAACCATTTACTCTGCATTGGGGATCGACTGGCTTAAGCGCATCGACAATACGCCCTCGGGGCGCTCATACGAGTACGTTCAAACGGCTCCGCTCGGCGGGTCAGAATTCATCAGCAACGACGAGATTGCAGAGTTGTTTATCTGAGAGGATGACGATCATGCGAAAGAATCACTGCAGGTTTGTATGTTTGGTTCTTTTCCTTGTCTGCTTGGTGGACCAATCGCCGGCAGAGCCGCAGAAAGAGATTGCGGGAATGTCACTGATACCTGCAGGCGAATTCTGGAGAGGACAAAGTCACATCTGGATTCGCGATGCTCTGGAGTGGACCGAACGGGCTCGGTTAGACGCATGGCCCTCGCGCCCGATATTCGTGGATGCCTTCTATTTGGATAAAAACGAAGTGACCAATGACGATTTCGCACGCTTCACAACAGCTTCTGGACACGCGAACCCATGGCACTGGAAGGACGGACAGATTCCTGCGGGACAGGGAAAAATGCCTGTGTATAACGTGAGTTGGCAAACCGCTGTAGCTTACTGCAACTGGGCGAGCAAGCGACTACCGACAGAAGCCGAATGGGAAAAAGCTGCGAGGGGCGGCCTGGATCGGAAACTCTATCCATGGGGCGATGAATTCGGTCCGAAGAAAGGCGGCCGTTTCGGTGATGGCCGCGTCGATTCCGGGCCGAAGATGGCGCACTATGGATTTCCTAACGGTCCTGCCGCCGTTGGTTCTTATCCGGCCAATGGCTACGGCTTATATGACATGATCGGTAATGTTTGGGAATGGACGGCTGACTGGTACGAACGGAACTACTACATCGAAGCTCCGGCGAAAAACCCCAAGGGACCCGAGACCGGGATGTATCGAGTGATCCGAGGCGGCGGCTGGAATGATGAAGAACCGACTCCAAGTAAAAGCATCATGTCCAACCACTATCGGAACTACAACGACCCTGAAGCCGAGAGCACGACCCTCGGTTTTCGATGCGCGAAATCACCAGTGGATTGAAACACGGTCAGAAATCCCCCAAATCCACGTAATCGGAGCCCGATTCACAGATTACGTGGATTGTATTATAGTGCTCACCTCGGATCCTTATGCTTGGCATCAAATTGCTACTTCTGGCCCTCTGCCTCTCTATTTTCGCGGCATTCACCAGCATCGCATCAGACATTGACTATGCGACAGCCCGACTGGAGCGGCGGCTTGCTGCAATTCGCGTTAACGAAGAGGTGACGATTGACGGGCTTCTGAATGAACCCGCCTGGCAGAAGGCTTCAGTCGCAACAAACTTTGTGCAAAGCGAGCCCAAGGAAGGCGAGCCTGCCACAGATAAGACAGAAGTGCGTGTAATGTACGATCAAGACAATTTGTATATCGGAGCCATGATTTATGACTCCGAGCCTAGCAAATTGATCATCAATGAACTCAAGAAGGACTACGATTCCACGCAAAGCGATGCCTTCGGAATTGTTATCGATACGTTCCACGACAGACGCAACGGGTATCAGTTCATCACCAATCCGGGCGGCGCGAAGTTTGACACTCAGTTTACGAACGAAAGTGATGTAAACAGGGATTGGGACGGTGTTTGGTTCGTAAAAACTCGAATCGTGGAAGTGGGTTGGATTGCGGAAGTCGCAATACCTTTCAAGACAATGCGCTTTCCATCGGATAGCCGCCAGACCTGGGGCATAAATTTTCTACGAAGGACACGACGTCACAACGAAGACACCTACTGGTCTCCAATACCGAGGATGTATCGTATCTTTAGAATTTCACTGGCGGGAACCCTCGAGGGGCTTGAAGGAATTCGTCCTGCTTCGAACATTCGGATAAAACCGTACGTCGTTTCATCCCTAAGCCAAACAAACGGTCCGACCGGAATCCGGGATCATGGCAAGGTTGAGGGCGGCATTGACTTCAAGTATGGAATAGGCCCTGCCCTCAGTCTCGACGCAAGCGTGAACACTGATTTTTCGCAGGTGGAAGCGGACGAACAACAGGTCAATCTCACGAGATTCAGCCTGTTCTTTCCCGAGAAAAGAGAGTTCTTCCTGGAAAACATTGGAATCTTCGCTTTTGGTTCATTGCCGAACGTCGCGTCTGGCAGCAGCATTCGACAAATTGGCGCTTCGGATGATCTGTTCTTTTTCAGTAGACGAATTGGCATAAGCGATGACGGTAGGGAAATTCCTTTGTTGGGCGGGGCGCGTCTCAGTGGACGCATGGGATCGTGGTCGCTTGGTTTTCTTAACGTCCAAACACGTGAAGCTTCGCCTACGCCCGCGACGAATTTTACTGTCGCCAGAGTCCGCAAAAACATTCTGGCGACCTCTCAGATCGGAGCCATTTTCATCAACAAGAAGGAATCCGCCACAGGACGCTTTAATCGGGGGTATGGCGTCGATGCGAACCTGCGCTTCGGGGGATCAAGTTACTTCAATATGTTTTATGCGAATACCGATTCTTCCGGGATTCGATCACAGGACGATGCGTTTCGTGGCTCCTTTGCTTATGTCAGCCAAACCTGGGACGTTCGAAGCAACTATAGCGATATCTCGGCTAACTTTAGGCCGGAGGTGGGTTTCTATCCTCGCATTGGCATCAAAAGGTGGTCCAGTTTTGCCGCCGTAAAGGTCCGTCCCCGATGGCTTCCAGGCTGGCTTCGGGAACTCAGTACGGTTGCTGAACCTGGCCTGTATTGGACTCAATCCAATCGCCAGGAAACAAAGGACATCAGCACCCGTCAGATAGTGTCATTTCAGGATGGCAGTGTTTTTGAAGTAGGGCGCGAAGGTAATTTTGAGAGGCTGTTCGTTCCGTTCAGGATTCAGCAAGGCGCGCAGATCGGTCCAGGAGACTATTGGTTCGACAACTACTACGCTGTTTTTAACGCAAGCAGAGCGAAAAAGATCGGTCCAACTCTGCGTTTTGAAAAGGGAGACTTCTATAGCGGAGAGAAAACTACTTACGCTATCGGAGGAACCCTTAGGCCAAACTTTCACCTGGCCACAACCATGAACTACACCAGAAACAAGATCATCCTTCCGCATACCCGGTTCACGACTGACTTGATTACCACTCGCTTCGACTATTCGTTTTCCACGACGATGTTTCTGAATGCGCTCATTCAATACAACACCGATGCGCGACAGTGGAGTTCCAATATCCGATTCAACATCATCCATAGGCCGCTCAGCGATCTCTTTCTTGTCTATAACGAGAGACGTCGCACATCGTCACGCGACTTGATCGACCGCGCTATCATTGCAAAATTCACGTACATGTTTGGTTACTAGGAAGCAGTGTCATGGGAGTCGCCGCAACGGCCCCCTCGATGAACGCCATTCGTTTCCCTACCTTCCGAAAGTCCCCACAGAGAAAATCAAGTATTTAGGTTTGTTATAGCAAATCGACATGTGTTCGTCAGCGGCCGCCGTGTAATATACGGCGAGTGGCGTCCCCGAAGACGAATGAACTATCGGAAGATCTCGTAAAGGAAGCTCACCTGGAGCTGGTTCGCCGATCCCTGGCTGGGGCGATGGCTTACAGCATGCTCCTGCTTGTTATCGTTCTGTTTACTCCTTACAGTTTGGAGCATTCGGCGCTTCTCATTGGAGCAATCATCAGTCTGGCAGTTATTGGCGTTTGTCGTGTAACGCTGGCTAGAAGGATTCTTCGCAAGAATACCTGTGAACTCGACGACTGGAGGCGCTTCCGTATTGGTGTTATTGCGAGCGCCATTGTTTGGAGCGGCTTTTCGACGTTGACGTTGGTTCACTACCAAGAACAATGGACCGGCATGATAGGCCTGCTGATGACAGCGGGAATTGCCGCCGGTGGTATGACCTCGCTGGCCCCGGATCTTTCATTGGCACGTCTGTATTTGTTGCTCCTGCTGGTTCCGTCGATTGTTGCAACGGGCGCGCACGGGGGCCCCGAAGGCCGTGCGGCCGCAATGACCATCGCGATTTACCTTATTTTCCTCTTCATTGAATCTCAGCATCAAAATACCGGCTATTGGCAGGCAAGCCGGGATCGAGCTGCTTTGAGAACCAAAGCGAAGGAACTCGAAGAAGCAAGAAAGCTGGCCGACGAAGCCACCGCGGCGAAGAGCGACTTCCTAGCTAAGATGAGTCACGAAATTCGAACTCCAATGAATGCGGTCATTGGAATGACGGACCTTCTGTTGGACTCTGAAATCGATGGCCAGCGCGAGCGCTTTGTGCGAACGATCCGGCAATCCTCGGAATCTTTGCTTAAACTTGTAAACGACATCCTCGATCTTTCGAAAATCGAGGCGGGGAAGCTAGAGCTGGATCCTGTGGACTTTAATCTGCGAGAAATTGTCCATGATGTTCTCCGCGTGCTGGCTCTCCGCGCACACAGTAAAGGACTGGAAGTATCCTGTCGCGTGCTCCCGAATATTCCAGATACGCTGACGGGCGATGCTGGACGTCTGCGCCAGGTTCTTATCAATCTTGTCGGAAATGCGATCAAATTTACGTCGGAAGGAAGCGTGGTTGTCCAGATTGAGCTGATGGAGCAGCGTTCGCAAGAGACTGTTCTTCATTTTTCAGTTAAGGATACTGGAATCGGCATTTTGGAGGAACAGCAGCTCAAGATCTTCGAAGCATTCACGCAGGCTGATAACTCCACGACCCGGCACTACGGTGGAACGGGGCTTGGATTGAGCATTTCTAAAGCGCTTGTCGAGATGATGAAAGGTGAAATTTGGTGTGAAACGCAGGCGGGGCAAGGCAGCACATTCCACTTTACCGCCTGCTTTGACATCCGGCAGTCGGATGTCGGGAGGCTGCCATCGGCTGAGCTCGGAAACATTTCGAACCTCCGTGTATTGATTGTGGACGATACGCCGGGAAATGACCGAATCCTTGCGGAAATGTTCGAGAGCTGGGGAATGAGCGCCACCATATGCAGCGACACGGCAGACGCGATCAAGAAGCTTGAGACCCCCGCCGCTAAATTTGATTTCATCATCGCCGACGCTCAACTGGGTGATGAGGATGGTTTCGCATTTGCAGAAGACGCCATTAAGCGTCTTCGCCTCCCGCCGCCGATCATGATGTTGACTTCGGACCGCCAGAAAAAGGATGCCCTACGTTGCCGCGAGTTAGGAATTCCCATATATGTTCTGAAACCCGTCAGTGAATCCGAAATGTTCGATGCGATCATGACGACCCATTCATCCCGAAAGCAGGTTGAACCATCGTCCGAGGCTGCTCAACCGTTACAGTTCTCCGCCGCGCCGACGGGAGTGCGTATCCTCCTTGTTGAGGACAACCCCGTCAATCAAGAGGTGGCGCAGCACATGCTGGCTCAAAAAGGCCATGACGTGACAATCGCATGCAATGGTCGCGAGGCCGTCAAATACATAACGGAATCTTCTCGGTTTGACATGATCCTCATGGACATCCAGATGCCGGAGATGGATGGACTTCAGGCTACTGCCGCTATTCGGAAACTGGAAGAGAAGACCGGAGCGCATATTCCCATCGTCGCTATGACGGCGCACGCCATGAAGGGCGATCGCGAACGATGCCTCCAGGCGGGAATGGACGGATATATCGCAAAACCGATACAGAGCCGCGTTTTGTACGAGACCGTCGAAGCATTTGCGCCGGTTCCTGCATCAAGTTCGCCACCTGTATCGAACTCTCAATCTCCTTCGAGTTCACGCCTCGCGCCGGCGACCGCGCCCCAAGAGAGCGTGAAATTTGTTGACAGTGAAGCCATTATAGAAAGGCTCGGCGGCGACGTCGGTGCTGTGAAAACAATAGTGCAGTTGTTTATGGAAGACTGCCCCGTTCAGATGACAGCCATTCAGGAGGCCATCAAGGCAGGCGACAGTAAAGCGTTGACGGCATCGGCGCACAGTTTGAAGGGATCCCTCCTTCTTCTATCATCGGATGCCGCGGCAAACACTGCAAAGGAGCTTGAGATGATGGGTTCAGGCGTGGACGCGTCCAAGGCTGATCAGCTTTTTGAAACGCTGGAATTCCAGGTCTCAAAACTGTCAGCGGAACTGCGGCAGCTGATTGAAAATCTGCGGTAGATGCTAAAGGCTGGCGCTATTGACCCGAGTTTGACGGGCAATCACCTGATTGCGTCCGGAGTGCTTCGCGTGGAAGAGAGCGACGTCTGCGGCGCGAATAAGCATATCGGCGTCTCGGGAATCCTTTGTATCCGCAAGACCGATGCTCGCCGTGACAAAAATGTGATTCGTTCCCACGTCGATCGGTTCACCGAAAATCGCACACCGCACTCTTTCCGCAATCACCGCGGCATTCGCGACATCGCATTGTGGAAATATAATAATGAATTCTTCGCCCCCGTAGCGTCCAACGGAGTCGTATGGCCGAACCACCGATTTCATTCTTCGTGCGGATTCACGAAGAGCGGCGTCGCCTGCAGAGTGGCCGTATGTGTCATTGATTTTCTTGAAGTGATCGAGGTCAACGATCGCAAGCGCCAAGGAACCTTTTTCACGACTGGATCGGCCCAGTTCGATCGATAGGCGCTCCATGACCGCCCCGCGATTCAGCAGTCCTGTCAGTGAATCATTCGTCGCTTGAGCGCGAAGCTTTTCCTGCAATTCCACGATGCGGGTTCCCGATCGCAGTCGTGCGTGCAGTTCGTCAGGGTTGAACGGTTTCTTGATGTAGTCATCCGCCCCCGCATCCATCCCGGCGACCACCTGGGCTGGATGGGTATTGGCGGTCAGGAGAAGGATGTAAACATAGGCGCCGCCAGCGTTACGAACATTGCGGCAGACTTCCAAGCCATCCATGCCCGGCATCATCCAATCGAGGATGGCGAGTTGTGGCCGATGATCCGACTGAAGAACTTGCCAGGCCTGTGAACCGTCACGAACTACGGTTACCTCGTGACCACTAGCGCGTAGACTAGCTTCAAGCATGTACGCTGAAATCCTGTCATCGTCCGCTATTAAAATGTGCATTTAACCAACCGTCCCATCCTGGGATTCTCAGGCTTTCGCTCAAGCATCTATCATAGCCGACAGGCAATATTCGGATACATCTTCTTTTGGATGCTTAAATGACTTCTTTTCAGTGCGTTGGAGTGCTATCCGCAACACCCCCGGGCGATCCGATTATTGATTCATCGGTTGCATCTTGACCCTGTGTGGCGTCGATGGAAGCTCGTCGACGATTGCTTGTGGTTGATAAAGCGACCTTGATGGTCACGTTCAAGTCGGCTGAACCGCCTACAATCGTCCTCGATGTGCACGGATAAGTCCGACACTGCACTCGTTTAGATCCATAGATTGCGATCCAATGTGCGGTACTGAACGGCCTCAGAAAGGTGTTTAGCGCCGAGGTCTTCAGCGCCTTCGAGATCGGCTATCGTGCGTGCCACCTTGAGAATTCTGTCGTAGCCTCTCGCACTGAAACCCAGTTTGGTCACAGCATTTTCCATGATCTTTTCGCATTCAGATGTGAGCACACAGTGCTTGCGAAGGAGGCGAGATCCCATCTGGGCGTTGGTGTAAATGTGTTCGTCGTAAAAGCGACGCAATTGCACGTTGCGTGCCGCGACGACTCGGGCGCGAATCGCTTCCGACGACTCTGCCGGACGATGCGTTACAAGGTCTTTGTATGGCACTGCGGGCACGTCGACCTGAATGTCGATGCG
>CAZIPZ010000038.1:12195-23806 GCA_964541075.1 uncultured Solibacteraceae bacterium | reverse complement strand
CGCCTATGTTCGCCAGCGGGGCGTCCAGAATTTTGTCGCCCGTCGTCTTTATTGGTAGGAGTTCGACGTTCAGGTCCGGCCAGCGCCTTTCAAGCTCGGCCTTCAGCCAGTTAGCCTGCCAGAGAGCCAGTGCGCTTCCTCGAGTGCCAAGCCGGAATTTCATGCTCATTGCGGCTTGATGTTGAAGATCTTTCGAATCAGTTCCGCGACGTCCGGTCCTTGGGGATCCTGCGCCATCTGTTTCAAATGCGCAATCGGATGATGGAGTATTTTATTGATCAACGCCTGGGTGATTTGATCGATGGCCGCCTGTTGTTCGGGCGATAGATCTTTCAGGTAACGCCGATTGCGCTCGATTTCTTCGCGCCGCAATTTGTCCAATGTATCTCTGAGTTGAACGATAGTCGGCACAATCTCGCGTGATTGCATCTTGGTGCAAAAGGCTTGCACTTCCGAATCGATGATTTCTTCGGCTCGACTGGCTTCCTTCAATCGTTCCTTGAGATTTGCATCAATAACCTGCTGAAGGTCATCGATATCATAAAGAAACGCATTATCGATTTCATTGACTGTCGGATCGATGTCGCGAGGCACCGCAATGTCGATAAAGAACATGGGCTTGTTCTTCCGGCGGTGGATGATCTGTTCAGCGAGGTTCTTACTGATGATGAAGTTCGGCGCTCCGGTGGAAGTTATGACGATGTCCGCATGATCCATATGATCCATGAAATGCTCGAAGGGAACCGCCGCTCCTTCAAAAACGCGAGCCAGTTCAACAGCGCGTTCGAACGTTCGATTTGTAACAAGCACGGACGATACGCCGGCGCGTCTCAGATGTTTTGCTGCGAGTTCTCCCATTTTGCTGGCGCCGATGACCATGACGACTTTGCCGGAAAGATCGCCGAAGATTTTCCGGGCCAGTTCGACGGCGGCATAGCTTATGGAAACGGCGGACTGGGATATTCCTGTCTCCGATCGGACCTTCTTGGCGACGGCGAACGCGCGGTTCATCAGAGCGCTTAGATGCATGCCGATGGTCCCGGCGTCGTTTGCAATCCGGTACGCTTCTTTGACCTGACCGAGGATTTGAGGCTCGCCCACCATCATGGAATCCAGGCTGGAAGTCACCCGAAATACGTGACGAATCGCCTCCGCATTTCGAAAGCTGTAGAGATGCTTGTATAGATTCTCGTGCGGAATCCTGTGAAACTCGCAGAGGAAATCCCGGATCAGGCCGTCATCCGGACTCTCAGCCACGACCTCAACGCGGTTGCATGTCGACAGAATCATCGCCTCTTTCACCTGGGAGTTCTTTAGAAGCTCGCCCAACGCGGACCTCACGGCCTCGCCGTTGAAGGCCAGCTGCTCTCGAACCTCTACGGGGGCTGTCTTGTGGCTCAGGCCGACTAATGCGAGTTGCATCGTGGATTAGAAGGTGTGAAAACCCGTAAAGTAGTTGGCCCCGAGGAACGTCACCAGGATTCCTATGAATCCCACGATGGCCAGATACGCAGCTTTCTTGCCGCGCCATCCTGCAATGAGCCGGTAATGAATCAATAACAAGTAGACAAACCATGTCAGAAACGAGAAAAGGACCTTGGAGTCGCGCGCCCATTGACCCGCGCTGGCCTGAGCCCACAGGGCGCCGGAGATTATTCCAAGTGTGATCAGCGGAAATCCGATGGCGAGAGACTTGTACGCGAGCTCGTCGCAAACCTCGAGCGAAGGCAGTCGGAAACGCATCGGATGCTTGGATTTCAGCTCCCGTTCCTGGATCAAGTACATGATTGCGGCTGAGAATGCGATGAACAGCGCGGCGTAACCCAGAAAAACGAACGGAGTATGGATGTAGATCCAGTTGCTTCGAAGGACTGGGGGGATGGATCTCGTCGGATCGTAAAAAAGGTTGGCGATGAACGTCATGATGAAGATGAGCGGAAACACAAAGACGCTCAGTAGCGCGATTCGATATTTGTGATAGGCGATGATGAATCCCAGGGCTGCAAGGGCGCCAAAGAATGAAAAGGCTTCGTAGCGTTGCGTCAGTGGAAGGTACTGAACCTCTAGAGCTCGAAGCAGAATGGAGGCGACGTGACAGACGAAACCGGCAAGCACGGCCCAGAGAGCCGGTCTGAAAAATGTCTGTTTTTTGTTGAGCGCTGTCAGGACGGAGTGCGCAAAACCCACAGAATACAGGCCCAGCGCCAGTCTCAACAGGACCACGTGCATGCGCGGATTATAGCACATGGCTCCTGATTGTTCCGGTGTGCTACCATGCCGATAGGCCATGGAAATCAATGTTTTCGTCAGCGTGGTGCAGTTCATTGTTCTGCTTCTTTCCTTAAGTGTTCACGAATCCGCGCATGCATGGGCTGCCGATCGGCTCGGCGACCCAACGGCAAGATATCTTGGCCGTGTCTCGTTGAATCCAATGGTGCATGCTGATCCCTTCGGAACGATTCTGTTTCCTTTGCTCGGCATGGCTTCGGGAGTCATGTTTGGATGGGCGAAACCCGTCCCGGTCAATGTCGGGCGTTTGCGAAGTCCCAAACGGGATCACATGCTCGTAGCGGCGGCAGGTCCCGCCAGCAACTTTTTGATCGCGGCGCTGTTATTCGTTTCTCTGATGATCATGAAGATGGCATCGCCCGAAGCGGCTCTGCTGGTGCGGCGAATCGCGTCGTTTGACTTTCCGTCCGGCGGCGATCCATTGCTAGTTCCACTTACGACTGTGGCGTTCCAGGGCATTGTGATTAACATCGTTCTCGCCGTGTTCAATTTGATTCCTGTTGCTCCGCTTGATGGCGCGGCTGTCCTTCAAGGATTGCTGCCTAGGTCGCTCGCCTACTCAGTCGCTCAATTCCAAAATTACGGCTTCATGCTGCTCCTTGCGCTGCTGCTGCTGGGCGTGCCTGCGCTGCTTTACATGCCGGTGATCGCATTCATCCTTTCCTTCCTGGTTTCTGTTTGACACGTATGAAGAAACTCAGAATCTTGAGTGGAATGCGGCCCACTGGGAAGCTTCACCTGGGGCATCTGGTCGGGGCTCTCGAGAACTGGGTTAAGCTTCAGGACGAGTGCGAGTGCTTTTACACCATTGTCGACTGGCACGCGTTGACGACTCATTACGATTCGACCGACGGAATCCGCGAAACCATCATTGACAACGCAATTGACTGGCTTTCGGTTGGAATTGATCCTAAGCGTTCGACCCTTTTCATCCAGTCGCGGGTCGTCGAGCACGCCGAACTACACCTTCTGCTTTCGATGATTACGCCGCTTCCGTGGTTGGAGCGGGTTCCAAGCTACAAAGAACTGATGACGGAGATCAAGGAACATGATCTGAATACCTATGGCTTTCTAGGGTATCCGCTTCTTCAATCTGCAGACATTCTGGTTTACAGGGCGCAGGCGGTCCCGGTCGGAGGCGACCAGGTGGCCCACATCGAATTAACTCGAGAGATCGCCAGAAGGTTCAACCATTTTTACGGCGAGGTTTTCCCGGAGCCGCAAGCGTTGCTGACCAGCGTTCCAAAGCTTCCGGGCACGGACGGAAGAAAGATGAGCAAGAGCTACGGGAACACGATCGCGCTGAGCGAAAATCCCGATAAACTGAAGGAAATCGTCCGGAATATGGTGACGGATCCGGCGAGAGTCCGCCGCCAGGATCCTGGGAATCCCGACATCTGCCCTGTAGGGGATTATCATGACGTCTTTTCCGATCCAAAAAGAGTTGCCGAGGTGGACCAGGGTTGTCGCAGCGCCGGAATAGGCTGTGTACAGTGCAAATCCTGGTTGTTCGAGAGTCTTCAGCAGAAGCTGGGACCGATCTACGAACGCAGAACCGATCTTGAGGCTCATCGGGATCAAGTCGTGGATATCCTGAATGAGGGATCGAGGAAAGCAAAGATCGTCGCTGGTGAAACCATAGCTGGCGTACGAGAGGCGATGAAAATTTAGGGAACTCGATCTCGCGTTCCCCAGACAACAATGGAACAGCTAAAGATCTCGCTTCCACTCTATGAAGGTCCCCTGGATCTACTCCTGGACATGATCCGGACGCAAAAGCTCGATATCTATGACATTCCGATCGCGCAGGTGACCACTCAATATCTAGACTACCTTCACCTGATGGAAGAAATGAACGTGGATCTGGCATCGGAATTTCTCCTGATGGCGGCCCAATTGGTTTACATCAAGTCGCGAATGCTGCTTCCTCCGGATCCGGACGCACAACCGGAAGAACCGGTTGATCCACGAACCGAACTGGTCCGCCGCCTGCTCGAATATGAGAAGTTCAGGAATGCCGCGCAAATGCTCTACCAGAGGGAAATGATTGAAAATGCGGTATGGAACAATCCCGGTGAGATCCCCTTCGATGTTGAAACGCTTGAACCGGAGTTGACGGTCGGACTGTACGACCTGCTGCTGGCGTTCCGCGATGTTGTGAAACGGGCGGAACAGAGGCCGTTTCTTGCGGTGGACCGTGAGGAATTTTCTGTGGAGCAGATGATGGGATTCCTTTGGGAAAACATTTCCGCTGCCGCGCGCGATGTGAAGCTCTCGGAGGTTCTTCCGCGAATCGATTCGCGGAAGGGATTAATCACCGCGTTTTTGGCCCTCCTTGAACTCACGCGCCTTCGGGCGATTTTTTTGATGCAGGAAAAGCCTTTTGGCGAAATCACCGCCCGGGCAAACCCGAACTATGAGCTATCCCAATCTTTCAGCCCTGCTTGAAGCCATCATTTACCTGGCTCGTGAGCCCGTCGGCTTCGACGCGATTCGCAAGGCGCTGCCGGAGGTCGATCGCGAAGACTTGAGGCAGGCTCTTCGAGCTCTCGTTGAGCGATATCAACTCGCGGAGCACGGTATTGAAATTCGCGAGGTCGCGGAAGGCTATCGCTTTTCAACCAAGCCGGAACATCACGACGTGCTCAAGGACTTCATTAAGAGCCAGACTCCTCCGACTCGTCTGTCTTTAGCTGCCCTTGAGACGCTGGCCGTGATTGCGTACAAGCAGCCTGTCACCGTTCCCGAAATTCAGGAGATTCGCGGAGTGCATGCCAGCGGCGTAATCAAGACACTTCTCGACAAGAAATTCATTGCAACGGCCGGACGTAAGGATGTGCTCGGTCGTCCCATACTTTACAAGACCACTAAAGAGTTTTTGATTCACTTCGGCATGAAAGATCTGGCGGAGCTTCCAAGCATGGAAGAGTTCGAAGAACTCGTCAAAAGTCACGCCTCTCAGGAAGAGCCCGTGGAGCAATCTGAGATTCGCTTCGAAGAAGCCTGATAAACTGAGTTCGTGGAAGAACGTCTGCAAAAAATCCTCGCCCACGCCGGTGTCGCTTCGCGTCGAAAAGCCGAAGAACTGATCCAGGAAGGTCGTGTATCCGTTAATGGGCGGGTCGTTAGAGAACTCGGTTCCAAAGCGGACGCTTCCGAGGACATCATCAAAGTTGACGGCAAGAAGCTACGGCCGCCGCAACGTCATCTGTATGTTCTCCTCAACAAACCCAAAAATGTGATGTCCACGTCCAGTGATCCGGAAGGCCGCCCAACAGTCTTGGATTGTGTCGCCGGCAAAATAAAAGAGCGCTTGTACCCTGTCGGTCGCCTCGATTTTGCTTCGGAAGGACTGCTCATCCTGACCAACGATGGAGACTTCACCCGCTTGATGACACAGGCAGGAGTAGTCCCGAAGGTGTACCACGCCAAACTCGCAGGCCAACCTTCGGATCGCGACCTGACCCGACTTCGAAAAGGAACATTCCTCGACAACGAACGGCTGGCTCCCTGCGAGATTAAAGAGTTGAAACCGGGCGAGAATCCTTGGTACGAAATCACTCTTCATCAAGGAAGGAATCAGCAGATCCGCAAAATGTTCCAATCCATTGGTCACCCCGTGGAGAAGCTTCGGCGCGTTCGGATCGGCTTTCTTCAGGATCAAAAGCTGAAGTCTGGTGAATGGCGATTTTTGAGTGAGGACGAAGTCAATCAGTTCAAAAGACAATTCAAACGCCGATGACTGCCTTCTCAAACATGCTTCCGGAATACATCCGGAAAATCCAACCCTACAAACCTATCAAGCCCGTGGATGAAGTGGAACGCGAACTGGGCATCGATATCGATCGCCTTGCTGCGAACGAAAATCCGATGGGACCTTCGCCAAAAGCGCTGGATGCAATGCGCCTTCATATGAGTGAGGCTCATCGGTATCCGGACGACACGGGGCTTGCTCTTCGCCTGCGTTTAGCTGAGCATTTCGGCGTGTCCATGGAAAGCATTATCGTGTCATCAGGCTCAAGCGACATACTGGCCTTGACCTACCATTCCACACTGACTCGAGAAGCGGAGGTCCTGACCTCTGAAGGATCGTTTATTGTCTATTACCAGCTCGCGGAAAGCATGGGCGTCCCCATTGTCAGCACTCCGTTGAAGGATTTTGGATTCGACTTGCAGGCAATGGCTGAACGAGTCAACTCGAAAACCCGCTTGATCATGATTTCCAATCCCAACAATCCGACAGGTTCAATGGTGCGGCGCCGGGAACTTGAAACCTTTTTCAAGAGGGTTCCGGATCACGTACTTGTCGTAATGGACGAGGCGTACTTTGAGTATGTCGATGACGGGGAATACCCCGACACTCTTGCGTATCTCCGCGAAGGACGGCAAGTATTAATCGCACGCACCTTCTCGAAAGCATACGGCCTGGCTGGGTTGCGGATCGGCTATGCCATTGGTTCACCGGAAGTGATCGAAGCTTTATACAAGGTCCGGATGTCTTTCAACATTGCTGGTATAGCGCAAACAGCGGCGCTGGCCGCATGGGACGACCATGAACATGTGAAAAAGAGCGTAAACAATAATCGGACAGAGATGCAGTTTCTCTCTTGCGAGTTGTCGAAGCGCGGACTAAAACATCCACGATCGTTTGCGAACTTCATTCTGATCGATCTCGGAAAGCCTGCACTTGAAGTGTATGCCGACCTGTTGAAGCACGGAGTCGCCGTCAGGCCGATGGGCGCTTGGGGGTTTCCAACGATGATTCGCGCGACTGTTGGTACACGAAATCAAAACATTCGGTTGCTAAACGCAATCGACAGAATGGAATCATGACCATCGCTGAAATTCTTTCGAAATTCAAAACCATCGCTGTAGTCGGTTTATCATCCAGCACATGGCGTGCAAGTCATGGTGTTTCGCGTTACATGCAGGCGAATGGATATCGCATCATTCCTGTAAATCCTAACGAGTCGGAAGTGCTTGGCGAGCGCGCCTTTCCCACATTGGACGACGTGCCTGAACCGTTTGACATCGTGAACATCTTTCGACGATCACAGTTTGCACCTGACATTGTTGAAGCCGCTATCCGCTGCAAAGCAAAGGTCGTGTGGATGCAAGAAGGGGTGATCAATGAAGAAGCGGCCGGTCGTGCGCGAAAAGCTGGGTTGGAAGTCGTCATGGACAAGTGCATTCTGAAAGAGCACGCCCGAAGCTTCTGACCGAAGCAAATGTTCAATCCAACGAAAGAGATTGGCGCCTGAGCAGTTTCATTGGCAGGCGTGTTCTAAGGTGTCGCGTCATTCTTGTGCCCCACTCTTGTGTTGACAAATTAGCGTTCAAATCGTAACTTGCAGACGATCGTCAATCGCGATGTGAATTGACGCCCACGTTCACCCTCAAGTTTTTCTTGTGACTCAGTGGTCACTCCCAAGATTCTGCCGGCCCGCTGGAGTGTATTTACCAGGCGACGGCGAATCGTAACGCCCAGTTTTCCGCGTTAGCACAAACAAATCCCGTTCACAACTCCGTCTCGATCGTTCCGTGAAACGGAAGGAGAGGTTTATGGCAGTCATGAGAGTTGCAAGAAACTGCGGCGCCGCATTGGTGCTGCTGCTCAATCTTCTTTGTGTGAATGTGCTGGCTCAGACCGTAGGAGGCACGCTGCTTGGCAAGGTTGAGGACCCGTCAGGTGCGAGGCTTCCGGGTGCGGCAGTCTTGGTTCGCAATGTCGAAACGGGTGTAACCCGAGAGGTCCTTACCAACGAAACTGGCGCTTTCAACATCGCGAATCTACAGCCTGGCTCCTATGACGCGGAAGTCATGATGCCCGGTTTCAGCGTTTCCATGAAAAAAGGCATCAAGTTGACCGTCGGCTCGGAGATCGTTATCGATTTCAAGCTGGACGTTGAAGGGCGAAGCGAAAAAGTCGAAGTTGTAGCACAGGCGATGCAGGTCGATCTTGCGACAGCTACGGTCAGCCATGCTGTTGAGGGAACAACGATTCGCGAATTGCCGCTGAATGGGCGGGATTGGACTCAGCTTGCGACCTTGGAAGCCGGCGTGGCCGCCATCGGCGGGAGCGGCGGGGGCGGCAAGGGCGGAAGCGGAACAAAGTTGACGGTTTCCGGCGCCCGGCCATCGGAGAACTATTTCAGACTGGATGGAATCAGCCTGAACGACAGCTCCAACAACACGCCCGGGAGCATTTTGGGCACAAACCTGGGAGTTGAAGCCGTTCGAGAATTCTCGGTTGTTTCCAACAGTTATTCGGCTGAATACGGACGCGCCACTGGCGGCGTCATTAATGCTGTGACCAAGTCCGGGACCAACGACTTGCACGGAAGCTTGTTCTACTTCCATCGGAACAGCGCACTGGATGCGCGCGACTTTTTTGATCGAGGGACGAAGCCGTCGTTTCGGAGGCATCAGTTTGGTGGAGCGCTTGGCGGTCCGCTCGCGAAAAACCGGACCTTCTGGTTTGCCAATTATGAGTCTGTTCGAGAATTTCTCGCGACCACTTCAATAGCAACGACTCTTTCATCCGATGCGCGCGCGGGAGTGCTTTCCACAGGAAACGTGATCGTCGATCCTCAGATTGCACGCCTGTTCGCAATGCTTCCATTGCCCAATGGAGGGCTGCTTGGCGCAGGAGACACGGGGCAGTACATCTCCCAGCGGGACAAGCTTTCACGAGGCGAATACATTCTAGGCAAGATCGACCATAAGTTGTCTGACGCTTCCAGTTTCACAAGCAGCTATTTCTTTGAGGATTCAGACTCCAGCGCGCCAGACGCGTTCCTTACAAAACGGACGGCGGAAAGTTCGCGGCGGCAGGCCGCAATGGCGGAGTACACGAGGATCATTACTCCCTCGATCCTCAACGTCAGCCGAGTTGGCTTCTCTCGCAGCGCAGTGCCCGGCAGCGATATTTCCGTCGTGTACAACCCGCTGCTGGAGGATCCTACGCTGGGCTTCGTGCCTGGAAAAAACATCGGATCGATCGTTGTTCCAGGCATCACAGTTCCGGGAAGCGGACCGGGTGCGACCAGTCTTACGTCGCTTTATTTCAACTCGTTCCAGTTTCATCAGAACATCTATATCACGCGAGGCGCGCAGTCGATCAAGATCGGCGGCAGCATCGAACGGATGCAGTACAACACCGATAGTCAAAACCGAAACGGTGGGGAATTCGCGTTCGGATCGATCTCGGACTTCTTGACCAACCGTGCTTCGACGTTTGGAGCGCTATACCCAGGATCGGATACGATTCGGGGCCTCCGACAGACGCTTCTCGCAGGCTATGTGCAGGATGACATTCGTGCGCGCGGCAATCTGTCGTTTAACGCCGGTCTCCGGTATGAGTTCGTAACAATCCCAACCGAGGTCAATGGAAAGATCGCGCTTCTGCATAGTCCATTCGATGCTCAGGTCAAAGTCGGAGGTCCGATACATGACCGCAATCCCAGCCTGCGAAATTTTGCCCCGCGACTCGGTTTGGTATGGGATCCGTTCAAAGATGGCAGAACATCCATCCGATCAAGTTTTGGAGTGTTCGATTCCTTGCCGCTGCTTTGGCTTTATGACACGCCTTTAACCCGTACTCCTCCGTTTTTCGTGCAGGGAACGAGCGCCAGCCTGCCAGCCGGTTCTTTCCCCCAGCAGGCTTTTTCGCTTCTGAAGGCCGACGGTTTACGAACCGCTTACATCGAACCGAATCCAGGTCGCGCATACAGCATGAAATGGCATCTCGATATTCAGCGCGAAGTTCTGGGTTTTGTCGCCGAAGTCGGCTACACAGGCTCACGCGGCGTGCACTTGCCACTGGTGGAGCGAAATATGAATACAGTCGTTCCAATTCAGAACTCAGAAGGCATATGGGTTTATCCAGCGAATGGGCAGGTTCTGAATCCAAACTGGGGTTCTATCAACACGTCGGACACATGGAATGCCGATTCTTACTATCACGGAATGCAAGCGAGTCTACGGCGAAGCTGGAGTCAACGCATGCAGGTCCAGAGCTCCTACTCCTGGAGCAAAAGCATCGACACCGCATCATCAACGGGTTCCACGAACGCCATTTCCAGTTATGGCGGTGCTGTCGCTCTGGCGACACCGTTTCTGCCCCAGCTGAACCGCGGTCTTTCCGATTTCGACATTCGTCACAACTTTTCCTTCAACATGGTGTGGGAACTGCCTTTCGCGAGCGCCATGCAAGGGCCCGGCAAGTGGATATTGGGCGGATGGCAGCTCGGTTCCATATTCCGCGGCCGGACGGGCAACCCCTTTTCCGTAGTTTTGAACAACGACCGCGCCGGCAGCAAAGCGGATACCAACGGCGCGGCGGTAGGACAACGTCCAAATCTCGTTACGTCCCCTGACTGTGAAACTCTGACTAATCCGAGAAATCCTGGCGCCTACGTCAAGACGCAATGCTTCACGTTTCCCGCGCAATACACTCTGGGAAATCTGGGACGCAACACTCTCTCGGGTCCTGGCGTGATGAACCTCGACTTGTCTTTGTTCAAGAACTTCTCACTTGGTGAAGGTGCGATGACCCAGTTCCGCATTGAGATGTTCAATGCACTTAATCACGCAAACTTCGGTACGCCCAATATTGTCATTTTTGACAGACAGGGCAGGCTCACTGCGAACGCCGGTCAAATCACATCCACCAGCACCGATTCACGCCGAATTCAATTCGGATTGAAGGTGAATTTCTGAGAAATACCAATGAAAGGTGAAAAGGGAATCATATGAAAAAAACATTTCAGGAATATCTCAGCCAGAAGGCCAGGCGGCTAGCCGTGAGGATCTGCGTTGTGGGTGCACTTTTCCCAGGTATCGTCGTTGGTCAGAGTGGGTTCCGTCTGGAAGAAGCAACAATCAACGACATCCACGCCGCCATTAGAAACGGACAAATTACATGCCAGGGCCTTGTTCAGGCGTATATCAACAGGGCGAAGGCCTATAACGGGGTTTGTACGGCCATCGTCACCAAGGATGGCGCTGCAATTCCACCTGCAAAAGGAGCAGTGCGAGCTGGATCACCTACTGCATTCCCAAGCGAGACCGTAGCGGTGTCCAAGATTCTTCCGGACTATGAACAGTACAGAGGAATGCCGATCGAGCTAGGAAGAATGGAGCCGACAATCTCCGATCCAAGCGTGCAGCAGCAATACGGAATGCGGGTCGGAATTCCTGAGGCCGGTCAGCTTAATGCTCTTGAAACGATAAACATTCGAGGGGAGCGGTCCGTCAGTTGTAAAGCGACGTGTGACGCGCATCCCTCATCAGGTCCTCTTCCCGCATCTTGTCCGGCGGC
>CAZIPZ010000038.1:0-12185 GCA_964541075.1 uncultured Solibacteraceae bacterium | reverse complement strand
CATGTGATGCCTTTCGACGACTGCCGGATGCGCTGGAACGAGCAGCCGAACTAGACAAGCAGTACGGTGTCAACCCTGATCTAGAGAAGCTGCCGATGTACTGCATCCCGTTTTCTCACAAGAATTGGTTTGATGCGAAGGACATGCGTTCCACAGGTGGAAACGACGTCAACTTCGCCATGGACGCACCGAAGGTTGATTCACCCGACATCTCAAACCTTCGCGACAAAGGCGCGATCATTTATGCCACTGCGACCGCCGCGTCAACAGGATTGGGATTTGATGGTCCGCAGAAGGCAAAGTCTGTTTTGCTTGATGGAAATACGGCATACGCGGTGTGGGGAGGCCAGGCATGCAATCCGTACGACACGGAACGCGTTCCCAGGGGCACAAGCTCCGGATCAGGCGTCTCTGTTTCTGCCAACCTCGTGGCTTGCTCTATCTGCGAGCAGGGAAGCGCTTCCTGCAAGGGGCCGGCGTCGAGAAACAACGTCGTAAACCTTCTCACAACCAGAGGAATCATGATGCATGGCGGAATGAACAGCCAGCGCGTGGGAGACCGCGCCGGGATTCACTGTCGGACCGTCGGAGACGTCGCTCAGGTGCTTGATGCCGTAAAAGGCTTTGAATCCTCAGATATGTACACCGCGATACCAAAAGCACTGATACCGAAGGAACCCTTTGCCAGCTTCGTCGTTCGAGACGCTTCTGACAAACCATTGAAAGGGCTTCGCGTCGGCATCGTGCGCGAATTTATGGTTAAGCACACGAAAAATGATGTTGCGATCAGCGATCAGATCGACAACGAAATCAAGACGATTCTCAGAGACAAGCTTGGAGCGGAGATTGTCGAATCCGTCGATCCCCTGTATTCAGATGATCCGGCTGTTCCGAACATGAAGTACACGTTCCAGGACGCCTTTGCGGAGATACTGGCTCACAATGCTCCGGAGTATTTCTGGCAGACAAACCGAGCCGGCGAGCTTGAATTTGCAGTTCCCGGTTGGGATGTTCGCACGACCGACTACGCAATTGCGTTGGCTCTTGGCAAAGCTCCGTTGTCCGACAAGTTGAATCTACGGCGTATCAGCAGCGGAATGGACAATTTCAAAAGTCCGTTCACCGTGAACAAGTACCTGATGGAACGAGGCGATGAACGCGTGAAAGACTGGGCAAGCTGGGTGAAAAACGCCAAGTGGGAAAGCGATGACCACAGGGCCGCCTCTGAGAACGCCGTCAATGTTCAAGATCTACGGGCTCGACCCGGCATGATGAGTTACCTAAAACTCCAGACAGTGCTCAGACTCGTGGTTCTTAAGGTGATGTACGAGAACAACATTGACGTTTTCGTGAATCCTGAGCAAACCACACCGCCATACAAGATCGGCGGCCCAGGCGAGCCCGAAGTGAATGGCCGGCCTGCAGCAAGCTGCTGTGCGCAGTTCACGGCCTTGCTGGGCGGTCCTGAGATTGATGTTCCGGCGGGCTACGTAAGGACGGTCTATGATCCGCAATACGTCTTGAGCGCCGACAAAACCCGATACAACACGGTCACTGGCACGGTGGCATCGGAGCTAAGGCGCCCGATGCCGATCAGCATGATGTTTTGGTCCGGACCGGGCAGCGATTCGACGGTGATCAAGGCTGCTTCGGCCTACGAGTCAGCTACTCATCACAGGGTTCCGCCTCCTTCATTCGGGCCTGTTCCAGGCGAACCGAAGGGAGCTTCAGGAGGGCAGTAATCCAACAGGTTCGGCCTTTGGGAAAACCTGAAAGGCCGAACCCTCATCCGCCGTCGTCGCCCCTGCCGGGTTTTCATAATGTAAATCGGCTAAACCATTCCGACATTCCTGCCGATACAACTCTGGATATGTTCGAAAGTCGGGCCGGTGCAGCGCAAAGAACGAGTCTCCTTACTGACCGATCCTCAGTCACCACTGAGGATAGAGACGCCTTCTTCTCGGATTCCATTAGCCTCCTCGAGCGTCTCGATCAACTGAACCAGATTGGTATTGCACTCTCGAAAGAAACCGACATCACTCGCTTGTTAGAGACTATCGTGATCGTCGCCAAAAGCATTACGAATGCTGACGGTGGAACGCTTTACCGTGTGACGGATCACTCGGCGCTCAAGTTCGAAATCATGCGGACGGATACGCTGGGACTGGCGATGGGCGGCACCACGGGAATCGAAATACCGTTCGCCCCAATACGCCTCTACGAACCCGATGGAAGGCGGATCATCTCCAACGTTGTCGCCTACGCTTATCATTTCAATGCATCGCTCAACATCGCAGACGCCTATACAGAAAAAGGCTTCGATTTTTCCGGCACCAGGAAAATTGATGAACAGACTGGATATCGATCCAAGTCGTTTCTTGCCGTACCCATGAAAAATCATGAGAACGAAATCATTGGCGTTTTACAGCTGTTGAACGCGCGAGATCCAGTCAGCGGAGCGATCAGGGAGTTTTCAGCCGAGGATCAACAATTGGCCGAGTCTCTAGCATCCCAGGCGGCGATAGCGCTCGCTAACCGAATGTTGATCAATCATCTGGAAAACCTCTTTGAATCGCTGATCAACATGATCAATAAGGCCATTGATGATAAGTCGCCACATACGGGTAAACACTGTGACCGCGTTCCCGAATTGACGATGATGCTCGCAGACGCGGTGGCTGCCTGCAAGGTTGGTCCGCTCAAAGACTTTGCGATGACAGACAAGGACCGGTATGAACTCAAAATCGCCGGACTTCTTCACGATTGCGGCAAGATCACAACACCCGTCCACATTATCGATAAGGGGACGAAGCTGCAAACGATATACGATCGGATTGAAGCTGTTGATATACGCTTCGAGGTGATCAAACGCGATGCAGAGATCGCTTTTCTGAAAGAGAAGGCAGACACCCCGCATCCGGATGAGGCCAGACGTCGTTTTGAGCTGCGTCTGAAAGAAATTGAAGATGATCGTGCATTCCTGCGCTTCAGCAACCGAGGCTCGGAAGCCATGCAGCCCGAACACCTGGAACGCGTCAAACAAATATCATCCAAGTACAGGTGGCGAAATGTCCAGGGAAGCATGTCTGATCTGTTGACGGAAGATGAACTTGAGAATTTACTCATCCGCACCGGCACACTGACCTCAGAGGAACGTCAGGTCATCAACCACCACATCGAAGTCACCATCAAAATGCTCGAGGCTTTGCCGTGGCCTCGCCACTTGAAAAATGTTCCCGAGTATGCAGGAGGCCACCATGAGCGTATGGATGGAACGGGTTACCCGAAAGGTCTGAAACGCGAACAGATGTCGGTGCAGGCGCGGTGCATGGGAATTGCGGATGTTTTCGAGGCCCTGACAGCCGAAGACCGACCATACAAAAAAGGATCCACGCTATCGGAATCGCTGGCGATCCTGGGCCGGTTCAAGACCAATGGACAGATCGATCCGGACCTGTTTGATGTGTTCATGTGGGAAAAGGTCTATCTGAAGTACGCACAGCAATATATGGACCCACGCTTAATCGATGAAGTAGATCTATCCAATATCCCCGGCTATACGCCCCCGCCCGCTTAAGTTCCCGTGTTTCCGGAACTCTTGCGCGGCGTCGATTTCTTTGTTTTCTTTCTCGCTACTTGCTCGAGATTCTTCTTAATGCCGGTCTCGGCTCCGGCGTCGCGCGCCTGATAGTATCTTCGGCCTTTCAGACTTGGAGGAAGGCACTCCATATCGGCTACACTCTCTTCGATGGCATGGGCGTACTGATACCCCTTTCCATATCCCAATCCCTTCATGAGGCCAGTTGGGGCATTTCGCAGGTGAAGAGGAACAGGATCGTTGCGGGTGCTTTCCACGTCCGATAAAACGGCGGAATACGCCGTATTCACGGAATTCGATTTTGGGGCAGCAGCCAGATAAATCACGCACTGGGCAAGCGCAAGTTTGCCTTCGGGTAGACCGATGAACTGGAATGCATCCTTGGCGTCCAGTGCGACCCGGAGTGCAAGAGGATCTGCAAGTCCGACATCTTCTGAAGCAAATCGAACGAGGCGGCGTGCGATATAAAGAGGATCTTCGCCGGCCTCCAGCATTCGGCCCAGCCAATATAGGGAAGCGTCGGCATCCGAGTTTCGTAGCGACTTGTGCAACGCGGAAATGATGTTGTAATGCTCTTCGCCGGCTTTGTCGTAAAGGAGCGTCTTCTGCGCCGTCTGTTCGATGATGGTCTTGGTGATGGGTGCGCCTTGCGTGGTTCCGCGAACGGCAAGCTCAAGGATGTTGAGCGCCATGCGGGCGTCTCCATTCGCAATCGAAGCAATGGCCTGTTGTGATTCAGCGTCTACGGAAAACCTTTCTTGCTTGACGGCTCTCTGAAGAACGGATGCCACGTCCTGATCCGACAGAGGCTTCAGCACGAATACTCTTAAGCGCGAGAGCAGGGCGGAAATTACTTCGAATGATGGATTCTCCGTTGTGGCGCCGATCAGTGTGATGTTCCCCTTTTCGACGTGTGGGAGGAATGCGTCCTGCTGTGCTTTGTTAAAACGGTGAATTTCATCGACAAAGACGATCGTCCGGCGTCCCAATCTCCGTCCTTTCTCGGCGGATGTCATAACCTCCTTTATTTCCTTGATGCCGGACAAAACGGCGCTGAATGGGATAAACGTGCTTTTTGTCATTCTCGCGATGATCTGTGCCAGCGTGGTCTTGCCGACGCCTGGCGGACCCCAAAAAATCATGGATGGGACCTGATCCCGCTCGATGGCGACACGCAGCGGTTTGCCCGGGTCAAGGAGATGACCTTGTCCAACGATCTGATCAAGGGTCGCGGGACGCATTCGGTCCGCGAGCGGAGCGTCAGCCGGGGGCTGTGCGACGCCGGCATCGTCATCAAAAAGTGTGCCGCTCATTCGGATTCCTTCGTTGGTTGAAAGCTTCGTACAGAATAATGGCGGCGGCTATTGAGGAATTCAATGATTGAACGCTTGCCTTGTGCGGAATCCTAACGACGGCATCGCAGACGGCAAGTTCGTCGATGGAAAGCCCACTTCCCTCGTTGCCTATCATGATTGCGCAAGGCTTACGCCAGTCCCATTGATCAATGGTTTGGGTGGCGGTGGGGGCGGTTCCAGCAATCCGAATCTGCGATGACTTCAATGCAGCCACCGTACTCCTCAAGTCAGCGTCCCACACGTGCGGTAATCGGAAGATGCTGCCGGTGCTCGCGCGCACAGTTTTGGATTGGAATATTCCGGCGCCGCCTTCAGTCGAAAGACAGCCTGTTGCTCCGAAGGACTCTGCAGCTCGAAGAATAGCGCCGCTGTTTCCCGGATCCTGTAAACGCGCCAGGATGACCAGCAGAGGGTTTTCGCTCGACAGGAGATCGTGCATTTCAAAATGCCGGGGCTGGACCAAGGCGATCACCCCTTGGGAAGTTTCGGTGCCTTGAATCGTCCCAAAGACGGTGGGATCGACTCTGAAGACCTTACCCTCATCCAACGGCCACCGTAGCGGAACATCGTTGCGGACAAACAATCGAACGATCTCCACACCGCTTCGACATGCCTCGTCGAGCAGTTTCGGCCCCTCGATGGGAAGCAACCCATCATGAGTGAGCGCACCGCTTTTGATGGCTTTGCGCAAGTCGACAAGTTTAGGGTTGTGCTTGCCTAGCGAGCGTGTCTGCAACGATAATCTCGGCTCCCATGAAAGTCTTTCACGCCGAAGGCATTTCGGAAAAGCAGTTTGAGGAAATTCTGTCGGTTTTGAATACAGGAGGTGTAATTGGCTTTCCTGCGGACACAGCTTACGGACTTGGCGCCGACCCTTTCAATGAGGCGGCGCTGAAGCGAATTTTCCAGATTAAGGGCCGCACGGAGACAAAACCGATACTGGTCCTCGTGGATTCGCTCGACATGGCGGAATCTCTGATCCAATCCAACGAAATGTTACGCGCCGTGGCGAACGAATTCTGGCCTGGCCCCCTGACCATCGTCGCACCTCTGAATCGACCTCTTCCAGAGAGCCTAACGGCTGGCTCCAACAGTCTCGGGGTGCGGTGGCCTGCCGCCAAGTTCGTGATGGAGCTGATTCGGCGCTTCGGAAAGCCATTGACGGCGACAAGCGCAAATCGAAGTGGACTGGATACTCCCGTAAGGGCGAGTGATGTTCAGATGCAGCTTGGCGAATCACTTGATATATTGATTGATGGAGGGACGCTCTCAGCGCCCGAAGGCTCGACCGTTCTTGACCTTGGAGCCGCTCCACCTGTAGTTCTAAGAGAAGGTCCAATCTCGTTCGAGAGCCTCCACAGGTTTTTTCGCGGCAATATCCGGAGACGAATTGCATGATCACCCGAGCTTTCAAATGGGGAACAATCTTCGGCATCGCGCTTCTCGTTGGCCTTTCAGGCTACTGGGGATACCTCTACCATCAGATTCGCGACTGTGCCGTCCGTGACGAGGCGCACACGGCCGACACGATTGTTGTTCTCGGTGCGGCTCAATACAATGGGCGTCCTTCACCCGTGCTTAAAGCTCGTCTGGACCATGCATTTGAGTTGTACCGGCGAGGACTGGCGGAAACCATCATTACGACGGGAAGCTTTGGCCCCGACCCTAATTACTCCGAAGCGCATGTCAGCACGCAGTATCTTGTCCAAAAGGGCATTGATCCTTCACACATCCTCACAGAGCAAGGCAGCGGCACGACGCTCGACAGCATACGCGCCACTGTTGGACTCATGCAGGCGAAGGGGTGGACAGCAACACTTGTGGTGAGCGACGGATTTCACCTGTTCAGGGCAAAGAAAATGTTCCAGGATAGCGGCGTTCTCGCCTACACGTCTCCCGCACCCGACAGCCCTATTGAAGGAGGAGCGTCTCAGCGTTTCTGGCACAGCGTTCGGGAGGTGTTCCTCTTTTCGGCATACCGGGTGATGGAACTGTAGCAACCTCGCTTTTGTATGGCTTCAAGTGCTATTGGTCAGCAGCGCTCTCCTGGTTTTTTTCGCCGTCGATCGTAATGTCGGAAAGAAATTCGTATTCTCCGGCAGGATAGAGTTTCATGCCCGAGATCCGGTTGCTATACACGCACACGTTGTTCGTGTAAAAAAGACTGATATAAGGTAGCTCCTCAGCGACGATGCGTTGAATCTCCTGGTATGCCGTCTTCCGTTTTTCCAGATCGCTTTCCCGCCGCGCCATGTCCACAAGCGCATCCACCCTTGCATTGCTGTAGTGTCCGCGATTGGCGCCATTTGGCGGCGTCATGCTCGAATGAAATATTAGATTGAATATATCGGGATCATTGTTTCCACCGACCCAGCGCAGAGAATAGGCCTGAAAGTTCCCCTTCACGACGTCGGAGTAGAAGGTTGCGAACTCATTCGAACGAATTTCCATTTGTACTCCGATCTCTCGAAGTTGTTGCTGCAGGACCGAAGCTAACAGGCGGCCCGTTTCGTCAGTTGATGTCCGCCACGTGAAAGACATGCTTGACTGCCCGGCCTCTTTGAGGAGTTCGATGGATCGCTGTGGATCATACGGGTATGTCTTGACGTTCGGCTCGTAGGCCCAGTGGCTGGGAGGAATGACGCCGCTGGCGGCTCGAACCTGGCCTCTCCACAAATATTTGATGATGTTCTCGCGGTTGATTGCGTGTGCAATAGCTTGCCTGACACGCAAGTCGCGAAAAGTTGGATCGTCCAAGTTGAATGCGATGTACTGGTAGTTGGTGCCCTGGGCCTCTGAAACCTGGAGATTTTCATCCTTTTTTAGAACCTCGACCATGTCTGGAGGGAGAACGTTCAACGCCGCGTCTACTGTGCCTTTGCGAAGCTCCAGAGCTCTTACAATAGCTTCGGGAATGATTTTGAATCGAGCCGTCCTGATGTTTGGTTTGGTTCCATAGTACTGATCATTGCGCTCTAATTGGACTTCGCTGTCCTGGAAATAATGAACGAAACGAAATGCGCCGGAGCCAATGGGATTTCGTCCAAAGTCGGCTCCTGACCCTTCGGGGATCACGCCGACTGCGCCGCGAGTCAGGTTCCACAAAAATGGAGCGAAGGGTTCTTTCAGCTTGAAAACGATTGTGTAGGGATCGGGCGTTTCAATAGAGGTGATCAGGCGAAAAGTTCCGGCTTTTGCCGACCGCACCGATCCATCCAGGAGGCTTCGGAACGTGAACGCCACATCCCGGGAAGTCACTGGTCGTCCGTCGTGAAACAGAGCGTCCTGCCGCATATGAAAGACATATGTTGTTGGGTCGGGCGTTTCCCAGCGAACTGCGAGGTCTGGTTCGAGTGCTGAGTTTTCGTCTTTTTTCACGAGCGAGCTGAACATTAGCTGTATGAGGCGCTCGGATGTTGCATCCGTTCCAATGCGTGGATCCAGGTTTGTGGGTGGGACGTCCAAGGCGATGGTGACGACTCCCTCATCTAACGAACTCGGTCTTCCGCAGCCGGACAAAACCAGCATGAGGAGAATGAGCGGAACGGAACGAAGCATGGGCTCATTGTATCAAGATGAGGTTTCGAGGCGAGCACCGAACGAGCTAGCGCTTCGGGTTAGCTGCACTGCGTCTGGAAAGTGGGTGATCGGAGGCCGCAGCTGGCGTGACTTGATTTCGGATCTTTTCAATCTGGCGCATTAGGCGACTCTTGACCTGAGCCCGGTAACGGAGAGCTGGCACGTCGATGCGACTCTTGAGTTTCAAAATTCGCTCAACGGATTCGTCCACGCGTCTTCGAAGAGGCGCACTCGCGCGCGCGGTCTTCAGGATAGTCTTGAATGCCCTTTCAAGGAGCGGCGTCGTCTGTGAAAACAAAATCATGTCGTTGCCGGCTTCAAAGGCTTCGAGGAACAAGTCTGGCGTCAGGCCGACGGCGGTGACTGCGCCCATCGTAAAGTCATCGGTGATCACAACTCCTTGGAAGCCGAGTTTCTTTCGAAGAAGACCTTCAACAATGCGGGACGAGAGTGAGGCGGGTGTTGGCCGATCGTCGCCCAGAGCGGGGTAATGGGCATGCGAAACCATCACCATTCCTGCCTGATGCGCCAATTTCGAGAAAGGGAGAAGATCCACCTGCTGAAGCTCCTTCCTGGTTCGTTCGATACGAGAAAGCACAAAATGTGGATCGGCAACGGCGCCGCCGAGACCTGGAAAATGTTTGCAGCACCCAATGACGTTTCTTTTGGAAAGCTCCTCCAGAAATGCAGCGCCCAGTCGAGCAACTTCCTCCGGATCGCGCGAGAAGGTGCGTTCCCTTACAACCGAACCAGGCAGGTCAATATCAAGGACAGGCGCAAAGTCCGTGTTGAAACCGGTGGCCTCAAGTTCTCCAGCAATGATTTTCCCGCCGATCCTTAGCTGAGCAGTTCCGGCCTCCGCCAATTCGCGCATGGAAGGCATGGGTGCGAACAGTTGTTTGAGGCGATCGACTCTGCCCCCTTCGTGATCAATTGCTACGAAAGACAAAACCGATGAGACATCGCGAAGTTGGCTGGTTAGGTTATAGACCTGATCGAATGTTTCAATGTTTCGTTGAAACAACAGGAAGCCGCCCGGGCGAACGATTTCCCAGATGACCCGAGTCTCAAGGTCGGGCGTCCTTCCTTGGAAACCGACAAAAAACAACTGCCCCACCTTCTCTTCTAAGGTGAGGCGCCCTAAGTCCTTCATAGTGAGCGATCAAGTAGCTTTCTTTTTGAGTTCTGCGAGAAGCCTAAGCGCTTCCAGCGGCGTCATGCCATCCACGTCCACGGAACGCAGGGACTGCCGCAACTCTTCTTCTAAAGCTGTGAAGAGCGATAGCTGATTGACGATGACTTTGGTCTTGCGTCTGGCTCGAACCGTGAGATTATCAGACAACTCATGCTCGTTTTCCTCATGTTTTTTCAGAATTTCACGAGCCCGCTGGGTTACCGCCGCCGGAATGCCGGCAAGCTTTGCAACCTCGATTCCATAACTGCGATCCGCCGGTCCTTCTTCAACTGTTCGTAAGAAGATGATCCGGTTGTGGGTCTCCTTTACAGAGACGTGGTAATTTTTGACGCCGGACAAAAGATCGGCAAGCTCAATCAATTCATGGTAATGGGTCGCAAAAAGCGTCTTTGCACCGATCCGGGCCTGGATGTGTTCAATGACGGCCCAAGCAATGGAGAGACCGTCGAATGTTGCGGTCCCCCGGCCAATTTCGTCCAGGATGATTAGACTCTTAGAGGTTGCAGAGTTCAGAATCACGGCGGTTTCAATCATCTCAACCATGAAGGTCGAGCGGCCTTTGGCGAGATTGTCTGACGCGCCAATCCTGGTGAAAATGCGGTCAACGATTGGAAACCTGACAAGCTGGGCCGGAACGAAGGAGCCGATTTGCGCCAGAATGACCAACAGAGCGTTCTGCCTCAGAAATGTAGACTTCCCGCCCATGTTTGGGCCTGTCAGGATCAGGATTTGATCAGTGGAATCGTTCATGAAAAGGTCGTTCGGCACGAACCGCTCGGCGCGATGCTCATCCGACAGGCATTCGATTACCGGATGACGGCCTTGCCTGACGATGAGTTCGTCATTCGATGAGATTTGAGGCCGAGTGTATCCGAACCGCTGCGCCATTGTGGCAAAGCCAGTCAGAACATCGAATTCGGCTATGACCAAAGCTGTTTGCCGGATTCTTCGCGACTCACGTGCAATTCGATTGCGAACCTCAGTGAAGAGATTCCTTTCAATTTCGATAATTTTTTCTTCAGCGGTTAGGATTTGTTCTTCGTATTCCTTTAGTTCCGGGGTGGTAAATCGTTCAGCTCCAACGAGGGTTTGTTTTCGATCGTAGTCCTTTGGAACCAGATGAAGGTTAGTTTTCGAGATCTCGATATAGTAACCGAACACTCTGTTGTACCGGACTTTCAGCGACGCGATCCCGGTTCGTTGCCGCTCGCGACTTTCCACCGAAGCCAGATACACTTTGCCGTTCTTCGAAAGCGACCGCAGTTGATCGAGTGCTTCGTTGTAACCATCCCGAATCACACCGCCATCCGCTAACGCTGGTGGTGGATCATCGCTGATGGCTCTGCTTAACAATTCGTGCAAATCATCGAGCAGATCCAGATCACGGACCAAAGCAGCGAAACGTTCTTTTTTGAGCGCGCGAAGAGCCTTGGCAATGGTTGGTAGGCGCCCTATTGAACTTCGGAGCGACGTCAGTTCTCGCGGCGAAGCAGCCCCAAGTGTGATCTTGCTGAGGAGGCGTTCCATGTCGAAGATGCCTTCAAAACAGTTTCGCGTCTCATCAAGAAGCATGATCGAAGCCACAAGTTCTCCCACCGCGTCCAACCGGCTTTCAATTACCGATCCGTCTGTCGATGGGCGAATCAACCAGTTTCGCAGGAGTCGAGCTCCCATTCCCGTTCGAGTTCGATTAATCACGCCAAGCAGCGAGTCTTTTGCATCACCACTACTGGACTCCAGCAGTTCAAGGTTGCGAATCGTCGAGGAATCCAACACAAGACAACCCGCCGATTCGTAGTAACTGAGCCCAACTATGTGCTCCAAGGTTGTCTTCTGCGTTTGACGCACGTAGTGGATCATGGCCCCGCATGCACCGACTGCCGAAGGCTTGTCGCCAATTTCGTAGCCATCGAGATTCGAGGTTCCGAGTTGCTCGCGAAGGATGCGAGCGGCAAAATCGGGATCAAACAACCAGTCTTCCATCGGTGTTTTTGCAAGCCCGTCGAGCTTCTGAGCCGACTCCTTGAGACGTTCCGGAAAAATCACTTCTCGAGGTGAAAAGCGCTCCACGTCGAAGTGGAGGCGTTCCCAGCGATCCGTTCCCGCGAACTGGGTCACACGGAACTCGCCTGTTGAAACATCTAGTAGGGCGCACCCGAGAGAGTCGTCGTGTTCGGTAATCGCAAGCAGGAAGTTGTTTTCGCCGGGTGACAGAACGTTGGCATCAATCACGGTTCCGGGGGTGATGACTCGTGTGACTTCGCGGCGCACGAGTTTGACGCCTTTTTGAGGGGCTTCCATTTGATCGCAAATAGCGACCTTAAATCCCTTTTTGAGGAGCCGGGCGATATAGCCATCTGCTGCGTGGTATGGGACGCCGCACATGGGAATTGGGTTTTCTCTGTCTTTGTTTCGGGAGGTGAGGGTGATCTCGAGTTCTCTGGATGCGGTTACGGCG
>CAZIPZ010000037.1:2410-24065 GCA_964541075.1 uncultured Solibacteraceae bacterium | reverse complement strand
ACTGCTGATCGGAGCTCCGTTTAGCCATCTCCTTAATCCTGTCGAGAACGACGGCTTCAAGATCCAGTCGATGCTTGTCAACCCGGTTCCAGAGCCAATGAGTTTTCTTCTGCTCGGCGCCAGCCTGACGGTCATCTCCGGCATCTCCGCCTATCGCAATCGACGGAAATAGGGTCTTCCGATGCTTTAAGAATCCACGCTCCAAGCTTGAACTCTTGGAGCGTGGGTCTTTTTTCTTCAACACACCAAGGACGTCTGTAACAGGAAATCCTTAGGTGAAGACGGACTCGCTTACCGCATACCCTGCCGTATGAGGACAGGGTGTGCGAAGATAATGTTCACATGAACCGTAGCCTCCTAGTCTTGTTCGTTCTTCTTCTTTTTGGAGACGCATGGGCGCAATCGCTCGGCGATGCAGGCAGACGCGAACGCAATCGACAGAGAAGTGTGGAAAGCAAGGTCAATGTTACGAACTCTGATCAACAGGCGCCGAAACCGACAAGTCCGACAGGCCCAAAAGCGGTGGCCCCTGTTGAGCAACCCATCGAAAATGTCCGCTATTACGCCCTCAGCGGAACATCCCCAGCGGAGCTTCGGCAAAACATCAATCGTATAGGCCCTGCCGCCGACGATGGCAACAGATATGGTGGAAGGACGAACTGGAATATTGAGTGGCGTTACAACCTGGAACGCGAGGAAAGTGGATGCAAGGTGACCAACCTCGAAACCACGCTTACAGTGGAGACCATCTTGCCGAAATGGACAAATGAGAGTGCAGCGGGTCCACCGGTGGTTGCCCTTTGGCGCCGGTTTTTTGGGGCGTTGCTCTTACACGAACGCGGTCATAAAGAAAATGGAATTGCCTGCCTGGCCGCTATCCGAGCTCTGCGGCCTCTTCCGCAAAGGACGTGCGAAGCGACACGATCCACAATGGACGCCGCAGCACGCTCTGTGATGGACCAATTCAAAAGCAAAGACGCTCAGTATGATCAAGTCACCCGGCACGGAGCCACACAGGGAGCTACGTTCTAGTTTATGAATCCATTATGCTTCTCTCTAGAAGGCTGTTTGAGAAGCAACCCTTCAGCGTCGCGACATCCGGCGGCTTCTTCGACCTGTCTACGCGCCCCATTTCTTAATTTTTCGTAGCCTCCTCCACGGTCAACGTTCTGTTCAAGGGGTCCTTATCGTTCGAGTCCTCGCTAGCAACGTGGCGCATCTCTGTAACTGACTCGGTCCGTGTGAACGGGCAGTATCAGCGTGGGTGCTAAGACATTGATCATGCTCGGCCGCGATCGCTTCAACAAACTTGAATGTGATCCACCAACTTGATCGGCTCTGTGCGTTATTTTTCTAGACGCCTTCGTGTCACTGTGCCTGAACTCAAGGACATGCCCGAAACTATTCCTTTGATTTTTGATGGCACGATGCGTGCTCGTTGCTATATCGCCACGATGATCGAGCCAGGGACGGGGAACGGATTCCCAAAGCAAAAGGGATTTTGCGTTCGCTTAAGTCATTGATGACGATTCGCGTGGAACGAGCCTCGAGCCAAAGGACTGGTCGAGGCTTAAACAAACAACAGGAACTTGATTTTGGAGATCCAAGATGTGGTACCTGCTTCAAGTTTACGCACTCGTCATCATCCTCGTCCTTGGTCCGATTGCAGTGATCTGTGGCTTGCACCGAGCCGTCCGAATATTCACGAAGGCTCTTTCGAAGCGGCACGGAATTTCCGCGCGCGCGAGTCGGATGCGCGCCCCATCGGCGGCGTAACGAACTAGCCCACGCTGGCGCCTGCCGCATCAACGCAAAAGACCTCGTGATCCGTCAGATCACGAGGTCCTTTGAAGCAAACAGAGATTCCGGCGTTGATTATCCAAGCCTCTTTCGGCTCGCGGCGCCAACCAAACCTAGGATTCCAATTCCGAGGGAAAGAATTGTCGCGGGCTCGGGAAGCGGGGGAGGAGGAGGCGGCGGCGGGACATTCGCGGTGCCGTCATGAGAAAAAGGCGCAAACTTGGCCTGCGTCTTCCTACCAGTCTGGATCGAATCATATAAATCGATATGCAGGGTCAATCCGTCCGCAAGGCCTGAGTTGAGTGAAAGCTGGTAGGCATTGATTCGTCCTCCACTGACGAGAGTTCCAGGAAAGGAGTTAATGAAGTCGCCAATCAGCGAGTCCGCAGTAACGAAATCTCCAATTCCGAACTCCTGCCACGTCACTCCAGCGCCATATTCACCGTGCGACGGCAGCGAGGACCCGTCAGAGAGTGTTGGAACACTGCCGTCGCTCACCGTTTGAATCCAGCCACCATCCGCGGTTCCGACGCCAACACCCGTCGTTCCACCCGTACCTGTAGGAACCGAGGTGTCCAACATTCCATAACTAGCGGTCGCTGTTGTGGGGGTCAACGTTATGTTCGGGTTGTAGCTGGAGCTATACGCAACAGACATTCGCACATTCGAGATTGTTCCCTTACCTCCGGGACCCGATATGTTGGCGATCGCCCATATAGTGATGGGCGCGGCGCCGGACCAATTGCTGATAACCCAGCTTTCCGTTGTTGAGTCGTAGGTCGCTCCTTCCGCATACAACTGCAGGAGCGGTATGGCAGAGGCCGATTGCGCTGTAAAGAAAACCGCCAACAGCACAAACAGGCCGGATCGTAGTGTAGCGCCCATCGATTCCTTGCTCCTCAAAAGCCTCAAAACGCTCGACCGATTGCCAAAAAACAGCGTCGGATCTGGAGACGCCCTACAAGCGTTGCAATTTTGACACCAAGCATACGATATCCAGGCAAGATATTGATATTAATGCACTAATGGCTTAGCCAGCAGCTTCCAAGAGCAGGTTCCTTGTCAAGATAACCGACACCCGTCCTGCATCCTTAACAATTATGACTGCGCGTTTCTTCTGTTTTTCAGCGGTATACGGACGACAAGCGCCCTGATCAAACCGTATCAAAACCCGACAGTCGCCCAACGGTTCACTATAGAAACGGCTGCGAAATACAAGCCGGCACGAGGACATCTCCTTGGCAACAACAATTAGATAAATTATTCTAATTCCGCCAATAGCTTGGTTTCTCTTTGACAACCTTGGCTTTGGTTGGCAAGACTTTGTATTGCCAAATCAATGGTTATACAGGAAAACAAGCTGACACTTCGCGAACGCAGCTTGGTCCTCTTCGATGTTGAGAGGCGTCTCTTTGCTCTGCCCACAGACGAAGTTAGCGAAATAATTGCGATGGTCACATTGTCCCATCCGCCTGGATTGCCTTCCATTTTGGAGGGCATCCTAAATTTGAGGGGCCGCGCCGTGGTTGTTATTCGAATGGCAGCGGTGCTTGGGCTGCCCGACCAGTCCATCCACGCCTACACGCCTCTAATCGTTTTAAGGCAAAAACCCGCCATGGCGCTGATGGTTCGGCAAGTGAGCCGGATCTGGACACCCCCTGCGGGAAGCCTGCTGCCGCTGGAGGACAAGACTTCTTTCAACAGATGCACAGAGGCCAGCATTCCAGTCGAATCGGGTGTAGCGCATCTGATTTCAGTGGAGCGCATTCTGCTTGAGAGGGAACGAAGCGTGATAGCCGAGCTCCAAGGTCTCGAATCGAAGAGGTTGCTTGATCTTGAGAGGGTCAAGTCGTGACTTCCTCTCCGCTTTGCGCCGAGCGACTGATTCAGGACCCTGCCTATCCGGCCCTAAAACGCCATGTGATCCAATCCACAGGTCTGGCGTTTTACATCGAGAAAGATGTGGACTTCGCTTCGCGCGTGAGCGCTCGATTGTCGGAACTTGAACTCGGAAACTGCGCGGAGTATCTGCGTCTCCTCAGCGATCGACAGAAAGGTGAAGTTGAGCGCCGCCGGCTTATTGCACAACTGACCATCGGCGAAACCTACTTTTTTCGGCATTCTGAACAGTTCGATGCGCTGCGCGACGTCATTCTGCCTGATTTGATTAGCCGCAATGCGTCCGGGCGCTCCTTGCGGATCTGGTCAGCCGGGTGTGCCACCGGGGCTGAACCTTATTCCATTGCGATTCTCCTGAAACAGGAGTTCTCACATCAACTGGCCGGTTGGGACATTCGGATTATTGCCACAGACATCAACGAACAATTTCTTGAGCGCGCGAAGCTTGGCCGTTTCGAGGATTGGGCTATGCGCGCGACGCCCGACGCGCAGAGGAATCGCTGGTTTTCTAAGGACGGCAAGTTCTGGGTGCTTACACCGGAGTGCATGGACTGGATTTCCTTTCACTACCACAATCTGGTGGATGACCCATTTCCATCGCTACTGCATGATCTCGTATCGCTGGACCTGATTGTCTGCCGCAACGTCATGATCTATTTCGATTGGAATCTGATCCGGAAGATCATCAATAAATTCCACGACTGTCTTGTGGACCGCGGCTGGCTCGTGGTCGGCCATGCTGAGGTCAACATCGACATATTCAGGCCCTATCGCACCGTGAACGTGGAAGGTGCAGTTCTCTATCAGAAAGACGCCTTACGCGCCGGAAGCATCGATGGCTTTCCCTGGAAGCCTTCCGCAGACAATTTCGTCCCGCCATCCTCCGTCTTTGACGCGACGACCACCTGGACGCCCCCAGTGCTGCCCCCTATTCCCACGGGTTCTGCGCCTGAAGCACATCCGCCGGAAAAATCTATCGAGAGCATCGCCGGAATTCGCCAACTTGCGGATCAGGGTCGCTGGAAAGAGGCCCTTGAGCAATGTGAGGAGGCGCTGTTCAAGAAGAATCTGAACCCAGCCATCCACTTTCTTCGAGGCCTCATATTGGACCAAATGGGACGAGCAGGAGAGAGCGAGCAAGCCATGCGCAGGGTCATCTATTTGGATCGCACTTCTGTGTTGGGTCACTACCATCTAGCTCTCCTCTTGCAGAAGCGTGGTGATCGGACATCAGCTCTTCAGTCTCTTAAGAATGCGCAACGCATCCTGGCTCGGGTGGATAAAACGGTGGTTTTTGAAGAAGCGGATGGCATGACTGCGGGCGAACTTCAGGATGTGATCAAAATCCAAATGGGGCTCATGGCAAAATGAGCAGCTCCAACAGTCGTCGCATTGATTGGGACTCGGTTCGAATCCGCCTGAGGCATTCCGCCAACGCCTTAAGTGAAACCATGGCGCGCAGTGATGAGGACCTCCTTGAACTTTTCACTAGACGGGCGGAGCAACTAGCCAAGAAAAACGTTGCGGAGGAAGCTGCCTCCGTTTCTGTCCTCGTCTTCATGGTCGGCAAGGAATGTTATGGAATCGAACTCACTGACCTTGCAGAAATCCTTCCCTACCAGAGACCCACCCCCGTACCCGGATCGCCTGCAGAATTGCTTGGATTAATCAATCTGCGCGGCGAAATTTGTCCGTTGCTGAACGTCGCACGCGTTCTCACCCTTGAATCGGATAACTTGCACGGAGGCTACGTGTTGGTGGTGAGGACAGAGGGCGCACTGATTGGTTTGAAGGTGGATCGAATCGAACGCGTTCGCGATCTTCAGCCGGAAGCCGTGCTCGCAAGCCGGCGCAACAACGCTGAGATAAAGGCTCGACACCTAAAAGGCGTAACGGAGGACACGTTGATGCTGATTGATCCCGCTCATTTTTTGCGGCAAGCGGCTCGATCAAGTCGCGACACACAGGAGTGAGAATAGCATGACAAGTTCATCATGGAATGGCAGTCACAACAAGTTCGTGCTCAGGTGGACGCTGGCTAAGAAGGTAAGCGTCCTCGCGGCCGCATTTTTGCTGCTGCTCGTCGTTGTTACTGGGTATCTCTATAGAATGATCTCTCGGGTGGGCGCTGAGGTTGAGGAACTTGCACATACAGAAATACCGATCTTGAAAACTGTCAACGAGATTGAGGAGCAGCAGCTTCTGCAACATCTCGCGTTCGAGCGAGCGCTCAGACAAAACCGTGGGCAGAACAATAATGCAAGCCGGCCTCTTAGCGAATTTGACGATCACGAACGCCAAACAAGCGAGGCGATTGAAAGCGGCCTTCGGAACGCTGAACAGGCGGCTCGCACAAACTCGGAATATCTCGGCGTCGCCGATAAGCTTCGCGCCTTGCAAAAGACCCATAGGGACTTCACTGATCTTGCACGCCAGACTGCCGCGCTAGCCGCCTCGAGCAGAACCGAAGATGCGGAACGCGTCTCGGCCGAAGCTGAAAAGGCCGCAAACGATCTGACTTCGCAGACCGAGAGGATTGTCGATGATCTCGATGGCTTTGCACAGGAATCTGCAATCACTGCGGAACAACATGAAATAACAACTGCGAACGTGGCTGCCGGCCTTGGATTCGCGGGCACTGCAATCGGAGTGATGTTCTCTCTCGTCTTTGTGGGCGGCCTGCGCAAGACGGTGACCGGTCTGACTGGAATGGCATTGCACATCTCCGAGGGAAACCTGCAGCAGGAGAAACTCGCTATTTCAACAACGGACGAACTCGGGCAACTCAGTCTCATCTTCAATGACATGCTCGACAGCCTCCGCGAGAACGTCAGCCAGTCAAGAGCGGGCGCTGAAGCGCTAAGCGCCTCGGTCGCAGAGATTCTCGCTTCCACAAAAGAACAAGCGGCAAGCACTACCGAACAAGCAGCCGCAGTTCAGGAAACCACTGCAATGATGGAGGAGATCAGCCAGTCAGGTTCCCAGGTATCCGACAGAGCCGTTCAAGTAGCTTCCGCCGCGGAAGCCACCGCCACCGCCACGAATGTCGGAATCGATGCTGTACAGTCCGCCAACAAGGTGATGGATTCAATACAGGAACAATCCGAGGCTGTTGCAGAAAACATCGTCGCACTCAGTGAGAAGACTCAGGCGGTGGGCATGATTATTTCCACGGTCAACGACATCGCAGAACAGTCGAATCTCCTTGCCCTGAACGCGGCCATCGAGGCCGCTGCAGCTGGTGAGCACGGGAGATCATTTTCCGTGGTTGCCAACGAGATCAAGAACCTTGCCAATCAAGCCAAGGAAGCGACCGGGCGTGTTCGAACGATTCTTGGCGATATCCAGAAAGGCATCAACACTTCCGTCATGCTTACTGAGGAGGTAGTGAAGCGTGTCGAATCCGGAAAGAAGCAATCCGATGTAGCCGAACGCACCATTCAGCATATGGCGGAAAGCCTTAAAGAAAGTATTCAGGCATTTCAACAAATCACGGCAGCCACGAATCAGCAACAAATCGGATTCGAACAGGTGACGCAGGCTTTGAAGAGCATTCGCCAGGCGTCGGATCAAACCGCCATCGGCACCAGCCAACTCGAAAAAGCGGCAACAAATCTGAATGCGCTCGGGCAGCAACTCAATAAGACCGTGGAGAGATACAGACTTTGAAGGATATTCGCCAGAAGCTCCTTGCCACCTTTCAGGTTGAGCACAAGGAGCACCTCAAATGCATTCGCGACATCCTCTCCAACGCTCAAGGGGCTCTGTCGCCTTCTGATCTCGATGAGGTTTTCCGTAGAGCGCACAGCCTGAAGGGAGCCTCACGCGCAGTCGACTTACGTCCCATTGAGAGTTTGGCGCATCGCGTGGAGACGCTTTTTTCACGCGTGCGTACCGGCTCGCTCGCCTTCGACAGCCATGTTGCCGAAGTGGTTGGCCGTGCGTTAAACGCCAGTGAAGATTTTCTCGCCGCACTGGCACAGAATCAGACGCCCGATACTCCGGTGAATGCAATCGACGCGATCGAAAAGTTGCTTGGAACGTCCCAGCAGCCTGCTCTCGTCGAACAACCGAGCACGCCGCAAGTTGACACGCCTACGCCGCGGACGGCGCCGCCCGTTTTTCAACCTTTGGAAACCGTTCGGGTATTGGCCAAAAATCTGGATCGCCTCGTAAGCTCGGCAGGGCAGCTTTCAGCAGAAAACCTCCAACAAGATCTGCTTGCACAAAAATTACGAGGACTCGACCGCCACGTGGAGGAAGCGCTTACAGAGCGAGTCCGCGCACGGCGTGCGGCCGCCGCGGCCTTCCGGAAGTTAGAGAACAACGAAGAACTGTCGGCTGTCTCTAGCTACATCGAATACCTCGAAAGCCACGCAAATCTGATTTCCACAGAAATTCAGTCCACACGCCAGATCCACGACAGGAACTCATGGACGCTGAAATCGCTCACAACAGAACTACAAACGGAAGTGAGTCACGCGCGGATGATTCCAGCGGAAAACGTATTCGAGAGTTTCCCGAAAATGATTCGGGACCTGGCGCGTGACGAAGGCAAGACGGTGGAACTTCAAGTCGCTGGAAGCCAGGTTCATGCCGATCGGTTGGTGCTTCAGGCGCTTAAGGACCCGGTCATGCATTTGCTTCGCAATGCCTTGAGCCATGGCATTGAAGCGAATGAGGAACGAAGCAGAAAAAGGAAAACGGAGCCTTCGCGGATTCGCCTGAAGATCGAAACAGAGGGAAATCGCCTTCACGTCATCGTCGAAGACAATGGACGAGGTCTCGATCTGGCGCGCATTCTAGAAATCGCCGTCCGCCGCGGTCTGACTTCTCAGACAGACGCCTCTTCCCTGTCGGCGGCGGAGGTGGCGCGCTTCATTTTCCTGCCTGGATTTTCCACGTCGCGTTCGGTTAGCGAGGTTTCGGGCCGCGGTATGGGCCTATCAGTAGTTGCGGAAGCTGTTGCTCTCCTTCAAGGCAAAGTGGAAATACACCCACTCGACGTCGGCGTTCGCTTCACCATCTCTGTGCCGCTTTCGATCTCGAGCCATCGGCTACTGCTTGTATCGAGCCATGACCAGACATTCGCCATTCCTCTTCATGGCATTGAAAGACTGTATCGGATTCCTCTCAAGGACGTTGAAACTGTCGAGGGAAAACCTGTAGTCCGCGTTCACGGCCGCCACGTTTCTTTGGCGAGTCTGGCTCACATGCTAGGGCTCCATGAATCCGGAGTCCACGCTGAAAAGGACACCCTCAACGTCGCCATACTTCGTCTGGGTGAACGACGGCTAGCTGTGGCGGTTGACTCTTTCTTGGCGGAACGCGAAGCCGTTATCAAGGACCTACCACACATTGTCGCGGGTGACGTAAATCTTGCCGGAGGAATTCTTCTGGAAGATGGAACGGTCTGTTTGGTTTTGAATTCAGCCAAACTCATTGGAAGCTTCCAGCAGGCGGCAAACTCGCTCGTAATCAAGAACACACCGAACGGGAGCCCGCAAAAAAAGTCGCGGATCTTGATCGTAGACGACTCCATGACGACACGCACCCTGGAAAAAAGCATTCTGGAAGCCCACGGTTATATGGTGGCCGTTGCGGTAGACGGAATTGAAGCGCTGGACTGCCTTCGCTCCGAACCTGTGGGCCTTGTCGTCACGGATATCGAGATGCCGCGAATGGACGGATTCGGCCTGTTGATCGAAATGAAGAATGATCCGCGGCTCGCAGGCATTCCTGTAATCATCGTCAGTTCACTTGAAAACAGGGAGCACCAGGAGCGAGGCATGGCACTTGGCGCGGATGCATACGTGGTGAAGCGGCGGTTTGAGCAGCAAGAGCTTCTCGACACAATTCAGCAAATTTTATGAAGAAGATTCGCGTCCTCATCATCGAAGATTCGGCCGTGATTCGCCAGTTCCTTGAACACATCATTGGAGGTGATCCTCGCCTCGAAGTGGCTGCGTCCGTGGGATCCGCCGAGGAAGGACTCGAAATCCTGCGACGGGTTGCACCTGATGTTATTTCGATGGATATCCGGTTGCCTGGAATGAACGGCTTCGACGCGACGCGACGCATCATGACCGAAAGACCGACGCCCATAGTTGTATGCTCCGCCAGCGTTGAGTCAGAGGACCTCAAGATCACAATGAACGCGTTGAGGGCCGGCGCCCTGACAGTTGTAGAAAAGCCTGTAGGCGCAACGCGCGCCGATTATGAGGCGCTCTCGCTCCGATTGTGCTCACAGCTCGCGATCATGAGCGAAGTCAAAGTTGTACGACAGCGGACATTTCCGACAGCCGAAACCAAACCCGCCTCGAAGCCTACAACGACGCCCGCGTACGATCTTTCGATGCCGTTATCCTTCCGAAACACAATCAAGATTGTCGGTATAGGCGCATCCACCGGGGGGCCGAATGCGATTGTCCGGGTTTTGACAGATCTCGGACCCGGCTTCCCGCTGCCGATATTGCTAGTGCAACATATGATGCCCAGCTTCCTAGATGGATTCGTTTCGTGGCTCGGCGGCGTCACGCCTTTTCCCGCTGCGATTGCGCGGCATTGCGAAGCCCCTCTTCCCGGCAGAGTGTATCTTGCACCTGCAGACCGACATATTGAGTTCGAGCGGGATCGCATCATTATCACCGGAAAGCCGCCTGCCTCTGCTCAGCGGCCATCCGCAACAATACTGTTTGAATCACTGGCTCGGAATGTCGGAGCAGCCGGACTCGGAATTTTACTCACCGGGATGGGCGACGACGGCGCTGATGGATTAGTCGAATTGAGAAAATCCGGCGGTTACACCATCGCCGAACATGAGTCGTCCGCGGTCGTATACGGCATGCCTAAAGCGGCGCTAGACCGTGGCGGAGCCTGTGAAATCTTGCCTGTCGACGAAATCGGTTCTCGAGTCAGGCAGATGGTGCGAATCAATCAGGAGAGTACCCATGCAAGGAGCACACCGAGTTCTAGTGGTTGAGGATTCGGAAACTCAAGCGGTCAAGTTGCAGCTGATGCTTGAAGCCGAAGGCTGCACCGTCGTGTGGTGCGCGACGGCGGAAGCCGCTCTTGAAGAACTGAATCACAACATTCCAGACCTTGTGATCGTCGACTACTATCTGCCCGGCGCTCACGGCGACGAAGTTTGCCGCCGCATCCGGATGAATATGAGCACTCGAGGCATTGCAATTCTCATGTTAACCGCGGAAGAGGAAAGCGCGACGGAGCTTCATGGCCTTGAAAGCGGAGCAGACGATTACGTACCCAAGTCCATTGATGACGAAATCCTTATCCTCCGCGTCCGCGCGCTGCTTCGAAAATCGGCTGCGGAAACATCACTGTTTCCGGGCTCCGATTCCGCCCTGTCGAGCGCTCGCCTTCTCGCCGTAGACGATAGTCCGACATTCCTCGAGTTCCTCGCAGATGAACTAAAAGGTGAAGGATATCAGGTGGAAACGGCAACCTCCGGCGCCGAGGCGTTAGAGAAATTCAGCAACCTGGACTTCGATGCCGTGCTTCTCGACCTTGTAATGCCTCATATGAATGGAATCGAAGTCTGCAAGCACATTGTCGACCTCCGCCGTTCGATGGACACGCCCGCCGTCGTCCTGATGTTAACTGCGCTCGAAAACAAGGAAGACATGTCGCGAGGCCTTGAAGCGGGCGCCGATGACTTCGTGGGAAAATCCAGCGATTTGGCGGTGGTCAAAGCTCGGATTCGCGCATTGCTTCGCCGGAAATTTTTTCAGGAAGAAAATCAACGGATAGCGCGCGAACTGAAGAACAAAGAGCTCGAGGCGGTGCGCGCGCGAGCCGAGAAGGAAACGGCTGAAGCCCGCGCGGCCCTCGCTGAAGAACTGAACCTCGCTAACCAGAAACTTCGAGACAACGAGGAGCTGTTTCGCCAGCTTGCCGAAAACATCCAGGAAATTTTCTGGCTCCTCGACCCTCAAACGGATCGCATCATATACGTCAGTCCGACATATGAAAGCATTTCCGGTCGGCCGGCAGCAACCGTCTACGACGATCCTGAAGCGCTGCTCGATCTCATTCATCCGGACGATCGCGAGCGTGTTGTGGCCGCCCTCCCAAAACGGGCATTAGGTTCCTACGAGATTGAATACCGTATCGTGAGACCCGACGGATCAATCCGCTGGGTGCGCGATCGCGCGTTTCCAGTCCGAAACAAATCAGGCATTGTCGATCGCGTCGCGGGACTCGCCGACGATATCACCGAACGAAAACTCTTCGCAGAGGAGCTTGCACAGGCAAAGGTGAGAGCTGACAGCGCAAATACCGCGAAAAGCGAGTTTCTGGCGAACATGAGTCACGAGATTCGAACCCCTATGAATGCTGTTATCGGTATGACAAGCCTGTTGCTTGAAACAGACCTCGCTCAGGAACAGCGAGACTACGCCGAGACCATTCGAGGAAGCGGCGAAGCGCTGCTGACGATAATTAACGATATTCTAGACTTCTCGAAGATCGAAGCTGGCAGGCTGGAAATTGAAAAGCAGCCATTTGAAGTACGTCACTCCATCGAAGGAGCTCTCGATCTCGTTGCCGCGCGCGCAGCCCAAAAAGACCTCGACCTCTGCTATATCGTGACAGCTGACACACCCGTCAGAATCCTCAGCGATGTCACACGCGTGCGCCAGATTCTGCTGAATTTGTTAAGCAACGCTATCAAGTTCACGCAAAGAGGAGAAGTCGTCGTCTCTGCCTCCAGCCAGCGCAGGGGTAATATGTACGAAATTCGCTTCGAAGTGCGGGACACTGGCATCGGCATTCCTGAAAACAGGCTTGATCGTCTCTTCAAACCATTCAGCCAGGTGGACAGTTCAACGTCGCGCAATTATGGCGGTACAGGTCTCGGCCTCGCCATCAGCAAGCGCCTTAGCGAAATGCTCGGCGGTTCCATCGGCGTTTACAGCACGATGAACGAAGGCTCTACGTTCTTCTTCTCCATTGTCGCCGATGCAGTTGAAGGCCAGTCTCACCCCTACCTGCGAGGCCTTGAACCATTATTCAAGGGCAAGCGCGTACTGGTGCTCGATGACAATAAGACGACCTTGAAGGTTATTGTCGACCAGATCAATTCATGGGGCGCGCAGGCCTCCGGAACAACCGATAGTCTCGAAGTGATGCAGTGGATCCGCCGAGGAGATGCGTATGATTTGGCTATTCTCGATATGCTGATGCCGAAGCGGAATGGGGTGGAAGTCGCACGAGAGATCCGGAGCCTTTGCAGCGCTGACTCGCTACCTATCATTCTCCTGACTTCACTAGGCTCTCCTGAAAGAACGGTGTCAAGTTTCGATTTTTCAGCGGTGCTTATGAAACCACTGAAACCGGTGACCTTGTTTGATGCGCTCATCAAGGTGTTTTCAAACAAAACGCTCAAGAACAGGGTCTCTGTGAGCGAAAACAAGTTCGACACCAATCTGGCCGACCGCTTTCCCCTTCAGATCCTCCTTGCCGAGGATAACGTGGTCAATCAAAAGGTCGCGGTCCTCATGCTCAAACGCATGGGTTACCTTCCGGATGTCGTCGGCAACGGCAAAGAAGCTATCCAGGCGCTACGCCACCAAAGGTACGACCTGATTCTGATGGACATGCAAATGCCGGAAATGGACGGACTGGAGGCGACTCAGCATATCTGCAAGGAATGGTCTCGGGCAGAACGTCCGCTCATCATTGCAATGACAGCGAACGCGATGCAGGAACACTTGACAGAATGCATCGAAGCCGGGATGGACAGGTTCCTCAGCAAGCCAGTGGAAGTAGACAAGCTGCAAAGTGTGCTGCGTGAATCCGCTGAGCTACTGCAGAACCGAAAAGCGCAAGCCGGCTAAATCCGGTCCTCAATAGGAGCAGATTAGGCTGGAGTTGACAGGCCTTCTGCTGCTCACATGCTCTGTAAAATCGCCGATCACTGCCAGTACGTCGGACGCGAAGAGAGAAGCGGCGAGGCCGTTTCTTATCCGCTCAGGATTTCGCAAAACGCACCGCGTACACTGGAGGGAGATTCGAAGAAACCGCTTGCCAGGAATCCCCGCCGTCCTCGCTGACCCACACCGAACCGGTGGTCGATCCGAAAACCAATCTCTTGCCAGACTCGTCCACGTCCAAGCCGTGGCGATAAACGAGGTCATATGCGTGCTCTTGCGGCAAGCCCTCTCTCAGGGTCTCGAAAGTTTTGCCTCCGTCACGCGTTCTATTGACGACCACGCGGCCATCTATGGGACATCGCTTCTCGTCTTTCGCTGAGGGAACGAACCACGCAGTGTCGGGATCGTTCGGATGGACCGCGACGGCGAATCCAAAAACAGAAGGCTTAACATTCTTGATCTCCGTCCAGGATGCAGCGGCGTCAGTCGACCGGAAGATGCCATTGTGGTGTTGCACCCAAAACGCATCTGGGTTTGCGGCGCACTGCACGAGGCAATGCACATCCTGCACGATAGGGTCGTACATTTGTTCCTCCGGAAAATACTCCGCTCTCATACCGCGTCCTGTAATGCTCCAGGATTTTCCACCATCCCTTGTGATCCAAACCCCTCCCGTGGAAACCCCCACACTGACGTGCCTCGAATCACGAGGATCGACACAGATCGAATGAATTCCCGGGAACTCGGCGCCATTCGGCCCCCAGTCTTCGCGCCGCGGATGATTCCAAAGCGGCCGATTCAACTCCCATGAATCGCCATTGTTCTCGGATTTGAATAGCCCTCCGGGCATTGTTCCACACCAGATGACGCCCGGTTCGTCCGCGCCGCCGGGTTCGAGAGACCAGATGAGCTTCAACGCCCAGTCTAGGGGCTTGCCGGTGAATGGATGCGGTTTAGGCGTGTATCCCTCAGGCATTGCGGGATATTGAGGAGTCGCAACCTCATTCCATGTTTCTCCATGATCCGACGAACGGTGGACTTTAATGCCGAAGTGGCCGTGATTCAGCGCGGCGAACAGACTTCCGGTGCGGGAATCATGCATTATGAGCGTGACGTTATCGCCCACAAACGCCGCACGCGATATCGACCATTTCGAAACGCGTCGATCCACAGTGAACAAGCCTTTCCTTGTCGCCACGTAACACCGATCACTCATCTACTCCCTCCTGATAATGCCTGTATCACATCGATCAATGAATTCCGTTCCACTTGATCACTGAGGTTTTCGCGGTCTCGAACAAGATCGCCGTCGATAAAGACCACCATGTGTTGTCGAATTCTACCCAGTTCGTCCAGCACATAACCGCGCGCTCGTTCGTTTTCCTGGAAGTACGTGTCAAGAATCTCGCGGAGTGTAGATCCGGAAATCTCGCGTGTCGGACACTCGACGTGCCTCTGAATATTTCGAGTGAATCTGACCGTTGCCATCGCTTGAAGGCTTGTAGTCTAGCAAAGAGGATCGAACATGGGATTGACAAAAAGCGGAGTGAGTTGCACTTTCAGGAGTTCCGACATGCGCGATACGTTTACTTCGCTCAGCGGGATGATCGTTGGTTTCTGATAGGGAAACAGTGAGACATCGTAGTTCGCACGGCGCCGACGCCCTGGCATCTTCCGCAAATCTTCTCGAAATTGGATCCCACAAATCCAGAGCCGGCGCAGCCGCTGCAGTCACTGTATTGTTCGATGCTTCCAGGCAGCAAAATCATACCGATGCCGCGACACACGCTGCAACTCTCCTCGCCTTTCGGCTGAGCCGCTCCGCCGCACAGCGCGCACCGGACAGTGAAGAAATTCTTTTCCTGACTAATTGCTATGTCTCCCGACGCATCCTGCGTACAACTCTTTATCGGCATAGGACAATTGGATGTTTAGGCAGATATTGGGTCTGGCGCTGGCGGAAAATCAGCGAGGCCTTACGTTTCTACGCTTCCGAGAAGAGATTTCCTGCCGAACTTTGCTCGGTAGCTTGGCGAGCACGATGGAGTGCGCATCACGAAGCAATTCTTCTATCTCTTTGAAGGAAAGTGAACATTCACGCGGATCGATAGAGATCCAGTGGGCCCTTGCCAAGTATGGAGCCGGAAGGATTCCGGGCGACTCCGTCAGCTCATAGAAACGTTCTTCTGAGCACTTGAATGAGAACCGCCCGAAAGCGTTGCCGCTCAGACCGACGACGGCGAACATTTTTCCGCCCACCTTAAATACAAGATCGTCTTCCCATTGAATCTGCTCTGTGGCGCCGGACAGAGAGAGGCATATCTTGCGAAGTTTTTCGGTATTCATGTGAAAAGCTCCTCAATCGTGTCGTCACTGATCAATTCCGACCCCCCGACTGGCGCCGTCTCAACATACTTGTATGTTCGACCCGACGGCGTGTTTTCAATGGTCTTCGTCCAGTCGATGCCAAGGGCCGAGTATATAGTCGCGACGACATTATCCATCCGAGGCTGTTCTTTGTGCTTCCATCCGGTCTCAATCGTGTTTGCCGCCACGGCGTCTGTACTACCTATTACACGTCCACCTCGAACACCGCCGCCGGCAAAAAGAGTGGTATAGGCGAATCGCCAGTGGTGCCGTCCTCCCATCGGATTGATTTCCGGCGTGCGCCCGAATTCGCTTGCCGCCACGATCATCGTCTCGTCAAGCAACTTGACACCGGAGCGGCTGCCCGGGATGACTGAAAGATCCTTTAATAGGCTGGCAAAACCTTTATCGAATCGATAACAGTTTCCGTAGTGATTATGTTCCGCCTCGCGATCAAAGATCCTTGTGTGCTGGTCCCACAGATTCCCGTCATAGACATAGACAAACCGCGTCCCGGCATTAGCGGCAAGTAGATTTCTTGCGAGGATCAGGCCTAAGCCGTATTCATCGTCCCCGTATCGGCGTCGTTCTTCGCTTGTCACTCTGAAAACTGCCGCCCATCTAGGGTCGTTCAGCATCTTGTATGCGCCTTGATAAAACGCCTCATAGTCAGACGCCTTATCGCCCAAGTCTGCGCGCCGCGATCGCCATATTTTCGACAGCACTGCCAGCCTGTTCCAACGCGCCTCCATTATTCGATTCACGCCGGCGCTGTCGCGATCAGCGCCAAGACTTTGGAATACTGTTTTTGCATCAAGGTCGAGGCCAGCAAAACGTGACGGCAGAAACCCGGCTCCTATCGGTCCAGCCAGAGACTTTCCCAAAGATGCGCTGACGTATGTGGGGAAGCTGTCGGAATCTCGCCGCTGAGAGTCCAGTTCGGCCGCAATAATCGATCCGAACGCGGGAATTTCCTTGGCGATCGCGGCGTTAATGGCTCTCCCAGTTTGCGTGTGATACTGACCGTTGAAGTGCACCAACTCCTGAGCGCGCATCGAACGCACCAAGGCGATCTGCTGCATGTCATTCGAAAGTTGTGGGAAAAGGGTCTTCGACAAAAACACATCAGGCAACACCCGTCGTACGTCGAGATCGGAAGGTTGTCTACGGCTTTCTTTGAAGTCCCAACAATCCGCCTGGCTAATTCCCCCCGCAAGTTCGATGAATATGCAGTTCCGCGCGGTCGCTCGCGGGTTGGCCTTACCGCTTGCACCCACGCGAAGCGGGCGCATGAGTCCAGGAAACGCACTGCCTGCAAAACTCAGACCGGCCCACTTCATCCACTCTCTACGTTTCAGGAGGCTATCTTTTGCGACGCTTTTCATGGCGACATCAAGAAAATCAGCGGTTCAACACGAATTCGATTCCGTTCAATAGAACCCATGCGAGATCTTGAAAACCCCTCTTCCTATCCCTCTTGAGATCAAAAGCTTCCAGGATCGCTTTCTTTTCGTCCGGCTCAGGCCAGCGTGTGAGCGTGGCAAGATATAGTTCTTCGATAACTTGTTCATCGGTCTTACTCGACTCCAACAACGACTGAACTCGACTACCTTTTTCAGCAAGAACCCGATCATTCACGAGAGTTGAAGTCATTAACAACACGGCTTGAAGCGTCGTCGCTTTGTTTCCGATCGGGGCGGGAGCTTCGCGGTTGTTCTGAAAGAATCCATTCAATATATTCGTGATCTCCACTCCCTCATTGCTGCCTTTGGGCCCGCTCAGAGTCATCTCATAGGTGACGTCACTTGGGTCACTGAGTTGTCCAACGCGATGGACCTCGCTGCCGGCAAACTGAATCTCGAATGGTCGACCGGTGGCTTGAGCAATAGCGTCCGCAATTTCAGTCCCTCGCAGTACACGCACGAACTTACGTGCATAATACGGAGCGTAGGCGTCTTTCCACTCGGCTCCAAACTGAGAGGAAAGCTGGTAGGCGCTGGATTTCAGAATGGTTTTGATCAGATGATGCATGCTGTAGCCATGAGAACGAAAATCCTCGGCAAGCGACTCCAGCAGCTCGGGGTTTGACGGTTGAATCGCCCATTGGCCAGGCGGTGGATAGGACGGATCCAGCCGCGCGAGATCGAATCCGTCGTAGGGCTCCACAAAACCGACATTCATCAGTCGGCCCCAAACCAGATTCACAGTGGCTCTGCTGAACTGCGGATGGCTGGTTACCATTCGTGCGAATTCCGCGCGGGGATCAGCTCCCCGTCGGGGCTTCTCTCCTGTCAAAAGGAACTGCGGTTCGTAGGTTTCCCCTGTCCGAGGAAACCGTGTCTCGCTGGAAGTGAAGAACGGAGCATCATTTCCGGTCTGGTAACCAGAGGCGTTGTCGTCGATAACACTGTCGGAGTTGTTCACATTGTAGATACCCAGCATCCGCAAACGACCGAAGAAAGCTGCTTGTTGCGAAAACTCCTTACGCGTTTTTCCCGCGAGATACAGATTGATCGTCTCCAAGTGTCCCGCACCGTCATGGCAGGATATGCAGTCGATGTTGATCCCTAGGAAGATTCTGGCGATCTCGACGCTTATCTCGTCGAGGGCGTCCAGGCGATTCGTTGTGGCTCCGTAGTTGTCTGGATCGGTCAGATCCCTATTCTTCAGTCCACTGTTGCGTAGCACGCGACCTAGAAAGGCAAGCTGCGGAACTGAACTGTGGCTCTTTGACGAACCGGTGATCAGATCAGTCACAACCTCGTTATAAGGCCTGTCCACCTGCAACCATTGCTTATTCCAAAATTGGAATGCATTTTTCGAGCCGCCTGCGTAGTTGGTTAGGCGAAACAAGTCTCCGTAAAACCATGCCCATTGGGCGGCAAATTCATCGCTACCAACGAGCGCATCGATCAATTGAGCCCGCTTGCCAGGGTCATTTCGCACGACGAACTCGCGCACCACTTCTGGCGAAGGCAGAAGCCCAGTTGTGTCAAGGTAGACGCGGCGAAGAAACTCTTCATCCGAGCTTAACGAAGCGTGCGGGATGCCGTCTCGCTTGATACGACCGAAAATGTAGTCATCCACAAAGTTGTGGAGTGGAATCGGCGAAGTTCCGCTGTCGGAAGGCGTAAAGGACCGCGACATCTGGTTTGTGAACTGGGCTGCTTCGATCACGGAATTCGTACGGGATGGAAGCGGGTTTTTGTGCGCGTGATCGGTCTGTGCGGGGAAGTGCATCTGCAACATTAAGGAGAACACCAGTACGTAGCTCATAGGTGCGAATAACGGCACGATATCAAAAATTTCGAAAACAATAAAAGATCCCAGACATAAACGATTCCCGGTGTTGAATGGATGGCGCTGGGAGGCCGCGCCGGATTAAGATGCGTCAGACATGAAAGCCGCATTGACTTCCCTGCTCTCACTTTGGTTCTGCGCTGGATTATGTCTGGGCCAGGGCGCTGACGACGCGGACGGTCATTATCGCGTCGGAATGAAGTTCGGCCAGCAGGGTGACATTGACGGAGCCATTGCAGAATTCCAGGCTGCTCTTGAACTCAATCCCCGTCTTGTCCAGGCGCAGTTTTATCTAGGCGTATCTCTTTACACGAAGGGAAGCATGGAGGCGGCTGTGGCGGCGTTTCGAAAGACGGTATCTCTCAAGCCCGATCTGGATGCAGCCTATCTTTACCTTGGGCTGGCGCTTGATGGTCAAGGCGACCTCGACGAAGCGATTGCAACCTACAGAACTTTGCTTCGAATGCGGCCGGATTCTGAACCGACCTATTACAACCTCGGGATTACTCTTCGCAAGAAGGGAATGATCGACGAGGCCATTGCCAGCTTCCGAAAAGCGATTGACCTGCAGCCAAATGCGGCAGGCGTTTACTACGAACTCGGCGCCGCACTGCACGAAAAGGGCGACCTTGCGGCGGCTATAGATGCTTTTCGAACAGCCGTTGGCTTAGAGCCGAGTTCCGCGGAAGCCAATCACAATCTAGGCGTCGCTCTGATGAACCGCGGTGACCTTGATGAAGCTATCGCTGCATACCGTGAAGCCGTTCGACTTCAACCTGATGTTCCGGAAGCCCACCAGCACCTCGGCAACGCTCTCGAATTGAAGGGAAATCTTGATGAAGCGGTTGAGTCTTATAGGACAGCCGTTGGGCTGAAGCCGGAAATGGCAGGCGCACACGATGATCTAGGATTCGCACTGCTGTCGAAAGGCGAAGCTGATGCCGCCATCGTGGAGTTTCAAACGGCAGTGCGACTCCAGCCCGACTCGCCCGAAGCGCACCATCATCTAGGACTCGCTCTTCGAAAGAAGGCCAACGTGGACGGCGCAATCGCAGAGTTCCAAACAGCGATACGATTTCGACCCGACTTTGTGGAGGCCTTGAGCGACCTCGCCATGCTGCTTCTGATGTCCGGCAAAGATGTAGATGGCGCCGTTCAGGCGTATCGGTCCGCCATACTCCTCCAACCGGCTGAAGCCGCACTCCACCGAAATCTTGGGCTCGCTCTCCGCGAGAAGGGAGACATGGACGGGGCTCTTGTCGAGTTCCAAGCCGCCGTCAAACTTAGACCGGAATATTTTGAGGCTCAAAATGACATCGGGCTGATACTTCTGGCAAAAGGAGACACTGAGAATGCACTGAATTCAATCAGAGAAGCTGTCCGCTTGAATCCCGAAGACAGCCGGTCGCACTATAACCTTGGCCTTGTCTTAAGACAGCGAGGGAACGTGGATGGAGCTATCGCCGAATTTCGGCAGGCGGTGCGTCTTGGCAATGATGATATGGAAGCGCACGACGAACTTGGTGCGGCGCTCCTTGCAAAGAATGATCTAGTCGAAGCGACCGCGGAGCTTCAGACCGCAATTCGATTAAAGCCTGATGCTGCGATGCCGCATTATCACTTGAGTCTGGTGCTGGCTTCAAAAGGAGACAACGAAGCGGCGCTTGCCGCCCTCAGGACGGCCATCCGATTGAATCCGGATCTTGGCATCGACCTTTCAAGGAGCGGAGATTTGGATGGCGCCATCGCCGCTCATCGAGAAGTTATTCGCCTCAAACCAGATTACGCAGAGGGCTACAACAATCTTGGGCTCGTGTTGCGCAGCAAAGGCAATCTGGATGAAGCGATTGCGGCGTACCGGGAAGCGATACGACTTAAACCCGACGAGGCCCTCATACAAAGCAACCTCGGCGTCGCGCTGGCTGAAAAGGGAGACCTGAACGCTGCCATTGCCGCCTATCGCAGCGCAATTCGACTACAGCCGGACGATGCGGTAACCCACAATAACCTAGGAATCGCCCTATTGGAAAAAGGTGATTTGCAGGCAGGTGTCGCTACCTTTCGCACAGCCATGCGCCTGGACCCCAAAATTGGAATTCCACTCCGAGCTAATGCCAACGTCGACGCCGCCATCGCATCCTACCGTGAAGCAGTTCGCCTCAAGCCGAACGATTCGACGGCTTTTCATAGCCTCGGACTGGCGCTGGCTGATAAAGGCGACTGGCAGAGCGCTATTCAGGCTTACCAAGACTCCATTCGCATTGCACCTGAATTTGCCGAAGCTCATAACAACCTTGGGCTTGCGTTTCGCGCTATAGGCGACGTTGATGGCTCGATCGCGGAATTCCGTCGAGCAGTTGAGACGCGACCCGACTACGACGAGGCCTACTTCAACC